>DAORUQ010000083.1:0-13703 GCA_035433265.1 Pseudomonadales bacterium | reverse complement strand
ATCACCTACGGCACCAACAACGAATTCGGTTTCGACTACCTGCGCGACAACATGGTGTTCAGCCTGGATGACCGGATGCAGCGCGAGCTGAACTTCGCGATCGTGGACGAGGTCGACTCGATCCTGATCGACGAGGCCCGCACGCCCCTGATCATCTCCGGCGCCGCCGAGGACAGTTCGCGCCTGTACAAGCACATGAATGTGCTGGTGCCGCGCATGCAGCGCGGCTCGGAGGAGGGCGGCGACGGGCATTTCGTCATCGACGAGAAGCTGCGCCAGGTCGAGCTCACCGAGGAAGGCCACCAGTTCATCGAGCAGATGCTCATCAGCGAGGGTTTGCTGCCCGAGGGTGAGAGCCTCTACCACGCGATCAATCTCGGCCTGCTGCACCACGTGCACACGGCGTTGCGCGCCCATCACCTGTTCCAGCGCGACGTCGAGTACATCGTGCAGAACGGCCAGGTGGTGCTCATCGACGAGCACACGGGACGCACGATGGCCGGGCGGCGCCTGTCGGAGGGCCTGCACCAGGCGATCGAGGCCAAGGAAGGCGTGCGCATCCAGGCCGAGAGCCACACGCTGGCCTCGACGACATTCCAGAACTACTTCCGTCTCTACGGCAAGCTCGCAGGCATGACCGGCACCGCCGATACCGAGGCTTTCGAGTTCCGCCAGATCTATGGCCTCGACGTGGTCGTCATCCCGACCAACAAGCCCACGCTGCGCAAGGACCTGAACGACCTGGTCTACCTGACCAAGGAAGAGAAATTCGAGGCGGTGGTCGCCGACATCCAGTCGTGCACAGGGAAGGGCGCGCCGGTGCTGGTGGGCACCGCGTCGATCGAGACCTCCGAGGAACTGTCCGCTTTCCTGCAAAAGCAGAACATCGCGCACCAGGTGCTGAACGCGAAGTACCACGAGCGCGAGGCGGAGATCATCGCGCAGGCCGGGCGGCCCGCAACCGTCACGATCGCGACCAACATGGCGGGCCGGGGCACCGACATCGTGCTGGGCGGCAACCTCGAGGCGGAGCTCGCGCAGCTCGCCGATGCCACGCCCGAACAGGTGGCGGCGCTGCGCGTTGAGTGGCAGCAGCGCCACCAGCGCGTGCTGGATGCCGGCGGGTTGCACATCATCGGCACCGAGCGTCACGAGTCGCGGCGCATCGACAACCAGTTGCGCGGTCGCGCCGGACGCCAGGGCGATCCGGGCCTGTCGCGCTTCTACCTGTCCCTCGAGGACAGCCTGATGCGCATCTTCGCCTCGGACCGGGTGAAGGGCTTCATGCAGAAGCTCGGGATGGAGCGCGGCGAGGCGATCGAGCACCGCATGGTCAGCAACGCTATCGAGAAGGCGCAACGCAAGGTCGAGGGCCGCAACTTCGACATCCGCAAGCAGCTGCTCGAGTACGACGACGTCGCCAACGACCAGCGCCGCGTGATCTACCAGCAGCGTAACGAGCTGCTGGCCTCGGCGGACGTGAGCGACACCATCCGGCAGATCCGCGCCGATGTGGTCAACGGCGTGATCAGCGGTTTCATCCCGCCGCAGACCCTGGAAGAGCAGTGGAACGTGAGCGGGCTCGAGCAGCACCTTCATGCCGAGTACGGCCTGACGCTGTCCATCGCGCGCTGGCTCGAGGAAGAGTCGGGGCTCGAGGAGCAGCGCCTGCGCGAGCGCATCGTGGCGGCGGTGGAGGCCGGCTATGCCGAGCGCGTGGCACCGCTGGGGGCCGACATGCACAAGCTCGAACGCCACATCATGCTGCAGGTGCTCGATACGCTGTGGAAGGAGCACCTCTCGGCGATGGACGCGCTGCGCCAGGGCATCCACCTGCGCGCCTATGCCGCGCGCAATCCCAAGCAGGAATACAAGCGCGAAGCGTTCAAGCTGTTCGAGGAACTGCTGGAGAACGTCAAGTACGAGGTGGTCCGCTTTCTCTCCAAGGTGCAGGTGCGCAGCGAGGACGAGGTCGAGGCCCTGGAGCGCCAGCAACGCGAGGCGCAGGAGCGCGAGGCGCAGGGCGCGCGTTACGTGCATGCCGAGGCGCCCGAACTGGTGCCCGGCGAGGAGCCGGCGGGCGAGACCGCGCAGGTCGCGGCGCCCGCGCCCTTCGTGCGCGACATGCCCAAGGTCGGTCGCAACGAACCCTGCCCCTGCGGCTCGGGCAAGAAATACAAGCAGTGCCACGGGCAGATCGCCTGAGCGGCTGATCCACTTCGAGGACCGCAACCGATGCCCGTGGGCGCGCCTTCCCGTTTCCCCCTGTCCGCCGTGCGGGGCGTTCGTCTCGGCGTGGCGCGCGCCGGCGTCAGGAAGCCCGGCCGGCGCGATCTCGTGATCCTGGAGCTCGCGCCGGGCAGCCGCGTCGCGGCCCGTTTCACGCGCAATGCCTTCTGCGCCGCGCCGGTGACGGTGGCGCGCGAGCACCTGGCGGCGGCTCCCGGCGGCATCCGCTACCTGCTTGTCAACACCGGCAACGCCAACGCCGGCACCGGCGCGCGCGGCATGGAGGATGCGCGTGCCTGCTGCCGCGAGCTCGCCCGCCTCGGCGCCGTGGCCGAACAGGCGGTGCTGCCGTTCTCCACCGGCGTGATCGGCGAGCCGCTGCCGCTGGAGCGGGTCACCGGCGGCATGCCCGAGGCGCTGGCGGCGCTGGATGCCGAGGCCTGGGAGGCAGCGGCCGAAGGCATCATGACCACCGACACGCGTCCCAAGGGTGCGAGCCGTCGCGTGCGGATCGGTACGGTCGAGGTCACGGTCAGCGGCATCGCCAAGGGCGCCGGCATGATCCGCCCGGACATGGCGACCATGCTCGGCTTCGTTGCCACGGATGCCGAGGTGGCGCAAGCGGTGCTGGAGGGGATCGTTGCGCGCGCGGTCGATGGCAGCTTCAACTGCATCACGATCGATGGCGACACCTCGACCAACGACGCCTGCGTGCTGGTGGCCACCGGCCGGGCGGGCGCGCCGGCCATCGCATCGGCCGATGACCCTGCCGCCGCCCTGCTCGAACGGGCCGTGCACGAGGTCTGCCTGGAGCTGGCGCAGGCGATCATCCGCGACGGCGAGGGCGCGACGAAATTCGTGACCGTCGCGGTGAGCGGCGGCGCCGATCACGCCGAGTGCCGTCGCGTCGCCTACGCGGTGGCCGAGTCGCCGCTGGTGAAGACCGCGCTGTTCGCGAGCGATCCGAACTGGGGGCGCATCCTGGCCGCCGTGGGGCGTGCCGGCGTGCCGGGGCTGGAGGTCGAGCGCGTGGGCATACGCCTGAACGACGTCGTCATCGTGAGCAACGGCGCGCGCGATCCCGCCTATACCGAGGCCGCCGGGCAGCGGGTCATGGCCGGGGAGGAGATCCTGATCGCGATCGATCTCGCGCGCGGTGCGGCACAGGCGACCGTGTGGACCACAGATCTGTCGCACGACTACGTGCGCATCAACGCGGAATACCGCACCTGAGCGGGCGCAGCGCAGCGTCGCCCGGGGCCGCCGGGAGCCGCACCATGCTGCGCGTGGCCGTGGGCGTCATCACCAACGCCGCCGGCGAGGTGCTGGTCGCGCGCCGCCACGAGCACCTGCACCAGGGCGGGCTGTGGGAATTCCCCGGCGGCAAGGTCGCCGCCGGCGAGAGCGTGCTGGAAGCGCTGGCGCGCGAGCTGCACGAAGAGCTGGGCATCCGCGTCGAGGACGCTGCGCCGCTGCTCAGCATCGAACACGATTATCCCGAGCGCTCGGTGCGCCTCGAGGTGTGGCATGTGCTCGCGTTCAGCGGCACGGCGCACGGGCGCGAAGGCCAGCCGCTGCGCTGGTTGCCCGTCACGGCACTCGATCCCGCCGATTTTCCCGCGGCCAATGCGCCGATCATCGAGGCAATACAGGCCGATCGGTCAGCGCGCGCGCGCTGATCGCGTATCAGGGCGCGCGGCGCGTGACAAGAATTGCGCGCGCCCCGGTCTCGCGTAACATGCCCGGAACACAACCAGCAGAGCGAACTGCCGCATGGCATGGGACTTCAGTACCGATCCGGACTTCGAGGCCGATCTCGGCTGGGCGCGCCGCTTCGTCGACGAAACCATTTTGCCGCTCGAACTGGCCGGCGAGGGGCTGAACCAGCGCCAGCTCGATGCGCTGTGGGCGCCGTTCAAGCAGCAGGTGAAGGAGCGCGGCCTGTGGGCGGCGCACCTGCCACCCGCGCATGGCGGCTGCGGCATGGGGCAGTTGCGCCTCGCGCTGCTGCACGAGGTGCTCGGGCGCAGCGTGCTCGCGCCCGAGATCTTCGGCTGCCAGGCACCCGATTCCGGCAACGCCGAACTGCTGGCCGCCGGCGCGAACGCCGAGCAGGCCAGGCGCTGGCTCGAGCCGCTGCTCGCCGGCCACGTGCGCAGCACCTTCGCGCTGACCGAGCCCCACAACAGCGGCTCCGATCCCACCGGCATCACCACGCGCTGCGAGCGCGAGGGCGAGGAGTGGGTGATCAACGGGCACAAGTGGTTCGCCTCGAACGCCAGCGTCAGCGACTTCATGATCGTGATGGCGGTGACCGACCCCGAGGCGCCGCCGCACCGGCGTGCCGCGATGCTCGTCGTGCCGTGCCGCCATCCCGGCGTGGTGCTCGTGCGCGACGTGGGCTCGATGCACCACCCGCTCGCGGGCGACGCGCTGATGGATCGCATCGGCGGCCACACCGAGGTGCGCTTCGAGAACTGCCGCGTGCCGCTGGACCACATGATCGGCGCGCCGGGTGACGGTTTCGTGCTGGCGCAGAAGCGCCTGGGCGGCGGGCGCATCCACCACGCGATGCGCTGCATCGGGCAGGCCGATCGCGCGCTGGAGATGATGCTCGAGCGCGCCGTGTCGCGCGACACCCGGGACCGGCCACTCGCGAAGCAGCAGTTGGTGCAGGAGATGATCGCGGAATCGAGCGCGGAGCTCGAGATGGCGCGGCTTCTGGTGCTGCGCGCGGCCTGGCGCATGGACCAGCAGGGCGACTACAGCCGCGAGGCACGCCGCGAGATCGCGATGGTCAAGTTCGTGGTGCCGCGCACGCTGCTCGCGATCATCGATCGCGCGATCCAGGTGCATGGCGCGCTCGGCTACACCACCGACATGCCGCTCGAGGGGATGTACCGCGTGGCGCGCGCGCTGCGCATCGCCGACGGCGCCGACGAGGTGCACAAGCAGACGGTCGCGCGCGAGCTGACGCGCGGCATGGCGGCGGTCGCCGAGCCCAGCGAATACGTGCCGGCCCGGCGCCGGCGCGCCGGGGAGCTCTTCGGCGAGCGGGTGCGCGCGATCCGCGCCACGGTGTCCTGAGGACGAGCCATGAGCGAAGAGAAACCGCTGAAAGGAATCGAGCGCGAGCGCGTGACGCAATGGCTGGCTGAAAAGCTGCCGCGGGCGGCGCCGCCGTTTGCGTTTCGCCTGATCGCCGCCGGCGGCTCCAACCTCACGTACCGCTTCGAAGACGCGCGCGGCGGCGCGTTCATCCTGCGCCGTCCGCCGGTGGCCGGTGCACTGGCCACGGCCCACGACATGGGCCGCGAGTGGCGCATCATGCACGCGCTCGGCGCGCATGCCCCGCAGGTGCCGGTGCCCGCGATGCTGGCTTTCTGTGACGATCCCGCGGTGACCGGGGCTCCCTTTTACGTGATGGAGTTCGTCGACGGGCTGATCCTGCGCGACCGCGCCGGCGCTGCAGACATGGATGCCGCGGCCTGCCGCGCCGCGATGCGCTCGCTGGTGGCCACGCAGGCCGCCTTCCACATGCTCGATCCCGCGGCCGTTGGCCTCGGCGATCTCGGGAAGCACGAAGGCTACGTCGCGCGGCAGCTCTCACGCTGGCGGCGGCAGGTGGAGGCGTCGAAGACGCGCGACCTGCCGCTGCTGGGCCAGCTGCACGAGCGCCTGAGCGCCGGGATCCCGCCAGAGACGCGGCGTGCCGGGCTGGCGCACGGCGATTACCGCTTCGACAACACCGTGCTCGGGCCGGACCACCGCGTGCGCGCGGTGCTCGACTGGGAGCTCTGCACCATCGGCGATCCGGTGGCGGACTTCTTCTGGTCGCTGATGTACTGGGCCGAACCCGGGGACGAGATCAGCTTCCTTCCCGATCCCCCCACGCGGCTACCGCAGTTCCCGCGTCGCGCCGATGTCGTGGCCTGCTACGAGGAGATCACGGGGCAGGCGCTGCCGCACGCGGCGTTCTATACCGCGTTCGGCTGGTGGAAGCAGGCCTGCATCGTGGAGGGCGTCTACGCGCGGCTGGTCAAGGGCGCCAGCGGCGGCATGAAGACCGCGCCGCCGGAGCAGGTCGCGCGCATCGTCGAGCGCTACCTAGAGCGCGCGGCGTCGGCGCTGGCCTGAGCGGCGCCCGGGAACACCGATGCCGACGCACATCCCGCGCCGCCGCGCGAGCCAGGACGAGTCCGAGATCGACCTCACGCCGATGCTCGACGTGGTCTTCATCATGCTGATTTTCTTCGTCGTGACGGCATCGTTCGTGAAGGAGACCGGCATCCACGTCGCGCGGCCGCAGCCGCAGGTCGGGGAAGCGGGCAAGCGCAACATCCTGCTCACCGTGACCGCCGGCAACGAGATATGGCTCGGCGAGCGCCGCGTCGACGCGCGCTCGGTGCGCGCCACCATCGAGCGCCTGCACGCCGGCAATCCGGAGGCCGCGGTGCTGATCCGCGCCCACGAGGACTCCGATACCGAAGTCTTCGCGGGCATAGCGGACCAGTCGCGCGAGGCCGGCGTCTACGACGTCTCGATCAGCACGTTCGCGGACTAGCGGGGCCGCGGCGTCGCGCCCGCACTCTGGCCAAAACGTAACTTGTCACCCTGGGTGGGCGTATGGATAGTGCCGGCCATTGCCCGCAACAACCTTCGCGCGCGGCAGCGCGTCCGACCGGGAGACACCACGATGATCACGTCCTTCGACGATTACTGCATCCACCAGACCCACGAACCCGTCGCCCAGCCCTCGCAGAGCGACCGCAACTTCTACGACCGCTACTGGTTCAACGGCTTCGACACGGGCGGCGCGTTCCTGTTCGAGATCGGCTTCGGGCTGTACCCGAACCGGCGCGTGATGGATGGGCACTTCAGCGTGGTCGTGGACGGCGTGCAGCACAGCTTCCACGGGTCGCGTCGCGCGCCGGCGGACCGTGCCCAGACCGTGGTCGGGCCGCTCGCCATCGAGGTGCAGGAGCCGTTGCGCCGCGTGCGCGTGCGCCTCGTGTCGAATGAAACCGGCATCGAGTGCGACCTGCTGTTCGCCGCGCGCAGCGTGCCGGTCGAGGAACCGAAGAACCTGATGTTCGACGATGGCCGGCTGATCATGCACAACAGTCGTTTCACGCAGTTCGGCTGCTGGTCGGGCTGGTTCAAGGTCGGCGGTGTGCGCCACGAGGTGCGTGCGGAGCAGTCCCTGGGCGCGCGCGACAAGTCCTGGGGCGTGCGGCCGGTCGGGGAGCCCGAGGGCGGCGCGCCGGGCAAGTTGAACGGCGAGCCTGGCGTGTACTGGGTGTGGTCGCCGATCGATTTCGGTGACGTCGCCACGCAGTTCAATACCTTCGAGGACCGCGACGGGCATCCGACGCAGCTCGGCGCCTGCATGGTGCCGGTGTACGGTGCGCCGGAGCTGATTCCCGCCGAGGAACCCGCGCTGCAGCACATGCAGACCGCGCGGCACCGCATCCACTGGGCCAGCGGCACGCGGCGCGCAAAAGGCGCGGAAATCGTGCTCGTCGAGGCTGCGGGCGTCGAGCACCGGATCACGCTCGAGCCCGTGCTCACGTTCCAGATGAAGGGCATAGGTTACTCGCATCCCTCCTGGGGGCACGGGATCTGGAAGGGCGAGGAGGCGATCGCGGGCGAATCCTGGCGCTTGGACGAGATCGACCCGCTGGACTACCCCAATATCCATGTCCACCAACTGGTGCGTGCGCGCATGGGCGAGCGCGTGGGGCTGGGTACTCTGGAGACGATCTGCTTCGGGCGTCACGCGCCGAGTGGCTTCGCGAGCTTCTTCGACGGCGCGCCCTGAGCAGAGGGGTATGCCCCGCCCGCGCGATGGCCGATAATCGGCACCATCAGCAGCGGGAGAGTGCATATGGCGATCGACAGACTGCGCGCCGACCTGGGGCGCCTGCGCGAGGAAATCGCGCGCGCGGACGCGGGTGACCGCGATGCGCTCGCGCGCCTGGAGGAGCTTGCGGGGCAGGTCCAGCGCGAACTGGACGAGGAGAATGCGGTCGGTGATCCCGCCGGCCTGGTCGACGAGCTCGAAGAGGCCATCACCGGCTTCGAGGCCCGCCATCCCAACCTGACCGCGATCGTCAACAACATGCTGGTTGCGCTCGGCAGCATGGGCGTCTGAGCCCGCCTGCCGCGCCCCGTCGTTGCCCCGTACCGGAGTCCTTCGCGTGACCGAGATGCCGTTTCGCTTCCGTCGGCTGCGCCGCACCGAGCGCCTGCGCAGCCTGGTGCGGGAGCATTCCCTCACCTCCGCGCAGCTGATCCTGCCGGTCTTCGTCGAGGAGGGCGTGGCCGCCGCGGTGCCCATTGCGAGCATGCCGGGCGTGGTGCGCCACCCCGAAGCCGCGCTCGGCGAGGTGGTGGCGCGCGCGCGCGACAGTGGCATCGGGGCGGTCATGCTGTTCGGCGTCTCGCATCGCAAGGATGCCTGCGGCAGCGACACCTGGAATCCCGACGGGCTCATGGCGCGCATGATCCGCAGCGCGAAGCAGGCCGCGCCGGACATGCTGGTCATCAGCGACAACTGCTTCTGCGAATACACCGATCACGGGCACTGCGGCGTGGTCGCCGGTGACCAGGTGCAGAACGACGCGACGCTGGAGAACCTGGTGCGCCAGGCGCTGACTGCCGCGCACGCCGGCGTCGACATGATCGCGCCCTCGGGAATGATGGACGGCATGGTCGCCGCGCTGCGCGGCGGGCTCGATTCGGCCGGCTTCGGGCAGCTGCCGATCATGTCCTACTCGACGAAGTTCGCCTCGGCGTTCTACGGCCCGTTCCGCGACGCGGTGGACAGCAGCTTCAAGGGCAGCCGCTCCAGCTACCAGCTCGACATGGCCAACGGCCGCGAGGCGCTGGCGGAATCGGTGCGCGACGAGCAGGAAGGCGCGGACATCCTGATGGTCAAGCCGGGGCTGGCCTACCTCGACGTGCTGGCGAACATCCGTGCGCACTGCGCGCGCCCGCTGGCCGTCTACCAGGTCAGTGGCGAATACGCGATGATCAAGGCCGCCGTCGCGGCCGGCGTGATGGAGGAGCGCCCGCTGGTGCTGGAAACGATGATGGCATTCCGGCGCGCCGGCGCCGACATGATCCTCAGCTACTACGCCGAGGACGTCGCGCGCTGGCTGCGCACCGGCTGACCTACGTCTCGTTCTTCCCCGACGTATCGAGGCGTTCGGCCAGGCGTTCCAGCGTCAGCTTGAGGCTGCGCTGGCGTTCGCTCATCTGCGCGAGTTCCTCGCGGATGAGCCACAGCAGCCAGGCTATGGCGAGCAGCACGATCAGGTTCAGCATGTCGTAGTCTCCCGGTTCAGGCCGTAGCCGTCTTGATGCGCGCGGACAGGAAATCGCCAATCGAGCCCACCGGCACTT
Organism: Pseudomonadales bacterium; assembly: GCA_035433265.1. GTDB lineage: Bacteria > Pseudomonadota > Gammaproteobacteria > Pseudomonadales > UBA5518 > UBA5518. The sequence goes on along the minus strand of DAORUQ010000083.1, from coordinate 4,067 downwards.
CCTCGCGCTCGCCGCCGGCGCGGTGCTTGTACTCGAGCATCCCCGCGCCCAGCGAGCGCTCCCCGATCACGACGTGGTGCGGGATGCCGATCAGTTCCATGTCGGCGAACTTCACGCCCGGGCGCTCGTCGCGGTCATCGAGCAGCACGTCGATGCCGGCGGCGGCGAGTTGCGCATAGAGCCGCTCCGCGGTCTCGCGCACCAGCGCCGACTTGTGCATGTTCAGCGGCAGCAGCACCACGGTGAACGGCGCGATGGCATCCGGCCAGACGATGCCGGCCGCGTCGTGGTTCTGCTCGATCGCCGCCGCGACGATGCGCGACACGCCGATGCCATAGCAGCCCATCGTCATGGTGCGTTCCGCGCCGGCATCGTCCAGCACGCTGGCGCCTAGCGCGGCGCTGTACTTCTGCCCGAGCTTGAAGATGTGGCCGACCTCGATGCCGCGACGCACCACGATGTTGCCGTGGCCGTCGGGGCTCGGGTCGCCGTCGACCACGTTGCGCAGGTCGCAAACCTCGGCGTAGTTGCAGTCGCGCTCCCAGTTCACGCCCGTGAGGTGTTGCCCGTCCTGGTTGGCTCCGCACACGAAATCGGCGAGCGCAGCGGCGCTGCGGTCGGCGATGACGGGGATGCCGAGGTCCGCCGGGCCGATCGAGCCGGGGCGACAGCCAAGCGCCGCCGTGATCGCGGCTTCGGAGGCCAGGCACAGCGGCGAGGCCACCAGCGGGTGCGCCTCGGCCTTGACAGCGTTCAGCTGGTGATCGCCGCGCAGCGCCAGCGCCACCAGCGGCGCCGCCTCGCTCGAGCCGTTCACCACCAGAGTCTTGACCATGCGCGCCTCGGGCACGCCGAGGAACGTCGCGACGTCGGCGATGGTGTGCTTGCCGGGAGTGGCGACCATCGCGCGCGCCGCGGCGGGGTGCGCGCGCGGCGCAGTGGGCGCCAGCGCCTCGGCTTTCTCGACGTTGGCGGCGTAATCGCTGGCGTCGCTGAACGCGATCGCGTCTTCGCCGGAATCCGCCAGCACGTGGAATTCGTGTGATTCGCTGCCCCCGATGCTGCCGGTGTCGGCGATGACGGGCCGGTAGCCCAGCCCGATGCGATCGAAGATGCGACAGTACGCCCGGTGCATCCCGCGATAGGTCTGGTCCAGCGACTCGGCATCGAGGTGGAAGGAATAGGCATCCTTCATGATGAACTCGCGAGCGCGCATCACGCCGAAGCGCGGGCGGATCTCGTCGCGGAACTTGGTCTGGATCTGGTAGAAGTTGACCGGCAGCTGGCGGTAGCTGCGCAACTCGTTGCGCGCGAGGTCGGTGATCACCTCCTCGTGCGTGGGGCCGAGGCAGAACGCGCGCTCGTGGCGGTCACTGATGCGCAGCAACTCGGGGCCGTACTGTTGCCAGCGCCCCGATTCCTGCCACAGCTCGGCGGGCTGCACCACCGGCATCAGCACCTCCTGCGCGCCGCTGCGGTCCATTTCCTCGCGCACGATGGTCTCGACCTTGCGCAGCACGCGCAGACCGAGCGGCAGCCAGGTATAGAGTCCCGATGCCAGGCGGCGGATCAGGCCGGCGCGCAACATCAGCTGGTGGCTGACGACCTCGGCGTCCGCCGGCGTCTGCTTGAGGGTGGCTATCAATAGCTGGCTGGAGCGCATGCTGGGGTTCCGCTGTGGGGTCCGCTGGATCAGGCGCAAATTCTACGGTCAGGCGGGATCAGCGTACAGGCGAGCGGGGTGGTACAGAGACCGCAGAATGTCGCAGCAACGGCGCGGATTACACCGTGTCGGCGCGTGGCCACCCGGCGGCGCAGGAGGCTCCAGAAACGAAAAACCCCCCTGGATTGCTCGCAGAGGGGTTCGAGAGACAGGCCGGCGGATCAGCCTCAGCCGGCCATGTCCTTGAGCTTCTTCAGCGGACGGATCTTCACCTTCACCGAGGCGGGCTTGGCGGCAAACATGCGCTCCTGCTTGGTGAACGGGTCGATGCCCTTGCGAGCCTTTGTGGCAGGCTTCTTTACCGTGGTGATCTTGAGCAGGCCAGGCAGCACGAAATCGCCCGGGCCGTTCTTGGCGATGTGGCGGCTCATGATGCCTTCGAGCTCCGCCATCACCGCGGTGACCTGCTTGCGCGACAGCTGGGTGCGCTCGGCGATCTCGTTGAGGATCTGGGTCTTGCTCCAGCTTTCCTTGACCGGGGTCGGCTTTGCAGCAGCCTTCGGTGCTGCCTTCGCGGCAGCCTTCTTGGGAGCTGCCTTCGCAGCAGCCTTCTTCGGTGCTGCCTTCGCGGCTTTTTTCTTGTCAGCGGCCATGTTGGTTCCTTCTGGTTTCCAGGTTGTTTGGCAGTGTGGCTTCCGGGGGGAGAAGCCCGTGTAATTGCTGTAATTACAGGTTTTTCGCGCGCTTTGCGCTACAGCGCCCGTATATATAATGCATTCACTATTGCACGGCAACAGCGTCCGGCATTTTTCTTGCGCCGGCGCGCGGCGCTCGCCTGAGGAGGCATGAACGAGCCGCAAAGGGGCGCCATGGCCGGTCCGGTGGCGCGCCAGGAATGGCACCAGTTGGCATAATTCGCGCGGACCGGGTGGAGTATAATCCGCCGCTTTTTCGCGGTCGCGTCATGGGGCGCGCGCGTAGTTGATGTCCAGACCGAGGAGGTTTCCGGTATGCCGATCTACGAGTACCAGTGCCAGGGCTGCAATCGCGAGCTCGAAAAGCTGCAGAAGATCTCGGATGAACCCTTGACCGTCTGCCCGGAATGCGGCGAGCCGCAACTGAAGCGCAAGATCAGCGCGGCGGGTTTCCGGCTGAAGGGTGGCGGCTGGTACGAGACTGATTTCAAGAGCGGCAGCAAGAAGAACCTCGCCGGCGATTCGGGCTCCTCCGGAGGCGACAGCAAGCCCGCCGCGTCGTCGCCCGCGCCCACGTCGGGCGCCGGCGGCGCCTGAGCATCCCGAACCCTCCCCATCCGCGGAAATTCACGCCATGCGCACGCACTACTGTGGTGATCTCGATACGTCTCACGTCGACCAGGAGGTCACGATCTGCGGTTGGGCAGATCGGCGCCGCGACCACGGAGGGGTGATCTTCGTCGACCTGCGCGATCGCGAGGGTGTGGTACAGGTGGTGTTCGATCCGGATTGCGGCGAGCATTTCGCCACGGCCGATCGCGTGCGCAGCGAGTACGTCCTGCGCGTACGCGGCCGCGTGCGCGCTCGCGCCGAGGCGACCGTGAACCCCGCGATGAAGACCGGGCGGATCGAGGTCTACGCGCGCGAGCTCGAGATCCTCAACGTTTCCGACACGCCGCCGTTCCAGCTCGACGAGCACGCCAATGTCGGTGAGGAGACGCGCCTGCGCTACCGCTACCTCGACCTGCGCCGCCCCGAGATGCTGAACAACCTGCGGCTGCGCTCCGACATCTCGATGGCGATTCGCAACTTTCTCGCCGAGCGCGGCTTCATCGATGTCGAAACGCCGATGCTGACGCGCGCGACGCCAGAGGGGGCGCGCGATTACCTGGTGCCCAGCCGTACCCACCCGGGGCGCTTCTTCGCGCTGCCGCAGTCGCCGCAGCTGTTCAAGCAACTGCTGATGGTGGCCGGCGTGGACCGCTACTACCAGATCGTGAAGTGCTTTCGCGACGAGGATCTGCGCGCCGACCGCCAGCCGGAGTTCACGCAGATCGACCTGGAGTTCGCCTTCGCCGACCAGGCCGAGATCACCGCCACCGCCGAAGCGATGGTGCGCGGGCTCTTCGCACAGGTGCTGAAGCACGACCTCGGCGAATTTCCGCGCCTGACCTGGGCCGAGGCGATGGCGCGCTTTGGCAGCGACAAGCCCGACCTGCGCATCCCGCTGGAGCTGGTCGAGGTGAGTGACCTGATGCGTGCGGTCGACTTCAAGGTGTTCTCCGCGCCCGCCAATGACCCGGACGGGCGCGTGGCCGCGTTGAAGGTACCGGGCGGAGGCTCGCTGCTCAGCCGCAAGCAGATCGACGACTACACGCGATTCGTCGGCATCTACGGCGCCAAGGGACTGGCCTACATAAAGGTCAACG
>DAORUQ010000082.1:0-13758 GCA_035433265.1 Pseudomonadales bacterium | reverse complement strand
CGCCGATCAGGAGCGGGGATCTTGATCAGCCGGTACGCTCGGGAAAGAGGTCCGGCATCCAGCGCGACACCAGGGTTGCAGGGAACGCGAGATGGAGAGGCAGCTTCGGGCTCGCCGACGTGATGGCGCCGCGCTCAATGAGCGCCGCGACGACGCGCCTTGCCTGCCGCTCGCCGGTTCCAATGATCGTCTGGGCATCACCGCGCGGGATCTCACCGCGATAGAGCAGCGCATCGAGCAGGGTATTTGCTCTCGCCGGCAACTCGCCAAGCCGGATCTCCTCTTCGGCCCACAACAGGATGCGCGCGCGCAGCGCATCGGGACGCATCAGGCCTTCCATGAACTCCACCTGGTCGAGACAAGTGCGGAGGAAGAATTCGGCAAACGCGGCAAGGCTCTCTTCGCTCAAGTGCCCGCGGCCATCGAGATCGTTGCGCCGCGTGAGATCACACGCCGCCAAATGGCGCTTGTACGTATCGACGTTGCGTGCGAGTCCGCGCGCAACGGACCAGATGGCGCCGGTGTCGAGCGCGGTGAGCAAGGTCGCGTGGGAAACGAGACGCGCAACGCGCCCGTTGCCATCGAGGAAGGGGTGAATCCACAGGAGCCGGTGATGCGCCGCAGCGAGCGATAGAATCGTCTCGGTCTTGCCAAGCGGGGAGTATGCCTCGCTGAATCGCTCGAGGAATCGAGGAACGGCGCCCGCACTGACGGGGATGTGCTGGCCGACTGCAACATCACGCCGGCGGAACTCGCCGGGGATTACCCGGATCCTCTCCTTCGTGAGAGGGTCCTCCACCCACAGGAGCTCATCCGGCAACTGCTCGCAGAAGCGGCGATGGATCTCTGCGAGCGAGGCGCCCGAGACCGCGCTCTCCTGCAGCCCACCCGTGTCGATCCAGCGCTGGACCGCTATATGCGCCGTGGCTTCAAGCTGAAGATTGCGCTTCCGGGGGTCATCGCTGTAGTCACCTTTGAGCGCGCGCTCGATATCGACAGGGTGCGTGTTGTGCCCCTCGATCAGGTTACTGTAGTAGCAGTTCATTGCGCGCACGAGTTCCGCAAGCGCGCCCACGAGGCTCGCGGGGAGCGATCGCCGAAACCCTGTGGTTCGTGCGGCCAGTTCCACGGCCAGATCGGTCAACACACCGCGGTGTCGCGAGTCGCTACTGAGGAGAAGCGGCTCCATCAGGGAGATGCTCTCGCCGCGATCGATGGCCGGTTGTATGTCCGATTTCATGTCCGGATTCAATAGAAAATCATGTCAACGTTATCATTTAGTTAGAGAGAAATCGACAGATTTGAGGCCGGAAGAAAGTCCGGATAAATCGCCGGATGGAATGAAACCAGCACGCGCATCCCAGCGCAACATCCATCGAGGACGCGTACGAGCGCAAGATTTCCGCGTCATGGCTTGACCGCATCCCGCAGCAGCGCTCCACCCACCCTGTCAACGCCGCAAACTTTCAGTAAAACCTGCCTGACACAACAGGCAAAACCCTGGAGAATGAAGCTGAAAAAGGCGATCGGATTTCCCTCCAATTGACTGACATTTCGCATATCTGCCAGCCGCCTGCGTCGCACCGCTTCTGCGTGGCGCCGATGATGGAGTGGACCGACCGCCACTGCAGGTACTTCCTGCGCCTGCTGTCGCGTCACGCGTTGCTGTACACCGAGATGGTCACCAGTGCGGCGATCGTCCACGGCGACCGCGCGCGGCTGCTCGATTTCGACGCCGGCGAGCACCCTGTTGCGCTGCAGCTCGGCGGATCGGATCCGCGCGAGCTCGCCGAGAGTGCGCGCATCGTCGAGCAATGGGGCTATGTGGAGATCAACCTGAATGTGGGCTGCCCCTCGGACCGCGTGCAGTCGGGCCGCTTCGGCGCCTGCCTGATGGCCGAGCCGGCGCTCGTCGCGGAGTGCGTCGCCGCGATGCGCGCGGCCGTGCGCGTGCCGGTGACCGTGAAGTGCCGCATCGGTATCGACGAGCGCGACTCCTGGGAAGAACTGCACGAGTTCGTGCGCCTGGTGAGCGAGGCCGGCTCTCGGACCGTGATCGTGCACGCGCGCAAGGCCTGGCTGAGCGGGCTGTCGCCGAAGGAGAACCGCGAGATCCCGCCGCTGGTCTACCCGACGGTCTATTGCATCAAGCAGGATTTCCCGGCGCTGGACATCGTGATCAACGGCGGCATCGATTCGCTGGATGCCTGCCGCGAGCACCTTCGCCACGTCGATGGCGTGATGCTAGGGCGCGCCGCCTACCACAATCCCTGGCTGCTGGCGCAGGTCGACGCCGAGCTGTTCGGCGACGCGCATCCGGTGCCCTCGCGGCACGAGGCGCTGGAAGCCTTCCTGCCCTACGTCGAACGGCAACTGCGCGCGGGCCGGCGCCTGTGCCAGATCAGCCGCCACGTGCTCGGCCTGTTCCAGGGCTGCCCGGGCGGCAGGCGCTTTCGCCGCCACATTGCCGAGCAGGGCTACAAGGACGATGCGGGCATCGAGGTGCTGCGCGACGCCGCGGCCTGGGTTCCCCGCGACATGGGCGCGCCGCCCGCTCGCGCCACCATCGGAGGCTATGCGCCGTGCTGACGAAGCTGAAGGAATTCCTCGCCGCCCGCCTCGGCGCGGACACGCCGCCCGTGCACAGCGCGCACGGGCGCCACCTCGCCGCCGCTGCGCTGCTGATCGAGGTCGCGCGCGCCGACTACGGTTTCGATCCGCGCGAGCAGCTGGCGCTGCAGGAGGCGCTGCGCCGCAGCTTCGATCTGAGCGACGCGGAAATCGAGACACTGCTCGCGCTGGCCGACGCCGAGGCGCGCGAAGCCACGTCCAGCTATGCGTTCACGCGCCTGATAAACGAGGAGTATTCGGACGAGGAGAAGTCGGATCTGCTGCGCGCGATGTGGTCGGTGGCTTTCGCCGACGGCGCGGTGGACAAGTACGAGGAGCACCTGATCCGAAAGATCGCGGGACTGATCTACGTCCCGCACCAGGAATTCATCCGCACCCGGCTCGACGCCGGTGCGCAATTCGAACAGAACCGCGGCTGAGGCTCAATCGGCGCTGCGCGGGCGCCGGCTGCGGCGCAACCACGATTCCAGGCGCCCGAACCACGCACCCTGTCCCGCAGCGACCGCTTTCTTCGCCGCATCGCCACGGTTGCCGCGGCTGCGGCGCGGGTCGGGAGTGAACATCGCGGTGCCGGTGGAGGGGTTCATCGCGCAGGCCTCGATCACGGGAACGGTCAGGTTCCTATAGCACCGGCTGGAACGGGTCGCGCCCGGGGAACGGGGAATTCGAGAACTATTTGGCAAACGGGCCGAGAATCAGAGTTCTTCGCCGTCGAATTCATCGCCCAGATCGTCGTCGAACTCGTCCTCGAACTCTGCCGGTGGCGGCTCGCCTCCGTTGAGCAGGAAGGCGCGCCGCTTGATGTAGAGGTTGCGCATGAACACGTAGCGGTCGCCCGTGATCAGTTCCTCGACGCTCAGCAGGTCCGCGCGCGTGTCGACCAGATCGAGGCTGCGAAGCGACCAGCGCAGGGTGTCGTCCTCGACATAGTTGAGCGGCGCCAGGAAGTGGTCGCCGCCCCGGCCCACGCCGTCGCGCACCGTGCTCGGACCGAGGAGCGGCAGCACCAGGTAGGGTCCGGAGCGCAGGCCCCAGCGTCCCAGCGTGATGCCCAGGTCCGTGTTCTTCTGCTCGATGCCCATCCTGCTCGCGACATCGAACAGGCCGACCAGCCCGAGCGTGGTGTTGACCGCGAAACGTCCGCCATCCTGGCCGGCCTCCGTAAGGCGTCCCTGCAGCACGTGATTGACGAAGCTCGGCACCTCGCCCAGGTTGCTGAACACGTTGCTGACACCGTTGCTGACGAACTCCGGGGTGATCCTCTGATACCCCTTGGCCACGGGCTTGAGCAAGTTGCGATCGAGGAACTCATTGAATACGAACACGCGCCGGTTGAAACCCTCCCAGGGATCGGCTTGTTCGCCTGCCGCGCGCGCGCCCGTGCTGCCCAGCAGCAGGGCGGAGAGCAGCAGCGCGATGGTGGCGCGAGAGAGAGCGTTCATCGGGGAATACCGTGCAAAATCAATGTGCCAGCTTAGCATACGCATTCGCTTGGGCCAGTTCGCGACATATGCGGTTACGCTCGGCGGGCCGCCTGCAGATCACCGGCCCGTTGCCGCCAGGCGCACCCCTGCCACGATATCCATCTCGCGCAGACGCTCCAGCGTGTCGAGCGCGGCGCCTTCGATAGCGGCCACGCCCGGCTGACCCAGTTCCACTGCCAGTCGCGCCGCCAGTTCGCGACCCGTCAGGCGCTCGTCGCGGACCAGTCCCAGCAGGCGCAGCGTCGCGGGATTGGTCTCGAGAAACTTCACCGCATCGGCGCGATCGCGGTAGACAACGAGGCAGTTCGGCTGCGCATCGCATGCCTCGGGCTGGAAAGCCGCACAGATGCGATGCACCGGCCAGGCATAGGACAGCGGCCAGGCCAGCGCGCTCAGTACCGGGACGCCCGATTCGAGCGCGCCGGCGCGATCGATGCCGGGTGCATCCACTTCCTGCTCCGACACATCCAGCGCGAGCTCCACCCACTCGTAGTGCGCGAGCTCCAGCGCAAAGCCGGGCAGCGCGTGCCGTTGCGCGGCGCCCGTCTGCAGGAAGGCGAGGAACTCCTCGCCGATCTGCAGGAAGAACGGCGTGCGGCACTCGTGCGCGGCAACGAAGTCACGCACCAGCGCCTGCCAGCGTTCGGGATCGAGCAGGCTCTTCAGCACCGGAAAGCCGCCGGCCACGAAACCCTCGAAGGCGTTGTAGACCAGCTCGGCGTAGATCTTCATGCGCCGCGGCTCGATACCCTCGGGCAGGGGCTGCCCCAGCGGCTCGCGCACGTACGCCGCGAAGGCGCGCTGGGCGCGCTCGTGTGCGCCGATCATGCGCGCGCTCCCGCAACGCGCGCTGCCATCGCGTGCGCGGCAGCGAGCTGCTCCCGCTGGATCTCGCGCACGCGCGCGACCTCTGCGAGCAGCACCGGCAGCGGCGGGATGTTGAAGTCGCGCTCCACCAGCGTCGGGAGCACGCCGAAGAGCCGGTAGGCCTCGGCCAGCAGCTCCCAGACCGGGTCGATCACCGCGGCGCCATGCGAATCGACGCGCAGGTCCTCGGCCTCGACGTAATGCCCGGCCACGTGGACACAGACCGCGCGCTCACCGGGCAGCGCGGCCAGGAACTCGCGCGCGTCGTAGCGGTGGTTGATGCTGTTGACGTAGATGTTGTTCACGTCGAGCAGCAGCCCGCAGTCGGCCTCCTCGAGCACCGCGCGGATGAACTCGGCCTCGCCCATCTGCTGCGCGGGCGCGGCGTAGTACGAGGCGTTCTCCAGCGCGATGCGCTCGCCGAGCAGGTCCTGCACCTGGCGCACGCGCGCGGCGACGTGGCGCACGGCCTCCTCGGTGAACGGGATCGGCAGCAGGTCGTAGAGGTGACCGTCCGCGGCGCAGTAGCTGAGGTGCTCGGTGTAGATCGGGCAGCGGTGCGCGCGCTTGAAATCGCGCACCTTTGCCAGCAACCCGGTATCGAGCGGCGCGAAACCGCCGATGTCCAGCGACAGACCGTGCAGCAAGACCGGCTGGCGTTCGGCGAGCGCGCCGAACGCGCGCCCCAGCCGCCCGCCGACACCGATCCAGTTCTCGGGCGCGACCTCGAGAAAATCGACCTGGCCGGCCTCGAGCGCCGCGAGCGGCCCCATCAGGGACCGCCGCAACCCGAGCCCTGCCCCGTCGAATGGCAGCGCCTGCATCGCGTGGACGGCGCGGCTCAGGCAGCGCCGCCGCACTTGCCTTCGGCGCAGCACTTGCCCTCGTTGGCCTTCGCGGCACCGCCGCATTTGCCCTCGCCGGCCTTCCCGGCGCCGCACTTGCCCTCGGCGCCGCTCTTGTCGCCGCCGCACTTGCCCTCGGTGCCGGTCTTTTCACCGCCGCACTTGCCCTCGCCGCACTTGCCTTCGGCGGGCTTCGTTTCCGTGCCCTCGGTGGTCTCGGCCTGCGCCAGCTGGTAGCCGGACTTCAGTTCGTTCAGCGCAAAGGGGTTCTCCGTGGCCGAAACGGCGGGTGCCAGCGCGGTGGCGAGCATGGAGGCGCCAAGGGCCGCGGCCAGCGGCTTGAAGCTGTTGGTTTTCATCGGGATCTCTCCTCGGAATGCTTGTGGGTCGTAACGGAGGGCGCGTGAGCACCGCAGGCATTAAACCCCGAGGGGCGGGTGAGGTCCAGATGGGGCGGGCGAACGCTTGTCGGGCTGAAGCCCGACCTGCGTTACTCGCGCATCCAGTCGAGCAGTTGCGGGAAGTGGTCCTGCTCGGCCTCGGGGTGCGTCAGCATGCCGGTGTGCGAATAGTCGCGCAGATTGCCCGCCTCGCGCCCCAGCACAAGCATGCGCCCGTCGTGCTGTCCGAGTTCGTGCATGAAGTCGCGCACGTCGTCGGGACTGCCGAAGGCGCGGTCGGTGGCCGAGGCGAAATACAGGCTGCGCAGCCAGCGCCCGCGCGCCAGCGTCGCGCCATAGTCGAAGCCGTCCTCGGCATCGATCCACTGCTCGCGCGTGGACCAGCTGATGCCGTCGAGGAAGCAGCGCCTCGATTCGCGCGCGGTACCCAGGCCCAGCGCCGTCGCCGGCAGGTAGCCCTCGAACGACACCGCCAGCCGGCCGATGCGGTTCCACAGCAGGTCGACCATCAGGCGGCGACGCAAACCCGTGGTGCGGATCTGTCGCCTGGCGGCGAAATGCGCCAGCTGGCGCACGCCCAGCGGCTCGGGTCCGAGGCGCGCCAGCGCCGCGGCCACCAGCGGACCGCCCAGCGAGTGCGTGATCCAGGTCTGTTCGCGCCCGCCGCCCAGGCGCTTCACGGTGGCGGCCAGCGCGGGGATGTCCTCGGTCACGATCTCGTGGAAGCCGAAATCGCTGTGCTGGTTGATCGCGGGCCAGCTCTTGCCCTTGCCGCGCATATCGGGCACGAAGACCTCGCAGCCCTTGCGCGCGAGGAAGCACGCCAGCCCCAGGCCCGAGTGCGAGTAGAAGATGTGCCCGTCCTCGGCGGCGCCGTGGAACATCAGCACCGGCTGGCCGGCGCCCTTGTCTCCTGTCCACAGGCGGCGCAGGTGCAGCTGGACCTTGCCGGTCACGGGCACCATGAGCGATTCCTGTTTGACGACGATTGCCATGCGCTGGATTCGGCTGCGGGAACGAGCCGCAAGTGTAGCCGATAGCCCTCGCCCCCGCCGATCGCGTGCCCGGCAATGGCGCTCGCATCAGCTGCCTGCCAGCAGTTCCTCCCACAGTTTCTCCAGCCGCTTCGGCGATACCGGCGCCACGGTGCCCAGCTGCTGCGCGAACACCGACACGCGGTATTCCTCGAGCATCCAGCGGTACTCCTGCACGCGCACGGCGGCAGCGGCCGAACCGGGGTGCGCAGCCAGGTAATCGGCGTGGCGCTTGCCCAGCACCTCGAGCTCGCGCACCGCCTCCTGGTCGCGCGGCAGCCGCAGCGCGAGCTTCTCGAGGCGTAGCGCCAGTGCCTTCAGGTACACCGGCAGGCGCTCCAGCCAGCGCGCGGGGGTGCGATAGAGGAAACCGGGCGCGAGCAGGGCCTCGAGCTGCGCCTCGGCATCGCGCTTGGCCTGGGCGAAGGCAGGCTTGCCGAGGATCGCGCGCTGGCCGTTGATCGCGTGCAACTGCTCGGCCATGCGCCCCAGCAGCTGTTCGATCTGCTGCGCGCGCGGCGTGATCTCGCGCCGGCAGCGCTCCGAGAGCTTCGCGAAATCCGCCTGCTCGCGCGGCAGCGCGGCGTCTTCGGGCAGACAACCCTCGATGGCGCCGAGCAGGATGTCCTCGACCAGTGCCGCGCGGTCGAAACCGCGGCCCCAGCGCAGCCCGGTGCGCGCATCCTTCAGCAGGTTGCGGCGCAGGTAGGCCGCGGCCTGCGCGCAGTCGAGCAGGAGCAGGCGGCGCACGCCGGCACGGTGGATCGCGTCAGCCTCCTCGCGATCGGAGAAAGTCTCGGTCGCCACCGTCTCGCCGCAGTCGCGCACCGCGGGGTAACCCGGCACGTCGAGCGCCTTGCCCGAGACGCGCACCACGGCGGGCAGCGCGCCGAAGTCCCAGCGCGTGATGCCGCTGCGCGCGTGCTGCCGGGGCGCGGCACGCTGCACCTCGGCGCGCACCTGCGGCGCGAGCTGCAGGCGGATCGCGGCGAGATCGCGCCCCTCTGCCACGATCGCGCCCGCGGTATCGAGCACGCGCAGGTTCATGCGGTAGAAGGCATCGAGCGCCTCCTCCTGCCAGGCCTCGCGCGGGATCGCGAGCCCGCGGCCCTGGCGCAATGCCTCGCCGAGCGCGAGGAGCAGCGGTGTGTCCCCGGGCTTCAGCAGGGGCAGCAGCGCGTCCACGGTATCGGGCACCGGCACCAGCGCCTTGCGATACTGCTTGGGCAGCGTCTTGAGCAGCGCGATCAGCTTCTCGCGCAGCAGCCCCGGCACCAGCCACTCCGGCAGATGGCGCGGGAAGTGATCGAGCAGCGCCAGCGGCAGCACCGCGGTCACACCGTCGGCCGGATGCCCCGGCTCGTAGCGATACGCCAGCGGCACGCGCAGGTCCTGCCACACCAGCGCATCGGGGAACTGTGCGCCGCTGACACCATCATCGAGCTTGCGCAGCAGGCTCGCGCGCTGCATGCACAGCGCCTCGGGCTCGCGCGCCTGCACCGCGCGCAGCCATTTCTCCAGCGAGGGATGATCGTGCACCTCGGACGGCAGGCGCTCGTCGTAGAAGTCATGGATCACGCGATCCTCGACCAGCAGGTCGCGCCGGCGCCCCTTCGCCTCCAGCGCCTCGACCTCGGCGAGCAGCGCGCGGTTGTGCGCCCAGAATTTCTGCTTGCTCTGGTAATCGCCCTCGACCAGCGCGCTCTGGATGAACAGGCGCCGCGCCTCCACCGGGTCGATGCGCCCGAAGTCCACGCTCTTCTTGTCCGAGAGCACCAGCCCGAACAGGCGGATGCGCTCGCTGGCCATCACCTTGCCCGCGCGCGCCGACCAGTGCGGCGAGTGGTGCTCGCGCTTGAGCAGGTGCTCGGCCCAGGGCAGCACCCACTCGGGCTCGATCGCGGCCACGCTGCGCGCGTAGAGCCGCGTGGTCTCGACCAGTTCCGCCGCCACCACCCATTTGGGCGGCTTGCGGAACACGAACGAGCCGGGATGCAGGTTGAAGCGACGCGCGCGCACGCCCTCGTAGTCGCGCTCCTCGGTGCGCGTGCCGATGTGCGTCAGCATGCCGGCGAGCACCGCGCGGTGCAGCGTTTCCTCGCTGGCCGGCTCGTGGTTTTCGCGCAGGCCCAGTTCGCGGCTGATCAGGCGCAACTGGTAGTGGATGTCGCGCCACTCGCGCAGGCGCATGAACGACAGGAACTCGCGCTGGCACAGCCGCCGCCACGCGCTCACCGACAGCTCCTGGCGCTTGTCCTCGGCATAGGCCCAGAGCTGCAGCACCGAGACGAAATCCGAGGTGGCGCAGGCGAAGCGGCGGTGGCTCTCGTCGGCCGCCTGCTGCTTCTCCACCGGGCGCTCGCGCGGGTCCTGCACGCTGAGGAAACTCGCGACCACCAGCATCTCGGCCAGCGCGCCGAGGCCGGCGGCGGCGAGCAACATGCGCCCGATGCGCGGGTCCACCGGCAAGCGCGCGAGCTGCCGGCCGATCGCGCTCAGGCGCTTGCCATCCAGCGCACCGAGCTCCTCGAGCAGGCGGATGCCGTCGTTGACCTGGCGCTCCTCGGGCGGGTCGAGGAACGGAAAGCGCCCCACCTCGCCGAGCCCCAGCGCGTGCATTTGCAGGATCACCGAGGCGAGCCCGGTGCGCAGGATCTCGGGGTCGGTGAACGCGGGGCGCGCCGCGAAATCCTCCTCGGAATACAGCCGCACGCAGATGCCTTCGCTGATGCGCCCGCAGCGGCCCTTGCGCTGCTCGGCGCTGGCGCGGGCGATGGGCTCGATGGGCAGGCGCTGCACCTTCGAGCGCACGCTGTAGCGGCTGATGCGCGCCAGCCCCGGGTCGATCACGTAGCGGATCCCCGGCACCGTGAGCGAGGTCTCGGCGACGTTGGTCGCCAGCACGATGCGCCGCCCGGCGCGCGCCGAGGGCCTGAACACGCTCGCCTGCTCGGCCTGCGACAGCCGCGAGTAGAGCGGCAGCACCTCGGCGTGCGCGATATCGGATTTGCGCAGCGCCAGCGCCGTCTCGCGGATGTCGCGCTCACCGGCGTGGAACACCAGGATGTCGCCGCGCCCGGCATGCGGCGTGCCGCGCTCGTGCGCGATGAGCTCCTCGATCGCGGCGACGATCGCGCGCGTCAGGTCGGGCTCCTCCTCGGGCGGCTGGCGATACCAGACCTCGACCGGGTAGGTGCGCCCCTCGACCTGGATCACCGGCGCGCCGTCGAAGTGGCGCGCGAAGCGCTCGACGTCGATGGTCGCCGAGGTGATCACGAGCTTGAGATCGGGTCGCTCGGGCAGCAGGCGCTTCAGGTAGCCGAGCAGGAAGTCGATGTTGAGGCTGCGCTCGTGCGCCTCGTCGATGATGATGGTGTCGTAGCGCTCGAGGCGGCGGTCGTGCTGGATCTCCGCGAGCAGGATGCCGTCGGTCATCAGCTTGACCAGCGTGTCGGGCGAGGAGCGATCGGTGAAGCGCACCTGCCAGCCGACCGTCGCCGCGCCCGCGGGACCGAGCTCCTCGGCGATGCGCGAGGCGACGGCCTGCGCGGCGATGCGCCGCGGCTGCGTGTGGCCGATCATGCCGCGCACGCCGCGCCCGAGCTCCAGGCACAACTTGGGCAGCTGCGTGGTCTTGCCCGAGCCGGTGTCGCCGGCGAGGATCACCACCTGGTGTCCGGCAATGGCCTCCAGGATGCGTTCGCGCGCGCCGCAGACCGGCAGTTCCTCGGGGTAATTTATCGCCTGCGGCAACAGCGAACGTCGCCGCGCCACGCGCGCGATCGACTCGGCGATCGCGGCCTCGATGCCCGCCAGCAGCCGGTCGTGCGGCTTGCCGCGGCGCACCAGGTCCGCGAGTTGCGCCAGCTGGCGGTTCAGGCGCGCGGCATCACCGCTCATGCCCTCGGCCAGGCGCGACTGCAGTTCCTTCAACGCGGGCGGCAACCCGGCCGCGCGCGGCGGCCCGGCCACCATGCGTTCAGCGCCTCCGGCCGCTCATTGCCCGCGCAGCTCGCGGCGCAGGATCTTGCCGACGTTGGACTTCGGCAGTTCGGTGCGGATCACGAACTCGCGCGGCATCTTGTAGCCGGTGAGGTTCTCACGGCAGAAATCGCGCAGCGCCTTCTCGGTCAGGCCGGGATGGCGCGGCACCACGAACACGCGCAGCGCCTCGCCGGTGCGCTCATCGGGAATGCCGACCACCGCGCACTCCAGCACGTCCGGATGCGCGACCACGACCTCCTCGATCTCGTTGGGGTACACATTGAACCCGGACACCACGACCATGTCCTTCTTGCGGTCGACGATCTTCAGGTAACCCTGCGGCGTCACCACGGCCACGTCGCCGGTGTGCAGCCAACCCTCGGGCGAGAGCACCTTCGCGGTCTCCACGGCCTGGTTCCAGTAGCCGAGCATCACCTGCGGGCCGCGCACCACCAGCTCGCCGGGCTCGCCTGCCTCCACCTCGTTGCCGTCGTCGTCGAGAATGCGCACCTCGGTCGAGGGCACCGCGATGCCGATGGTGCCGAGGTGATTCGCGTTCACCGGGTTCAGCGAGATCACCGGCGAGGTCTCGCTCATGCCGTAGCCCTCGACGATCTCCACACCGGTGACTTCCTTCCAGCGACGCGCGGCGGCCATCGTGAGCGCCATGCCACCGGACATCGTGACCTTGAGCCGCGAGAAATCGAGCGCGCGGAAACCCGCGTCGTTGCACAGCGCCACGAACAGCGTGTTCAGGCCGGCGAAGCCCGAGCAGCGCGAGTCGCGGAACGCGGCCACCAGGCTCTGCAGGTCGCGCGGATTGGGCAGCAGCACCGTGTGCGCACCGCGCGCGAGCATGCCGAGGCAGGCATTGAACGCATAGATGTGATACAGCGGCAGCGGCAGCAGCAGCGTCTCCTCGCCCTCGCGGAAATCGTAGGTCGAGAACAGCACGCCGGCCTGCTGCATGTTGGCGACGATGTTGCCGTGCGAGAGCATCGCGCCCTTCGAGACGCCCGTGGTGCCGCCGGTGTATTGCAGCACCGCCACGTCTTGCGGCGCCGGTGCCGCCTCGTGATGCGCCTGCCGCGCGCCCCGTGCGAGCGCCTCGCGCAGCCCCACCGCGCCCGGTATGTGGTACGGCGGCACCAGCTTCTTCAGGTAGCGCGCCCCGGCGTTGATCACCAGGCGGCGCGGGAACGGGTGCAGGTCCGCAAGCTCCGTGACCACGACGTGGCGGATGCCGGTATGCGGGAGCACCGGCGCGGCGTTCGCCGCCATGTTCGCCAGCAGCACCAGCGCCGTCGCGCCCGAGTCCTGGAACTGGTGCTCCATCTCGCGCGCCGTGTAGAGCGGGTTGGTGTTCACGACGATCAGCCCGGCGCGCAACGCCCCCAGGCACACCACCGGGTACTGCACCAGGTTCGGCATCTGGATCGCGATGCGCTCCCCGGGCTGCAGGTCCGTGTGGTGCTGCAGCCACGACGCGAACGCCGCGGTCAGCCGGTCGAGCTCGCGGAACGTGAGCGTGTGGCCCAGGCTGCTCAGCGCGGGCTTCTCGGGAAAGCGCGCCACCGCGGCCGCGAGCACCGCCTGCACGCTGTCGTACTCCAGCAGCCCGACGTGCTGCGGCATGCCCGCGGCGGCCCTCGCCCGCTCGATCAGTTCCATTGCGTGCATTGCCGTTCGTCGCCCCCGGGCGGGTCAGAGAAGCTGAGGGTGAAGACTGTAGCGAAGATGCTTCGCGGCTGGCAATCGCAGGAGTGCGCTGCAATAATCCGCGCCTCCCCGAAACGAGCCGGAGCGCCGACAATGCCGATGCTGGAAAACCTGACCTTCGACGAGATCACCGTCGGCCAGGCCGCGAGCTACGCGCGCACCGTCACGGAGGACGACCTGCTGCTGTTCGCGGCCGTCTCCGGCGACGTCAATCCGGTGCATCTCGACGAGGCGTTCGCCGCGGGCACCCAGTTCAAGGGCCGCATCGCGCACGGCATGTACACCGGCGGGCTGATCTCCGCCGTGATCGCGATGACGCTGCCGGGTCCGGGCACGATCTACCTCGGCCAGGACCTGCGCTTCGAGCGCCCGGTACGCATCGGCGACACCATCACGGTGCAGCTCACGGTGCTCGAGAAGTCCGACGAAAAGAAGCTGGTGAAGCTGCAGACCGTGGCCAGCAACCAGAACGGGAAGGTGGTCGTGAGCGGTACCGCCAGCGTGATGGCGCCGTCGCAGAAGCTGCGCATCGAGCAGCCCGCGGCACCGAAGGTCAGCATTTCGCGCTGACGGCGCGTCGCTCACTGCTGCGCCTGGCCACCGGCGCAGGTCTGGCGCAGGTCCGGATTTATCCGGACAATTGTCCGGTTGAAGAGGGTGTTGTAAAACCATCCGTGAGCTGGATAGCGGCCTGACAATCCCGCGTATCGCGAGCCATCGGCGCTCGAGCACCCATCAGTGCCGCGGACACGCCGTGAATACATCCCTGTAGGCTACCTGTCGCCGTCCTGGC
>DAORUQ010000081.1:0-13838 GCA_035433265.1 Pseudomonadales bacterium | reverse complement strand
GTACTGTTCAAGAAGTTCGCGAACATCGACGTCTTCGACATCGAGATCGACGAGAAGAACGTCGACAAGCTCGTCGATATCATCGCCTCGCTGGAACCAACCTTCGGCGGCATCAACCTCGAGGACATCAAGGCCCCCGAGTGCTTCCTGGTCGAGCAGAAACTGCGCGAGCGCATGAAGATCCCGGTGTTCCACGACGACCAGCACGGCACCGCGATCGTGGCGGGAGCGGCGGTCTACAACGCCCTGCGCATCGTCGGCAAGAAGATCGAGGACGTGAAGATGGTGGTCTCGGGCAGCGGCGCGGCGAGCATCGCCTGCGTCGACCTGCTGGTCACCATGGGCCTCGACCCGGCCCACGTGACGCTGGTCGATCGCTCCGGCGTGGTCTACACCGGCCGCACCGAGGGCATGAACCCGTGGAAGCAGAAGTACGCGCGCGACACCTCGCTGCGCACGCTCGATGACGCGATGGACGGCGCCGACATCTTCATGGGCCTGTCCGGCCCCGGCGTGCTGAAGGCCGCCGCGGTGAAGAAAATGGCCGAGCGCCCGCTGATCCTGGCGATGGCGAACCCCACGCCGGAAATCATGCCCGAGGAGGCGCTCGCGGTACGCCCCGACGCGATCCTCGCGACCGGCCGTTCGGACTACCCGAACCAGGTCAACAACGTGCTGTGCTTCCCGTTCATCTTCCGCGGCGCGCTCGACTGCGGCGCCAGCACGATCAACGACGCGATGAAAGCCGCCTGCGTGAAGGCCATCGCGGGGCTCGCCGAGAAGGAAGTGCCGAACGAGGTCGCGCTGGCCTATGCCGGCGAGACGCTGAAATTCGGCCCCGACTACCTGATCCCCAAGCCCTTCGACCCGCGCCTGATCGAGGAAGTGCCGGTCGCGGTGGTGAAGGCCGCGATGGAGAGCGGTGTCGCGACGCGACCGATCGCCGATCTCGAGGCCTACCGGCGCAAGCTGCACGAGTTCGTGAACCGCTCCGGCCTGTTCATGCAGCCCTTCATCGACGTGGCGCGCAAGAACCAGACCCGCATCGTCTACGCCGAGGGCGAGAACGAGGATGTGCTGCTCGCGGTGCAGTCGGTGGTCGACGAAGGCGTGGCGCAGCCGATCCTGATCGGCCGTCCCGATGCGATCCAGGCGCAGATGGACCGGCTCTCGATGCACCTCGAGATCGGGCGCGACGTGCAGGTATTCAACCCCGAGGAGTCCGACAGCAAGCCCGAGTACTGGCAGCACTATCACGCGCTGGTCGGGCGCCAGGGCGTGTCGGTGGAAGCCGCGCAGATCGCGATGCGCACGCAGGCCTCGGCCCTGGCGGCGGTGATGGTGGCGCGCGGCGAAGCCGACGGCCTGATCTGCGGCAAGGTGGGCGCATTCACCGACCACCTGCGCACCATCCGCGGCGTGCTCGGCAACGGCGGCAGCGATCACCGCCACGTGTCGTCGCTGTGCGCGCTGCTGCTGCCGAGCGGCCCGCTGTTCCTGGCCGATGCTTTCCTCACCTTCGACCCGACGGTCGAACAGGTGGTGGAGACCACGAAGAACAGCATCGAGCTGGTGCGCCACTTTGGCGTCACACCAAAGGTCGCACTCCTCGCGCATTCGAACTTCGGTACCTCGAATGCCCCTTCGGCCCTGAAGATGCGCGAGGCCGCCGGGATGCTGCGCGAGCAGCTGCCCGAGGTGGAGCTCGACGGCGAGATGCACTCGTTCACCGCGATGACCGAGACGCTGCGCAAGACGATCTACCAGGACTCGAAGCTGAGCGGTGCCGCGAACCTGCTGATCATGCCGAACATCGACGCGGCCAATATCGCGCTGGGACTGATCCGTTCGCTGACCGATGCGCTGTTGATCGGACCGCTGTTCACCGGTTTCACCAGGCCCGCGCACGTGGTGATCCCCTCCGTGACCTCGCGCGGCATCTTCAACATGAGCGCCTTCACCTCGGCGGAGATTCACCGGGCGCGGGAACGCGAGCAGGGCTGAGAGCGCAACGGGATCGCGCGTGGACCAGCCCCGCTACGATCTTCGCGGACGCATTGCGTTCATCTCCGGCGCCTCGGCCGGCATCGGCGCGCATCTCGCCCGGCTCTACGCGGCGGCGGGCGCTGCGGTGGTGCTGGGGGCACGGCGCATCGAGCGCTGCGAAGCGCTGGCGGCGCAGATCGGGTCCGAGGGCGGGCGCGCGCTGGCCGTGGCGCTCGACGTGGCGCAAGAGCCGTCGGTCATCGCGGCCTACGACGCGGCCGAGGCCGCCTTCGGCGCGCCGGACGTGGTAGTCGCCAACGCCGGCATCGGCACCGGCGGGCGATCGACCGATGTGCCGCTGGAGCGGCTGCGCGCGCTGGTCGACACGAATTTCACCGGACTCTACCTCACCGTGCGCGAAGGCGCGAAGCGGATGATCGCCGCGGGCAGCCGGGAGAGCCAACGCGGGCGCATCATCCTGATCGGGTCGATGACCGCGCACATGAGCAACCAGGGCGATGCGGCCTATGCCGCGCTGAAGGCGGGGGTGGAGCACCTCGGGCGGCAGTTCGCGCGCGAATGGATCCGCCTCGGGATCAACGTCAACACCGTGCACCCCGGCATCATACCGACCGCGAGCAACGCGGACTGGTTCGCCGGCGCGCGGGGCCAGGCCCAGGTCGCCGGCCTGCCGCGCCGGCGCCTGGTCGACCTGGGCGCGCTCGATGACATCATGCTGCTGCTGGCCTCAGACGCCTCGCGACAGCTCACGGGCACGGCGATCACCATCGATGACGGGCAATCGCTCTAGCGGGGGGATACCGGGTCCTGCGCGGCGAGCGAACTCAGCGGCACGAGGCCGATCTCGGCGCTGAACAGGCGCTCACCGGCACCGGTGTAGCCGAGACACAGGTGCACGCGCTGCTCCCGGCGCAGACCGGTGGTGGGCACGTCGCCCGGCGGCTGGCCAGCCGAAACCAGCATGTTGAGCCTGTCGTTGCTGCGCAGGCGCAAGGCGACATCCCGGTCGACCACGATGTCGTGATAGGAATACACCATCGGTGCCCGCAGAAAATCGTGGCCATGCCGGGTGCCGCGCTCGAGCAGCGCGCAGGAAACCAGGCTGACGGGGAACAATTCGGTGAAGCGGACGCGGTCTTCGAGTTCATCGAAATAGACGGCGGGATCCACGTTCGCGCCCAGCAGGAAATTCTTGGCGTTCGCCGTGCTCATGAACTTGCGCTTGAGGAAGTATTCCGTTCCCGGCACGTCGCTGCGATCCGGGATGTCATTCAATCGCGACGGTTCCACCGGTGTGGGCGGATCGGCCGGTGCGTCCGCCACGAAGCGGATATGGCCCGTCAGGGCGAGGCTGCGCTCCGTACGCAGCGCGATGCGGTGACTGACAGTGGCGCCATCCCCGCCGAGTTGCGCCGGCTTGATCGCGAGCATCACGTCGTCGTCAACGCGCACCGCATCGGCGAAGGTGATGCGCACGTGCAGGTAGCGCTGCTGCAGCGGCGCGGCTGCGTGCAGCATCGAGACACCGTGCAGCGCAAAGTTCGAGAGCTGGAAGCCGAGCGCGATTGCCCCGCCGAAGGGGTTGCCCTCGATGCGCTGCCACTTGTTGCGATCATGGAACGGGTTGAAATCGTCGGTCGCGAAACGCGCGACATCGATGTGCAGTGCCGAAAAGCGCGCGTTCAGCGGTTGCAGTTCTGCGTTCATGCCCCGGGTACCCGATCGATTGTCATGGTGCAATCGAGTATAGCCGCGCGCTGGCGTTGACCCGGGCAGCGGGGCAACGACTACCAGAACTGCCAGGCGCCCGTCGTCACCACCCAGATCCCCAGCAGGAAATTCGTGATCGCGTGCGCGCACATCGCCTCGCCGAGGCGCGCGTGACGGATCACCAGCCACTGGTATGCGGCGCCGCACAGGATGCCGGCAAGCCATTGCTGGTGTGCGAAACCGAACACGAGGGCGGTGAACAGGAAGGGGCGCCATGCAAAGTGGCCGAGCGGCACCTTGTCGAATCCGCCGGCAAGCAGCGAGCGGTACACGAACGAGCGGTAGAACGCCTCCTCGATGGGCGGCACGACGATGCTCGAGCCGATCACGCGCACCACCACGAAGAACCACGCAAGGGCCGGCGCGTCGCCGAAGGCGGCCAACGGGTTCCACGCCGGCGCCGGTGAGCCGGTCGCAACCTGGCCGGACAGCGCGGCCCACAGCCCTTGCTGCGTCCCCCACCCCTGGCCGAGCGTCACCCACAGCGCGAACACCAGCACGCCGGTCAGCAGCGCGTCCCAGCCGAAGCGCCAGCGCATCTCCAGGACCAGCGGCCACACCAGCCACACCAGGAACGCACCGAGGAGCGTCTTGAACAGGTAGACCCAGTACAGCGAGTCAGGGCCGAGACGCCCCTGCAACACCGTGAGCCCCAGGAACACGGCAAAGGGCAGCACGCGCGCCAGTGCGGGACGGGAATCCAGGCGATGGCGCAGTTGCCTCATGCGAGCGGTCGTGCAACAGGCCGCTCGCGCACCTCGCCCGGCATCAGGCGGCTTTGGCGCCTACGCGCCGGGGCGGCGGGTTCGGCGCCGCATGCGGGCGCCTCGATGCGCGCAGCCAGTGCGACTCGCGCGCCTCGAACTCGTGCAGGATGCCATCCAGCGTGCGGCCGATGCGCCCGGTCATGGCGATGGCGGGAATCTTGGGCCAGGTGGCGCGCTCGCCGGATTTGAACAGGTGGGCCATTTCGTCCTCGCTCAGCATCCTGAGGATCATGCCCAGGTTCGACATCCCGTAGCCGGGGAATATGTTGATGTCGCCCACGAACTGCTGGTCGATCAGGGTGTTCACGGTATTCAGCGCCATGCCGAGCCGCGGGCCGACCGCCGTGCGCCGCTGGATCCAGTCGAGGCTGCCGCGCACCACTTCCTTGGTGGCGGCAACGAACGTGTCGCGGACGATCTGGCGCATGCCCACCGACTGGTTCGGCTCGCGCCCCAGGCCCGGCATCACCTGGCTGACGATGAAGTGATTGACGCCGTACATGCGCCCGAGGCGCTTGGCCGGCAGGTCCTGCGAGAACGAGCCGTCGATCCAGCGCCGCGACGGCAGGTAGGGCCTGATCTCGCCCACCGCGTTGCGCGCCTCGAGCTGCACCGGCGCGAACACGCCGGGCAACGCGGAGCTGGCGAGCACCGCCGAGAGCACGGTCACGTTGGGCGAGGCGATGTGGTTGAGCAGCCGCGAGGTCTGCCTGGCGCTGGAAGGCGAGATGGTGATGTTGATGCTGCGCCCCGTTTTGCGGTACGCCTCGAGGAAGGTCATGTCCGGGATGAGCCGCTGCATCTCGCGCTTCACGGCTTGCATGTCGATGCTCTTCTTGCTGCCGAAGCCGATCTTGATGTTGTCGGGGTTAGCCGTGAGTGCCCGTGCAAGGTAGTTGTCCTCGAACAGCGCGAGGAACTCCTCGTCGGTTCGGGTGCCGACGATGGCGGCCACGAACGCACCGGCACTGGCGCCGGAAATCACCGCCGGGCAGAGCCCCTGCTCGATCAACGCCTTCAGCACGCCGAGGTGGAAATAGCCCAGCGTGCCGCCGCCGCTCAGCATCAGCGCCGAGCGCCCGTAGCAGTGGCTGGCGCGCTGGTAGAACTCCATGCGCTCGGCCCAGGGGATGCCCTCGAAGTCGCGCGGCGCCAGGTACTCCAGCGCGGCGCTGATCTCGGTGATGTAATCCTCGATCAGCTTCTTGGTGCCGCACTTGGCGCGCATGTACAGCTGCGCCTTGCCCATGCCCTCCATGTTCCCGTGGATGCCCTCGTTCAGCACGAAGAGGAGACCGTGGTCGTCGCCCTTCTTGCGCAGGCGTCGCAGCTGCTGCAGCCGCAGGCGGATGTTCTCGTGGTCGTACAGCCGCGAGGCGTCGTTGCGCCGCCACTCTTCGGCACCGCTCAGCCGGTCGTGCCGCGCGGCCAGCTGGTGCCACTGCTCGTAGCTATCGGCGCTCGCCAGGTCCTGCTCGAGGGATTCGAACACGGGGGAACGGAGCGCGAATCGTTCGCTGAGAGAGGACATCGAAACCTCCGGATGGCGGCGGGCAGCCAGTGACGCCGGACATCGAGCGTCCCGTGCCGCGCCAAAACATCTTTGGTACAGCAAAGCTCGCCGTGCCGCAAGTTCGCTGCGCTCCCCGCAAGAACCCGATCGCCAGTGCTTGAGCCGGATCAAATCCGGGCCCGCGTTCGCCCGGTGGAAATCGCGCAGCTCCCACCCCTGCCTGCGCCTATGCCAGGTCGGAATCCACCAGCTGCGCGACCCTGAAGCCGGAATCCACCGCCTGGTGCGTGCCCGCGCCGGTGCCGCCGGCGTCGCAGCCCACCAGGTAAAGACCCGCGAGCGGTGTGCGCGCCGCGGGCTTCGAGGCCCCCACCTGCCCGATCACCTGCGCGATTCCCACGGCCTCGCCGCCGGCACCGGGCACCGCGGAATCACGGCTCATGCCCGAGACCTGCTTCGGCCCGTAGGGCTCCTTGCGCAGGATGTGCTGTTCGAGATCCGGCCAGAGTTCCGCCAGCACGGCATCGGCGCGCCGTATCGCCTCCTCCCACTGCGCGGACCCGGGATCCGCCGAGCAGAACACCTGGCAGTTCGCCACCTGGTGCCCCGGCACCGGCACCAGCGAGGGATCGAATTCCGAGGGCACATCGATCGCGATCAGCGGCACCTCGGGCCACTCGCCGCGCGCCATGGCCTCGAAGCGCGCCGTGTCGAGCCAGCTCTGGTCGGAGAACACCGGGATCAGCGCGGCATCGAAGACGCGCTTGTCGAGCACGTAGCGGTAACCCGCGATGGCCCACGAGGGTTCCAGCGATTCCACGCGGCGCACGTAGTCCGCCGGGAAATGCTCGCGCCCGGCCAGGTCGAGCACCGTCGGCTGGATCCCGGCGTTCGAGATCACGGCGCGCGCCCGGATCGTGCCCGCGTCGGTGAGCACGCCGACCGCGCGGCCGTTCTCGACGAGAATCCGCCGCGCGCGGCACTTGCTGAACCAGGCCCCGCCGTGCTCCACGACGTAATCGGCGCAGGCTTCGGCCACCTTGCCATAGCCGCCGAGGTGATACCGGCCCGCGCCGCCCAGCACCTGCGCGCGCAGCACGGGAATCGCCTCGGAGGCCGCGAGCCGGTCCACCGCAACCACGAACAGCGTGTTCAGGCTCATGCAGATCTGGCTCACGAGCGGCGTGGCGAGCCCGAACTGCGTCATCCACGCCAGCATGCCGACGTTCTCCAGCGCCTCCAGCTGCGCGTCGTCGACCGCGAACAGCGCGCCGTAGAAATTGCCGAGCGCCGCGAGCGCCTCGTCATCGACGCCGTAGACGCGCTTCAGATTCGCCATCTCCTCGGGCGATCCGCTGGCGATCAGCGGCGTGCGCATCGTGCGCCACGTGCCGTCGGGTGTCTTGTAACGCACCGCGGCCGCGTTGCCCTCGGGCACCACGAAGGGTACGCGTCCGGCGATGCCGAGCCGGTCGACGAGTTCGTGGAAGCGCGAGTTCAGCGCCGGAATGCCGACCGCGCCGAACATCTCGAAGTGATAGCCCTTGCGCTCGGTGGTCTGGGTCTTGCCCCCGGCTCGCGCGGTCTTCTCCAGCAAGGCCACGCGCCGCCCGGCCTGGGCCAGCAGCGCCGCCACCGTGGCGCCGCCGTAGCCCGCGCCGATCACGCACACATCGAATTCGTCCATGTTCCGCGCCCCGCGCCGGTGATGGTGATGGTGATGGTGCACGGATTATCCGGCCGCAGGGCGACCGGGCGCGATTACGGTTTGCTCAGGATCGCGCGGCGGCGCTCAAGCGGGTGGCGCGCGCAGCAGCTCCGGGTGCCGCGCCGCCACCATGCGCCGCATGCCCTCGCGCCAGTCGACGTGGCAGGGGCCGGCCAACTCGCGCCGGCGCGCGGCATCGAGGCGGAACTGCGTCATGCCGTCAGGCGACTCGAGGAATCGCACCTCGCGCCCGGCAAGCGCGGCAAGGTGCGCGGCCATGTCGCGCACGTCCACCGGCTCGTCGCCGCCCCAGTTCGTGATCGTCGCGGGCACGGCGGCCGCGGCCAGCAGCCCGGGCGTGTGCGCGAAGATGTCGTCCTCGTGGATCGGGCTCGCTATCGCGGCGCGGCCCGTCGGCAAGGGAATCGGCCGCCCGGCCAGGATCATCTCGAGCAGGATCGCCGGCAGTCCGCCGTTGTCGCCGTAGGCCGCGTTCATGCGCGCGATCGTGGTCGGGAGCCCGTAGGCCTCGGCCGCGAAACGGGCCACGGCCTCCTGCGCGATCTTGGACACGCAGTAGGTCGGCGCATAGGGCTGGTGGCTCACGCCGAGCGGATCGCTCTCGCGCACCGCGTGCGCCGGATCGTCCGGGGGCTGGTACACGCCGCAGGTCGACATCACCAGGCAGGCGCGCGCGTTGCGGAAACGCCGCATCAGGTGTCCCGTGCCGCCGGCGTTGACGCGCATCGTGGCGTCATAGTCGAGGCCGGGCGGGATCACGGCCGCCAGGTGCAGGACGTAGTCGAAGCGCTCGGGCAGTCCGCTCCAGTCGGGCGCGGCGAGGTCGACGGCGCGGGTCGTGATGCCGGCCTCCTCCACGCGCCGGCGCGACGCGGCATCGGCGAAACGCGCGATGCCCCACACCTCGTTGTCGCGCGCGAGGCGCGCCGCCAGCGGAAACGCGATCTGGCCGGCCGGTCCGGTGACCAGGATGCTGCAGCCCGTCAATGCCATTGTCATCTTCCTTTCTTCAAGAGGCGCGGCGCATGCCCGCGGCATTCTGGTTTATCTGCGGCAGGGCACCCGAGCGCTGCCGTCGCTGGCATGGCCAGCTCCTACAACAGGTACGGAGCGTTCGAGAGCGTGTCGGCGCCGCGCTCCGGGTAGTGCCGCGCCAGCAGCTCGCCCACCGCGCGGATGCCGTCCAGCGCGCCCTGCTCGAATCGCCCCGCGCGGAATGCGCTTTCCATGGCCTGGCAGATCGCCTCCCACTGCGCCGCCGGAACCCGCGCGGCAATGCCGCGATCGGCCACGATCTCCACGTCGCGATCGGCCAGCAGCAGGTAGATCAACACGCCGTTGTTGTGCTCCGTGTCCCACACCCGCAGTTGCGCGAACACCTCCAGCGCGCGCTCGCGCGCCGCCTGTCCGCGCGCGAGTGGCGCGAGGTCCAGCGCGGTCTCGACCGCGAAGCAGATCTGCCCGCCGTGCGTGCGCTCGGAGGCGCCGATCGCCGTCTCGATGGCCTGCATCGACGCGCGCGGCAGCGACTGTCGCAGGCGCCACGCAGGCATCGCCAGGTGCCGCAGCACGCGCAGCCACTCCATCACCATCCTCCCGAGGCGCCACCGCCACCGAAGCCGCCACCGCCGCCGCCAAAACCTCCGCCGCCGCCGAAGCCGCCTCCACCGCCAAAACCACCACCACCGAAGCCGCCGCGCCCGCCGCCAAAACCACCGCTGGACCAGCCCCCGCGACCACCCCGGCCGCCGCCGAACAGCAGCACGAGCACGAACATCAGCAGCGCCGCGCCGAGCGCCATCAGCAGCGCGTGGCTTGCCGCCCACACGATCATGCCCATGATGCCGCCGGCGACGCCCGAGCCCAGCAGGCGCCCGAAGATGCCGCGCAGCACCGTGCCCGCGACCACCAGGAAGAAGAAACCGAAGACCAGCAGATCGGGGGAAACGCCGCTGCCGCCCGCCGCGGGTGCCGGCGGCGGCAGCGGCTCGCCGTCGACCACGCGCATCAGCTGCTGCATGCCGGCCTCGATGCCGCCGGGGACGTCGCCCTGGCGGAAATACGGCGTGATGGTCTCGGCGATCACGCGCTTGGCGATCGCATCGGGCACCGCGCCCTCGAGGCCGTAGCCTACCTCGATGCGCATGCGACGGTCCTGCGTCGCCACCAGCAGCAACAGGCCGTCATCGACGCCCTGGCGTCCGAGCTTCCAGGCCTCAGCCACGCGGATCGCGTACTGCTCGATGGTCTCTGGCGCCGTCGTGGGCACCAGCAGCACCGCGAGCTGCGCGCCCTTCAGCGCCTCGAAGGCGCGCAGCGACTCTTCCAGCGCACCGCGCTGCTGCGTCGTCAGCGTGCCGGTCAGATCCGTGACGCGTGCCTCGAGCGCGGGCACCGGCACTTCGGCGACCGCGAATGTCGCCGCGAGCAACAACGCCAGCAGCAGGCGCGCGAGTGCGGCTCGCACCGGATCAGTTCGCCTGCGGTGCCGGTGTCGTGCCGAAATCGACCACCGGCGGCGTCGCCATCTCCCGCTCGTTCTCGACCGTGAACTGCGGCTTCACCTCGAAGCCGAACAGCATCGCGGTGAGGTTGCCGGGGAAGCGTCGCACCGTCACGTTGTACTGCTCGACCGCCTGGATGTAGCGGTTGCGCGCCACGGTGATGCGGTTCTCGGTGCCTTCGAGCTGCGCCTGCAGGTCGCGAAAGCCGGCGTCGGCCTTGAGGTTCGGGTAGTTCTCGGCGACCACCAGCAGGCGCGACAGCGCCGATTGCAACTCGCCCTGCGCCGCCTGGAAGCGCGCGAAGGCCTCGGGGTCGTTGATGAGCTCGGGCGTGGCCTGCACGCTGCCCACCTTCGCGCGCGCCTCGGTCACGCGCGTGAGCACCTCCTTCTCGTGCGCGGCGTAGCCCTTGACCACGTTGACCAGGTTCGGCACCAGGTCGGCGCGGCGCTGGTACTGGTTCAGCACCTCGGCCCAGCTCGACTTGATCTGCTCGTCTGCACTCTGCAGCGTGTTGTAGCCGCAGCCCGTCAACCCGCTCAGCAACAGCAGCCACACCGTGGCGTGTATCAGCTTGCGCATGGGAATCTCCTTGTGAGTGTGCGCGGGGATTATATCCCCGGCGTCCCGCCGTGCCAGCGCTCGCTCCCGAGGTCGAGCACCATGTAATGATGATCAGGCACCCTGCCCCACGGGCCCTGCAGTGCCGAACGGCGCGTCGCGACGGTGCGAAAGCCCAGCCCCTCGTAAAGCGCGCGGGCACGCGGATTGGTGGCAGCCACGTCCAGCGCGGCACGCGCGTAGCCCTCGTGACGCGCGCGCCCGAGCAGATGACCGAGCAGCGCCCTGCCCGCGCCCTGCCCGCGCAGCGCCGGCGCGACCGCAACGTGCCCGATGTAGGCGACGCCGGCCGCCGCCGGTTTCACGACGCGTTCCATGCGCAGCCCGCGCAGGATTACCGCGGGCGCCGCGGTGCGGTAGAAACCGAGGATCTGGCGCGCCGCCGCCACCGTGAAGCGCAGGTTGGCGCGCGCGTCCCACAGCGCCGCGACGGCGATCACCGCGCCCGCGCGCTCCGCCACCAGGTGGTTGCGAAACCCGAACTCGCCATCGCCGTCGACAAAGGCGGCGCGCAGGAATTCCAGCGACTGCGCCTCGTGACGATGCGAAAAGACATAGCGAAAGGCGATCGGGCCCGAATCGTGGATCAACGGTACCGCGGCCATCGCATCGTCGGCGGTGCAGGCACGGATCGCGAGCGAGCCGTGATCGTTCATGACGGCGCCCGCGGCGTCCACCGGCTCAGCCGCTGTCCTGCGACAGATGCGCCAGCCTCGCGGCGCCCTGCTCCCAGTTCTGCCCGTCGAAGGGCTCGATGTCGACGTGCTCGATCGTGCCCTTGTCGAGGCAGCGCAGGTTCACGCTGTAGCCATCGGGGTTGGAGCGCGGCACGTAGAACGATTTGATACCGCAGTGGCGACAGAACAGGTGCTTCGCCACCCCGGTGCCGAAGGTGTAGGTCGTCAGCACGTCGGCGCCGGTGAGCAGCCGAAAGCGCGCGGCCGGCACGATCAGGTGCAGGAAGCCCGTCATGGCGCAGATCGAGCAGTTGCACTCGCTCACCGTGACGCGCACCGGCGCCTCAACAGAAAACCTCACTTTCCCGCAGTGACAGCCACCAAAATGGGTTGGCATTGGCGTCTACTCCTCATGATTTCATCGCCCGCATTTTCGTCCATCCCCACACTTAGTCGTCGGGGGCATCTAGGCATGCAGCATAGCCGGTTCCTGCTACGGCCACAGCCAGTTCCGGCTACGGCTCGGGGGTGAGGTCGAAGCCGACGTCGGGCGCGCGGTCGAGTCGGTCAATGTCCGGGGCGAAGCCCGCGACGAAAGGCCGGTCGAGAGCGTGGTGATGGCCTAAGCTTGTCGCGAATCAACGACGACGATCTGCCCCTTACGCAAGCGCAATTGATCGCCGCGATTCGCGGCGCGCTCGGCATCCTCGACAAATTGATCGAGCTTGAGGCGTTTCCCGATCGCGTAGACGAAGCCGTCGCCGTCCTGACCGAAATGCTTTCCGCATACATCAGGCGTCGCCGGGTACACTGATCGGCGTGGTGCGCTGGTCGGGGTCAGTCTATCAACGTTATAGCCTCGCGCCGGAGAGCGCGCAGTTCATCGACCGTAAAGGAAATCCTCCGACGACGATCGCCGCGCTTGATCCGTTGATCGTTTGGGCGGCCATCTGCTGCTAATATTAGTCAGCCTTCATCATCCAGTCGCCGCGACTTATGGGAATCAAAACAACCGTTATCGTGAACGGTATTCAATACGAATCTATTCAGGAGGCTGCTCTGCACTTTGGAGTGCTGATGCAAACCGCTGCTCGTCGACTCCGTTCGGGTTGGACGCCGGAACAGGCGTTCGGCGTTGCAAAGAAGCGGGAGCGCGTCGCGCATAACGCGACAGATATACATACGTCTCGCGGCACCTTCAATTCGATCCGAGCGCTTGCAGAATTCGTCGGGATAGATGAAGGCACGATTGCGAATCGGCTTCGATACGGTTGGACGCATGAACAAGCGGCGGGTTTTGCGGAACCACCCACGCCGACCCGCGAGCGACGATATAACGTCGTGACGTGCGAGGGGTTGCAATTCAACAGTTGGGCTGACCTGGCCGCTAATTTCGGTAAACGGGAACAGCTAGTATCGAAACGATTGCGATCGGGTTGGACACCGGAGCAAGCAGTTGATCTTGAGGAGCCACCTCCACGATTCCGCCGTTTTGACGGTTCTCCGAGGAACCACTTATGGCGCGAACCGACGGTGCTCGACGGAAAACTTTTACCCGGCGCACCCGCCGGGAGCTATCGGCTTTACGTTGTCAGGAACAAAGTAAATAACCGCGAATACATCGGAATCACTACAAACGATTTGAAGGCGCGCTGGCGCGGACACGTCAGGCTCGCGAAACTGGGGCGGAAGTCAAAGTTCTATAACGCGATTCGAAAATACGGATCGAAAAATTTTTTGATCGAACTTGTTCGGAGCGACGCGCGCGATTTCTCGGAATTGCAGGCTCAAGAAATGGCGGAGATTACTGTCCGCAATACGATTAGCAAAGGTTACAACACCGCGGCTGGCGGATCGGTAGGGACATCCAAGCCGATAGAGATTGCCGGAACGCTATTTCCATCGCATCAGGCAGCGGCAGGACACTATGGCGTTGACGCCAAGATTTTCAACCAACGTATGAGTGAAATCGGATGGACGCCTGAAGAAGCGGTTGGTCTGGTCAATCGACGGTTTAGCAGACGATCGATTGAGATCAACGGAAAGCGTTTCGCCTCCCTGAAATCCGCAGCTGAAGCTTTGGGATTGAAGCCGGGAACCGTTCAAGCCCGAATCACGCGTTCAGGAATGTCTTTTGAGGAAGCGCTTGGATTGAAGGTTTCAAGTAGATTGCGCCGGGGGCGATAATTCACGCGCACCCCTGCAGGCTACCTGTCGCCGTCCTGGCGACAGAGTGTCCGCCGCACCGAT
>DAORUQ010000080.1:5007-13957 GCA_035433265.1 Pseudomonadales bacterium | reverse complement strand
ACGTACTCGTGCGTGCCCCGCAGGACAATGGCGGGCAGCACGGCCAGCGACGCACCACGCCCGCTCGTTCGCAATGCAATGGCTTTTGCGACACCCTCTGCAGGCCGCCGCTGGCCGGGAACCGCCGCGCCTGACCTTGCGATCGAAGGGTGGCGCGCCGCCCCGGGGGCTCTATAATTGCGCGGTTTTTTCAGGGGAACAGATCATGGGCGCTCAGTGGAAAGCCAAGGGCCGCGCCGACGCGGCGGCGACGAAGGGCCGCATCTTCACCAAGCTGGCCAAGGAAATCATGGTCGCCGCGCGCACCGGCGCGGACCCGGATTCCAACCCGCGGCTGCGCAAGGCCGTCGAGCAGGCCAAGCGCGCCTCGATGCCGCGCGACACGCTGGAGCGCGCGATCAAGAAGGGTGCCGGCCTGCTCGACGAACACGTGCAGTACGAATCCCTGACCTTCGAGGGTTTCGCGCCGCACCAGGTGCCGGTGATCGTCGAGTGCCTCACCGACAACAAGAACCGCGCCGCGATGAGCATCCGCATGCTGTTTCGCAAGGGCCAGCTCGGCAACTCGGGCGCGGTGTCGTGGGACTTCAAGTATCTCGGCATGATCGAGGCCACGCCGAATGCGCCTGATGCGGACCCCGAGCTCGCGGCCATCGAGGCCGGTGCGCAGGACCTCGAGCCCCTGGAAGACAACGTCACGCTGTTCCTGACCGATCCCACGGATCTCGATGCGGTGACCCGCGCGCTGCCGGGCTTCGGTTTCACGGTGCAGTCTGCGGTGCTGGGCTACCGGCCCAACAACCCGGTGCAGCTCGACGCGGCAGCGCGCGCCGAGGTCGAGGCCTTTCTCGAGGCGCTCGATGCCGACGACGACGTGCAGAACGTCTACGCGGCGCTGGCCGACTGAGTCAGGGCGATCCGAGCAGGTGCTCCGGCGCCTCGCGGCCGGGGCGGATCTCGCCGCGTGCGAGGCGCGCGAAGTAACTGTCCATTTCGCGTTTCACCACCGGTGCCAGCAGGTACAGCCCGATGATGTTCGGCACCGCCATCAGGAAATAGATCGCGTCGGCGAAGTCCACCAGCTGCGACAGGTCCATCGTCACACCGAATACCGTCATGCCGAGAAAGAACAGCTTGTAGCAGACGTCCACGGCGGCGCTCTCGCCGAACAGGTAGTTCGCCGCCTTGGTCCCGTAATAGCAGTAGGCGATCATCGTCGAGTAGGCGAACAACAGCACCACCAAGGCGAGCGCGTAGGGGAACCAGGGCATCACCGTCGCGAAGGCGGCCGAGGTGAGAGCGACGCCCTGCGCGCCGGTCGACGCGGCGCTGACGCCGGAGATCGTGATCACCAGCGCCGTCATCGTGCAGATGATCACGGTGTCGATGAACGGCTCCCAGAGTGCGACCAGGCCTTCGGTCAGGGGCTCGTCGGTGCGCACGCTCGCGTGCGCGATCGGCGCCGAGCCGATGCCGGCCTCGTTGGAGAAGGCCGCGCGGCGGAAACCCTGCAGTATCACGCCGAGCACGCCGCCTGCCACGCCTTCGGCCGAGAACGCGCCGTTGACGATCGCTGCCAGCGCCTGCGGCAACAGGTCGACGTGATGCGCGATCACGATGAGGCCGGCGCCGAGATAGAGCAGCGCCATCAGCGGCACCAGCTTGTCGGTCACTTTCGCGATGCGCTGGATGCCGCCCAGCACCACGATGCCGGTCGCCACGGCCATCGCGATGCCGAACATCCAGGCGCGACCCGCCAGCACGCTGGCATCGCCGCCGGTGATCAGCAGCAGCTGGTGGTAGGCCTGGTTCACCTGGAAGAAGTTGCCCGAGCCCAGTGTGCCAAACACGCAGAATACCGCGAAGCTTACGCCGAGCAGACGGCCGAGCGGCGCGAGGCGCGGGTATTCGGCCGCGATGCCCTGCGCGAGGTAGTACATCGGGCCGCCGGAGACCGTGCCGTCGGGGCGGCGGTGGCGGAACTTCACGGCCAGCGTGCATTCGCAGAACTTGGTGGCCATGCCGAGCAGCGCGGCCACGATCATCCAGAACGCCGCTCCCGGGCCGCCGACGGTCACCGCCACTGCCACGCCGGCGATGTTGCCGAGTCCCACGGTGCCGGAGAGCGCGGTCGCCAGCGCCTGGAAATGGCTGGTGTCGCCGTGGTGGTGCGGCGCGTCGTAGTCGCCGCGGATGATGCGCATGCCCTGCGCCATGCCGCGCAGGTTGATGAAGCGAAAGTACAGCGTGCAGAAGATGCCGGCGACGATCAGCCAGAACAGGATCCACGGCACCGCGTGATCGCCGAACGGGATGGCGGCGAACACGAAGCCCGATACCGCGTCGGCAAAGGGTTTGAAGCCCTGGGCGATCTGCTGGTCGATGCCCCGGGGCGCTTCGGCGAGTGCGCGCTGCGCGAACAGCAATGAAGCGAGAGTGCAGGCAGTGGGGCTTCGCATCGATGACCTTCCTGGAGACCGCGGCATGGTACAGCAGCAGGCGCGCGCCGCGCAGCGTGCGTTGTGGCGGCATCCGGCTTGTGGCTATGATGCGGTTCATCCGTTCGCGCGCCCGGTTCGTGATCTTCGTTGCGCAGCGGGCACGCAAACAACGCACACGGGGAGCATGGGATGCGGGGACTCATCAGGACGGCGATCGCCGCGGCGTCGCTGGCCAGCGCCGCCGCTTGGGCCGGGGTGCCATTCGGCCAGTTCGTCGCCTTCGGCGCCAGCTACGACGACTCCGGGCAGTTTCCCGACCTCGAGCTGGGCGGCACCACGGGGCTGCGCTTCACCAATATCGACCCGGCAACGGGCCTGCGCGGCCTCTCGATGCCGGAATGGCTGGCGCTCGACCTCGGCCTCGGGCGCATGAATCCCTCGACACCGCTGCTGGTGTTCGGTGCGCGCACCGACACGGTGGCCACGGACAACCTCAATTTCGCGGTCGGCGGTTACCGCTCGGAGGAAGTGCTCGCCTCCGTGACCGGCAACTCGGTGGTGTCCGCGGGAGGCTTTCGCGTCGAACAGCCGGGCTTCCTGGCGCGCGTGGCCTCCGGGGCGCTCACCGTTGGACCCGACACGCTCTACTACGCGCTGATCGCGGGCAACGATATCCGCGATGTCGATGACCCTCGGCAGACCGCCGATGTGAGCGCCGCGATCGCCCAGGCGCTGGTGGATGCCGGCGCGCGCTACATCGTGCTGCCGACGCTGCCGAAGCTGGGCAATTTCTCCGAGGCCGTCAACCTGAGCGCCGACGGCCGCACGCAGCTGGCGGCCGATCGTACCGCGGCGGCCATCGCCTACAACGCGGCCTTCGCAGAGCGGTTGAACACGATCGACGGCAACTTCATCCGCATCGACGTGCAGCGCCTGTTCGACGAGGTGCTGGCCGATCCGGTCGGCTTCGGCTATCCCGCGGATCTCGACCAGGCGCGGGTCTGCTACAGCGCGGGCGAGGCCGGCGGCATCGACTGCGTGGAGCCGGCGGGACGCGGCAAGGCGAGCGGCGGCGACCCGGACCAGTTCGTGTTCCAGGACGGGCTGCACCCGACGCAGGCCGCCGCGCGCGCCGCGGCCGACCTGATGGAGTCCGTGATCCGCGCGCCCGGCATGGTCGCGCTGCTGCCCGAGGCGGTGCTCGCCGACACGCGCGGCTACCTGCGCACCGTCGAGGAGCACCTCGCGCAGAACCGCTGGGCGCAAGGCGCGCAGGCCGCGCAACTGTTCGTCGCGGTACAGGGGCGCGACATCGACATCGCGGATGCGTGGTCCACGCCGGCGGCGAGCTCGGATGCGGTGGACCTCACCCTCGGCGCCAGCGTGGGCGTGGGCGAGCGCTGGTTGCTCGGCGCGGCGCTGGGTTCGCAGCAGGGCGAGACAGACGTCGATGGTGGCGGCTTCGACAGCGCGGGCCTCACCGGCTCGCTGTTCGCCGGCTACCGCTGCGGCGCCTGGTTCGCCGATGCGGTGCTGAGCGCCGGGCGCAGCGAGCTCGACGACATCCGGCGCGTGTTCGATGTCGGCAGCGTGCAGCGGCGGCGCGAGTCGGGTGACACCGATGCGGACCTGCTCGGGCTGCAAGCCACGCTGGGCGTGAACCTGCTCGGCGCGGCGGCGGCCTGGCGCGCCGGTCCCTTCGTGGCGCTCGATGCGCTGCAGATCGACGTCGACGCCTATGCCGAGCGCGGGCTGAGCTCCTCGACGATGCGTTTCGACGACATCGCGCGCGATTCGCTGCTCGGCACCGCGGGCGTGTTCGCCAGCTATCCGTTGCGCCTCGGCGCGGCCGAGGTCGAGCTCGCCGCGGACGTCGGTTACGCCGGGGAATTCGAGGACGAGTCCGACGAGGTGCGCGCGGTGGTGAAGTCGCTGGATGCGGGGCCGTGGTTCCGCATGCCCGGCTACGCGATCGACGACGACGGCTGGCGCGCCACGCTGGGCGCGAACGCCAGCTGGCCGGGCGGCATGCGTCTCGGGCTGTCGTACCGTCACACCGACAACGACGTCGAGACGCGCGCCCTGAATCTCTCGGCGGCTTACCGCTTCTGAGCGGGCAATTGTGTTGATGCGCGACACGTTACGGTGTCGTGACACCGGTCAAGGTGACGAGCGGCGGGCGCTGTCGCAGTGCCTGCGTGACTGGCGCAGGAGTGAACGCAACATGAACGGGACCACGAATCTCAGACGGGCGATCATCGCCGGCATGAGCCTGCTGGCGTTGCCGGCGCACGCGGAGCTGCCCTTCGACCAGTTGATCGTGTTCGGCGCGAGCTACGAGGACGTCGGTCAGTTCCCCGATTACGATTTCGTCGCGGAGGCGTTTCCGTCGCTGGTGGCTGCGCCGGGCGCGGGCCTGGACGGCAGCACCGGCCTGCGCGTGACCAACATCGATCCGGCCACCGGCCGGCGCGGGCAGGTGTGGGTGGAGATGCTCGCCGACCGCATCGGTACCGGTCCCTTGGTGCCCTCGACCCCGCTGCTGTACCCGGGGGCACGCAGCGACATCCCGGACACCGACAATATCGACTTCGCCTTCGTCACCGCGCGCTCTGCGGAGCTGCTCGAGGCGGTGACCGGCACTTCGCGCGTTGCGCACCCGACCGACGCGCTGGTGGCGGCGGATCTCACGGCAAGCAGCCCCGGTTTCCTGCAGCGGCTGCAGGCGGGTACGCTGAAGATCGGTCCCGACACGCTGTTCGTGCTCAACCCGGCAGGCAACGACGTGCGTGATTCCGCGGTCGACGATCCGACCGCCACCGCCACGGTGGGTGCCGCGAACACGCTGGAGATCATGCGCCAGCTGGTCGGCGCCGGCGCGCGCACCATTGTGGTTCCCACCTTCGCGCCGCTGGGGCTGCTCGCCGAGAGCACCAACGTCAATCCCGACGGCAGCCGCACCGCCAAGGCCGAGGCACGTGGCATCGGTGCCGCCACCTACAATGCGCTGATGGCCGAGGGACTCCCCGGCGTGGGGGGCAACATCGTGGTGGTCGACTTCGACACGCTGTTTCGCGAGGTGCTCGCCGCGCCCGCGGCCTTCGGCTTCAATGCCGGCATCGACCAGAGCCGCTACTGCTATTCGGCCAGCGAGTGGTCGCTGACCGGCATCGACTGCACCGAGGCGCCGGGGCTGGGCAAATCGAGCGGCGGGACGCCGAAGGACTTCGTCACCAGCGACGGTCTGCACCCCACCGGGGGGATGACGCGCATCCTCGCCGACTACACCGAGTCCGTGCTGCGCGCGCCCGGTTTCGCGGCGCTGCTGCCCGAGGCGGTGCTGGCCGATGCGCGCGGCTATCTCAACACGGTGCAGGATCAGCTGGCGCAGAACCGCTGGGGCGATCGCGCCTTCGAACCGCAGCTGTTCGTGGCGGTGCAGGGGCGCCGCCTCGACATGGCCGACACCCGCGCCAGGCCCGAGGCGAGCTCGGATGCTGCCGACCTCACGATCGGCGGCAGCCTCGGCCTCGGCGGCGGCTGGTTCGCCGGCGGCGCACTCGGCTCGCAGCAGGGCGATGCCGATATCGAGCACAGCAGCTTCGAAGGCTCGGGGCTGATGGGCTCGCTGTTCGCGGGCTATCGCTGCGAGGGCTGGTTCGCAGACGCGGTGCTGAGCGCCGGCGAGACGGATCTCGACGATATCGAGCGCGTGTTCGAGGTGGGCACCTGGCAGTTGCGCCGCGAATCCGGCGACACCCGGGCCGACGTGCTGGGCGTTTCGGGCACGATCGGCGTGAACATGATGGGCGAGGAGTCGGTGTGGCGCTTCGGCCCGTTCCTCGCGGCCGATTACCTCGACATCGAGGTCGATGGCTACCAGGAAAAATCCGCAAACAGCACCGCGATGGCCTTCGGCGATCTGGAACGCGATTCCGTCACGGGCAGCGCCGGCGTGTTCGCGAGCTATCCGTTCCGGATCGGGGCGGCAGACCTCGAGTTGCGCGGGGACGCGGCGTGGGTGGAGGAGTTCGAGGATCGCAGCGACGAGGTGCGCGCCGTCGTGAAGCGCGTGGCCGACGGCGTGTGGTTTCGCATGCCCGGTTACGACATCGACGACGCGGGCCTGCGCGCCGTGCTCGGCGTGGATGCCGGCTGGCGCAGCGGCCTGCGTCTCGGGCTGTCGTACCGCTACGCCGACAACGAGGCCGAGGCGCAGTACCTGAACCTCTCGGCCAGCTACGCGTTCTGAGCTTGAAAACACCCACAGGAGCACACGTTATGCGAATCGGACTGATGATGGGCGCCTCGCGCGAGATCGGTGAGGACCTTCCCGGGATCGTCGCGTTCGCGCAGCAGGCCGAGGCGATGGGCTTCGCCCACGTGTGGCTGGCGCACACGATGGGCGTGGATGCGATGACGGCGCTGGCTCTCACCGGTGCGCAGACGACGCGCATCCGCATGGGCACCGCCGTGGTGCCCACGTTCCCGCGTCACCCGGTGGCGATGGCGCAGCAGGCTTTGACGGTCGCTGCCGCCAGCGGCGGGCGTTTCGAGCTCGGCATCGGGCTCTCGCACAAGATGCTGATCGAGGATATGTACGGCATTCCCTACGCGCATCCGGCGGCGCACATGCGCGAGTACCTCGAGGTGCTGCTGCCGGCGCTGCGCGGCGAACAGCTGCAGCACAAGGGCGAGCGCTTCAGCGTGAACATGCGCCTGGCGGTGCCCGGCGCCACCGCCGTGCCGGTGCTGGTGGCCGCGCTCGGTCCGGTGATGCTGCGAATCGCCGGCGAGCTCGCCGAGGGCACCATTACCTGGATGACCGGGCCGCGCACGCTGGCGCAGCACATCGTGCCGACGCTGCATCGCGCCGCCGCGGCCGCCGGACGCCCCGCGCCGCGCGTGGTGGCGGGCATGCCGATCGTGCTCACCGCCGATGCGGACGCGGCGCGCAGGAAGATCTCCGAATTGCTCGCGATCTACGGCATGCTCCCGTCCTACCGCGCGATGCTCGATCGCGAAGGCGCCGCGGCGCCGGGTGATATCGCGATGGTGGGTGACGAGGCCGCGCTGCGCGCGCAACTCGCGCGCCTGCGCGATGCGGGTGTCACCGATTTCGACGCCGCGATCATCGCGCTGGACGATGGCGCGGTGGCGCGCACGCGCGATTTCCTCGCCACCGAACTCCCGTAGGTCCGGATTTATCCGGACAACTGTCTCCTGCGGCGCGATGTCCGGATAAATCCGGACCTACTGGGTCGAGCGCTCGACGGTGACCGCCGGAAAATCGCGCGCCAGGCCGGCCTGCAGGTAGTCGCGGTAGCGCGCCTGCTGCGAAGCATCGGGATTGAACACGCTCTCGAAGAAGCTGCGCACCGCGAGCATCGTGATGCGCTGCTGCAGCAACGGGGACATCGCATCGGGCAGCGGGTCCATGCGACACAGGCTGTCCTCCATGCCGCGTAGCACCCCTTCCTCCACGGTACCGAGGCGGTCGTAGAAACTGGTGTCTTCGCTTGCCTGCGGCGTCCTGCCACGGACGAAGTAACAGCCGACGCTGTCGGGGTTGGCCATCCAGCGGAACACCGAGCCCTGGTCGGCGAAGCCCGTGTGGGAGGCACCCGCCAGGCTCACCAGCCAGGCGTTGTTCACCCGCTCGAGCACGGGGCGCGCATTCTGCTCGTAGGGCACCATCGCGTCGATGTCGCCCGCGACCATCATGAACGGCAGCGTGGAGTCGGTGAAGAACGCGCGGCCGAACAACTGCAGGGGGCCGGCGATCGATACGGCCGCCTTCACGCGCGGGTCGCGCAGGCGCGGATGATAGGCGGTGAGTTCGGTCGTCATGCCGCCGAGCGATGTGCCCGCGATGCCGATGCGCGTGGCATCGATGCGTTGGTGAAAGTCGTTCGCGGGATTGCCGTTCCACGCCAGCAGCGTGTCGATGAGGAAGCTCACGTCGCCCGGCTGGTTGACCACGTCGAAAACGTTCGCCCCTCCCGGCGACTTCATGGTGGTGAGCGGGAAATCGGCCGCGACGACCACGTAGCCATGGCTGGCGAGGTGCCTGGCGAGATAGGCCGGCTCGGCGCTGCTGCTGAAGAAGCCGTGGCTGTAGACGATCAGCGGAAATGCGTACGCCGGTATGCTGCGCCCGTCCGTGTCCAGCGGATACCACGCACGCGCGCG
The DNA here is from genome assembly GCA_035433265.1 of Pseudomonadales bacterium. Taxonomy (GTDB): domain Bacteria; phylum Pseudomonadota; class Gammaproteobacteria; order Pseudomonadales; family UBA5518; genus UBA5518. The sequence continues at coordinate 5,324 of DAORUQ010000080.1, read as the reverse complement.
CAGCCTGCGTTCGGGCGCGCCGGGGAAATCGCCGTTGGCGCCGGTCGGGCGGCTGCTGTCCAGCAGTTCGAATTCCCGCATGCCCACGCCCCACGGCGGTTGGGCCAGCAAGGCGGCGCCGGCGCTGCCGGGCGGCAACGGTGCGGGTTCGGTCAGCTTCCATGCCAGTGCGAGCACGCCGGCGAGGATCGCGACGAGCAACAGGGCGCGTTTGAGAAATTTCACGGCAGTCTCCCGGGACGGAACAGTTGATCCAGGCGCCCGTCGATCCAGCTGTGCAGGCGCCAGTCCATGATGAAGCCACAGTGCCCGCCGCG
>DAORUQ010000080.1:0-4907 GCA_035433265.1 Pseudomonadales bacterium | reverse complement strand
ACCTCGGGCAGGCGCGCCGAGTTGAACAGCTCGCGGTTCAGGTGATGGCTCGGGCCGTGATCGCGCAGGTGCAGGCGGAACACCGAGAAGCCGCGCGCGAACAGGTGCGTCGCGGCGCTCAGCAGGTACGCCGAGTCCGCGCTGCCGTGCCAGCCGTGGATCAGTATCGCGAGGCCGCGCTCCGCGCGTGGATGCGGGGAATACACGCCGTGCAGGCGGATGCCCTCGCCGCAGTCGAGGAGTTCCTCGCGCGCGGCGGCCTGCAGCGCGTGTGCCCGGCGCGAGGTCAGCGCACGGCGCGGACCGGTGCTCGCGAGGAAGGACTGCAGGTGCGCGTTGCCGAGCCCCCGCGCCGGCCGGAAGCCCGGTGCCGCCTCGTCGCAGCGTACGGTCTGCGCGACAGTCATGGGTGCGGCGCGATTGGAGCAGCCGGTCTCACGAGCGCTTCGGTCCCGGCCCGAGCACGCCGATGTCGCCGATGTGCGCGCGGTTCAACTTGGTGCGGTGCGTCATGCGCCACGCGTCGCCCTCGCGCTGCCACCTGTCGTGGTATTCGCCGAGCGTCGAGAAGGTGAGCGCGGCCTTGGCGCCGGTGCCCTTGTGCATGTCGCTCACGTAGCAGCTGCTGCGCGCGGTATCGCCGTCGATGTCGATCGTCACGTTGCCCAGCAGGTGCTGCGTCGGACCGCAGTCGTCGAGGAAGGAGCGCATCACGCCCACGATCGCCTCGCGGCCGTGCGCCGTGCCCAGGCCCAGGTCGGCCGTGGCGTCGGGGCGCACGATCGCCTCCAGCGCGTGCCAGTCGCGCTGGTCCATGGCGCGGGCGAAGCGCACCAGGGCGCGGTAGATCTCGCGTTCGGCGAGCAGCATCTCGAGGCTCATGCGTACATTCCCGTCGGGTCGTGTGGCCTGCCATGTTCGTCCGGCGAAGGCCGCGGCGGCAAGGCCGGATTGTACAGGGCGCGTTACCGGTAGCCATTGATTAGAAAATACGCATGTTTCTGCGGGGGTGTGCGTCGTGCCGGCAGGCTGGTTCAGGCTCGCGCGGGTCGATTCGTGTAACTTTTGCGCACCGGGTGCCGTAATACTTCGTTTGAGGGATGCCGACAGCCCTTGCGTGTCTAGACTCCGGCCGGCCAAACCCTGCTTCGCCAAGGGTGGCTCGATATAAGTGTCAATTCAGGGGAACAGATGATGCATATTCGCAAGAAAACAATTTCGCAGGCCATAGGCCTCGCCGCGCTGCTCGTTGCCGGCGCCCAGGCCCAGGCCCAGACCGGCGGGCTGGAAGAAATGGTGGTGACCGCGCAAAAGCGCGAGCAGTCGCTGCAACAGGCCCCCATCGCTATCTCGGCCTTCGGCAGGGATGCGCTCCAGCAGCAGCGCATCACCGACGTGCAGGATCTGAACGGCCTGGTGCCCAACGTGCAGTTTGCGGCGTCCCCGAGCAGCACCACCGGTTCCACCGTGGCGATCCGCGGCGCGGTCACGGTCAACCCGGCACCCACCTGGGAGCCGACCGTGGGCATGTACGTGGACGGCGTGTTCATCGGCAAGGTGCTCGGCGGCATCTTTGACGTGGCGGACCTGGAGCGCGTCGAGGTGCTGCGCGGTCCGCAGGGCTCCCTGTACGGCAAGAACACCGTCGGCGGCGCCGTGAACCTGATCACCCGCAAGCCTTCGGGCGAGCTGATGGGCGAGGTGAAGGCCGGCGTCGGCAACGAGGGCTACTGGCAGATGCGCGGCAGCCTCGACACCCCGGCGATCGGCACCGTGGGGGAAGGCCTGGGCCAGCTCAGCGCCAACATCACGCTGCAGCACGAGGAGCGTGACGGCTTCACGCGCGGCGTCGCCGACCCCGTGGGCAGCCCGCTCGCGGCCCCGGCCGTCGCCGACGAGTGGGACGGCCTGGATTCCGACTCCGGCCGCGTGGCGCTGCTGCTGAACGTCACCGAGGAGTTCGAAGCGCGTTACACCTACGACTTCAGCGACAAGCAGAACACCCCGCAGGCACCTCACCTGACGCACGCCGATCCCAACGTGGTGCCCTTCCTGCTGCCCTACCTGGTTTCCGAAGACGAGCGTTCGGACAAGCTGAGCAGCGACACCGATGTCTATGAGGAATCGGACATCGAGGGCCATGCGTTGCACCTGGGCTATGACCTGGGCGACATGGGCTTCCTGGGCAACGTGGAGCTGAGATCGATCACGGCCTATCGCGAAATGGAATGGGACGACCTGCTCGACATCGACGGCTCGCCGATCGACGCCTTCCACTCGGGCCGTGGCATCGACTACGACCAGACCTCGCAGGAACTGCAGATCGTCGGTTCGACCGACCGCGTGAACTACGTGCTCGGCTATTACTACTTCGACGAAACCGCCGACGTCACCAACCCGATCACCTTCTTCGGCGTCTTCGGCGCACCGACCGCGCCCAACGCCTACGGGCTCGAGAGCGAATCGAATGCCGTGTTCGGCCAGCTGGACTGGAAACCCGGCGCGGCAGCGCTGCAGGACCGCCTGACCGTCACGGTCGGCGCGCGCTACACCGAGGAGGAGAAGGACCAGTACATCTCGCACCCGATAGTCACGGACGCCAACTTGCAGGTGCAGCCGGACTGGGCCTTCGCGGGCCAGGCCGACGAGGACTGGAACAAGTTCACGCCTTCGCTCACGCTGAGCTGGGATCTCACCGAGGAGGCCAGCATCTACGCGCGTTACGCCGAGGGCTGGAAATCGGGCGGTTTCAACGGGGAGGCCTCGACGCTGGAATCCTTCCAGCGCGCCTATGACCCGGAGGAAGTGGCATCCTACGAGCTGGGTCTGAAGTCGCGCTGGCTGGACAACCGCGTGCAGGTCAATGCCGCGGCCTTCGAGAACCAGGTCGACGACATGCAGATCGCCGTGTTTCTCGCCGACGGTTCGGCGGCCTCCGTGGTCGACAACGCGGGCCAGGCAACCGTGCGGGGCTTCGAGCTCGAGGTTCTCGCCGAGCCGGTCGATGACCTGATGCTGAACTTCAGCTGGGGTTACCTCGATCCGGAATACGACGAGTACCTGGACGGCGGCGTGGACGTGTCGGACGACCGCGACTTCCCGTATGCGCCCGAGAACACCCTCACTGCCGGCGTGCAGTACACGGTGGCCGGCGTGCTCGGCGGCAACCTGATCGGTCGTCTGGACTGGAGCTACACGGACGACCGCGTGCTCTATCCCGAGCCGGCGCAGAACCTGCATTCGCAGTTCGACGATTACGCGCTGCTGAACGGCCGCCTGTCGCTCACCGAGCTGCCGCTCGGCAACGGCAGCCTGGAACTCGCGGCCTGGGGCAAGAACCTCACGGACGAGGACTACCGGGTCAGCTCGATCCCGTTCCTGATCTGGACGGCGAGCTACTTCGGCGCGCCGCGGACCTACGGCATGGAAGTCAGCTACAACTTCTGATTTCCGCACCTTCGGTCCGAACCGCAACGGGCGTGGAGAGATCCACGCCCGTTTGCGTTTAACAAAGCTTAATTTCTCCACCCCCCGCCCTGGGATTGACTCGCATCGGCTTGTAGGTCGGGATTCATCCCGACAAGGTTTCGGCGCAGCCGAAGCCGCCGCGTGCGGGCAGGCACAAGTCGGCGTGAATGCCGACCCACACGAATGCCGATCCACAGCAATACATTGTCAAAAGGGCAGGACCATGGAATACGACCTGGTGATCCGCAACGGCCGCATCGTCGATGGCACGGGAGCGGCAGCGTTCACGGGCGATGTCGCGGTGCAGGGCGGACGCATCGCCTGCGTCGGTCGCGTCGCCGCTCAGGGCCGGCGCGAGATCGATGCCGCCGGCAAGCTGGTCACGCCCGGCTGGGTCGATGTGCACACGCACCTCGACGGGCAGGCGACCTGGGATTCCCTGCTGATGCCCGCGTCCAATCACGGCGTCACCACGGTGGTGATGGGCAATTGCGGCGTGGGTTTCGCGCCCTGCCAGCCCACGTCCGAGGCGCACGATGCGCTGATCGCCGTGATGGAGGACGTGGAGGACATCCCCGGCACCGCGTTGCACGAAGGCATTTCGTGGACCTGGGAGAGCTTCCCGCAATACCTCGACACCCTGGAGCGCATGCCGCACGCGATCGACGTCGCCGCGCAGGTCGCGCACTGCGCGGTGCGCACCTACGTGATGGGTGAGCGTGGCGCGCGCAACGAGCCGGCCACGCCCGAGGACATCGCGCGCATGGCCGCGATCGTGCGCGAAGGACTCGAGGCCGGCGCGATCGGCTTCAGCACCTCGCGCACCCAGCTGCACCGCACCCGCGACGGCGAGGTGATGCCCGGCACCTATGCCGACGAGGCGGAACTGCTCGGCATCGGCAAGGTGCTGGGCGAGACCGGCAAGGGCGTCTACCAGCTCGTGTCCGACTGGGACGAGTGGGAGAAGGAAATGGACTGGATGAAGCGGCTGTCGATCAGTACCGGCCGCCCGGTGGGCTTCGTGCTGTTCTACCGCGCCGACGAGGAGTGGGAGCGCGTGCAGCGCCAGCTCGAGTACGTGCGCCAGGCCAATGCCGAGGGCGCGCAGCTGGTGCCGCACGTGGGTGCGCGCCCGGTGACCATCCTGATGGCCATCGACGGCACCGCGCACCCGTTCATGTTCCACCAGAACTTCCAGCCGCTCGCCGCGCTGCCGGCCGCCGAGCGGCTGGCGAAACTGCGCGATCCGGCCGTGCGGGCCGCTATCCTTGCCGAGACGCCGCCCGTGCTCGGCCATCCCATCGCCGACCGGCTCGCGGTGGAGTTCGACAACATGTACCCGCTCGAGGACGATCCGTCCTACGAGCCGCGCGCCGAGGACAGCATCGCGGCGCAGGCCGCGCGCCTGGGCGTCAGTCCGGCCGAGCTCGCCTACGACC
>DAORUQ010000079.1:0-14076 GCA_035433265.1 Pseudomonadales bacterium | reverse complement strand
CGCAGCGCGAGCTGCCGCGCCTGGCGCTGCTCGCGCCGCGCTACGAGGACGACTCGCTCTGCATCGAGGCTCCTGGCCGGGATCCGCTGCGCGTGCCGCTGGCATACCGCGCCGCCGAGTCCTTCACGGCGCAGGTGTGGTCCGACGCGTGCGAGGTGCTCGATGCCGGGTCCGAGGCCTCGCGCTGGTTGCAGGCGGCGGTGCAGCCGGAGCGAGCGCTGCGGCTCGTGCGCATGCGCCGCGGATTCCGCCGTCGCCTGGCGCGTGCGCCGCTGCTGGGCGATGCGACGACGACCGCCTTCGCCGATGCCGCGCCGTTCCTGGTCGTGAATATGGCCTCGCTGCGGGCCCTCAACGCGGCGCTCGCGCAACGCGGCCAACCCGCGGTGGGTATGGAACGCTTCCGTCCCAATATCGTGGTCGAAGGCCTGGATGCGTTTCGCGAGCACGCACTCGCTGCCTTGCAGCGGGACGAGGGATCGTTTCGGCTATGCTACCCCTGCGAACGCTGCGCGGTGATCACGGTCGATCCGGCGCTCGGCGTGCGCGACGAACCCGGCAGGGCCGCGTTTGCGATGCTCGCCGCGATGAACCCGCTGCCCGGCACGGCAAAGCCGTTGTTCGGCATCAACGCCACCTGGCAGGGCGGCGAGGGCACATCGCTGGGCGTGGGAGACGTGTTCGTCGCGCGGGAATCAACGCAAGAGCCACAGGGAGATGATCCATGAGGATGAACACCACGATCAGGACGGGCGCCCTGATCCTGCTCGCGGCACTCGCCGCCGCGTGCGAGCCCGAGGTGGGCAGCGCGCGCTGGTGCGAGGCACTGGCGCAGAAGCCCAAGACCGACTGGAGCCTGGGCGAAGCGAAGGACTACGCGAAGCATTGCCTGCTGCAGGCGACCGAGGTCGGCGGCGAGCGCTGGTGTCGCAAGCTGGCAGACAAGCCCAAGGGCGAATGGAGCACTGACGAGGCGGCGAGTTACGCGAAGCATTGCCTGATCAAGGGATCCGGCGGCGAGGGCTGACCTCGCGGGGGTGCGCGGCGGCACAAGTGGTCGCACTGGCGCCGCCTGCGGTAGACTCCGCCGCTGTTTTTCCACGAAGCAGGCAGGTTTGCGATGGGTCCATTGAGCGGGAAGAAGATTGTCGAGATCGCGGGCATCGGCCCGGCGCCGTTTGCCGCCATGATGCTGGCCGACATGGGTGCCGAGGTGATCCGCGTTTCGCGCCCCTCGGGTTCCATGCTGAGCATGGCGCAGAACGAGAAACTCGATTTCGGCAACCGCGGCAAGCGCTGCATCGCGCTGAACCTGAAGGATCCGCATGCCGCGGACGTGGTGCTGCGTCTGGTCGAATCCGCCGACGCGATCATCGAGGGTTATCGCCCCGGCGTGATGGAGAAACTCGGGCTCGGTCCCGAGGTCTGCCTCGCGCGCAACCCGCGCATCGTGTTCGGGCGCATGACCGGCTGGGGCCAGGACGGCCCGCTCGGCAACGCCGCCGGCCACGACCTCAACTACATCGCACTCACCGGGGCGCTGCACGCAATCGGCGAGAAGGGCCAGAAGCCCGTGGTGCCGCTCAACCTGATCGGTGATTTCGGCGGCGGCGGGATGCTGCTCGCCTTCGGCGTCGTGTGCGCGATGCTCGAGGCGCAGGCCTCGGGCAAGGGGCAGGTGGTCGATGCGGCGATGGTCGACGGCGCCTCGGCGCTGATGACCATGATGTACGGGGCGTTCCAGTCGGGCTTCTGGCACAACACCCGTGGCAGCAACATGCTCGACGGCGGCGCCCACTTCTACGGTGTCTACGAGACCGCCGACGGCAGGTACGTCTCGATCGGCTCGATCGAACCGCAGTTCTACGCGCTGCTGCTCGAGAAGCTCGGGCTGGCGGGCGAGGAACTGCCGCACCAGCACGACGCGCGCCACTGGGACGCCTTGAAGCAGCGCTTCGCGGAAATCTTCCGCAGCCGCACGCGTGACGAATGGTGCCGCATCATGGAGGGCACCGATATCTGCTTCGCGCCGGTGCTCGGCTTCGACGAGGTCACCAGCCATCCGCACATCAAGGCGCGCGGCACGTTCATCGAGGACGACGGCGTGTGGCAGCCCGCGCCCGCGCCGCGCTTCAGCCGCTCCGCGCCCGAGCGTCCTGCGCCCGCGGTGGCGATCGGGGCCGACACCGATGTCCTGCTCGCCGAGGCCGGCTTCAGCGCGGAACAGATCGCCCGGATGCGTGCCGCCGGCACGGTGGCCTGATGCCACCGCTCGATCGCCGCGGCTTCCTCGCCGGCGCCGGCCTTGCGGCCGCGCTCGGCGCCAGTGGCTGCGCCGGGACGCAGGGCGATCGCGGCCAGCCGCGCTTCGCGCACGGCGTGGCCAGCGGCGATCCGGGAGCGGAGCGCGTCGTGATCTGGACGCGTCTCGATGGTGCCGGGGCGGCCGAGGAGCTCGAGTGGCTGGTCGCCCGCGAGCCGCAATTGCGTCATGTCGTGCGGCGCGGGCGCGTCGTGGCGGATCCGCTGCGCGATTTCTGCTGCAAGGTCGATGTGGGCGGGCTGGAACCCGGGACCACGTACTTCTACGCGTTTCGCGTCCACGGCGAGCACTCGGTGGTGGGGCGCACGCGCACGCTGCCGCAGGATGCGGTCGAGAACCTGCGTTTCGCGGTCGCGGCCTGCGCGAACTACCAGCAGGGCAGCTTCGCCGCGTACGCGCGCATCGCCGAACTGGAATCGCTCGACGCGGTGCTGCACCTCGGTGACTACATCTACGAGTACGGCGACCAGACCGACGGGCGCCTGCCGCTCGATCCGCCGCACGAAATCCTGACGCTCGAGGATTACCGTCGCCGCTACGCGTTTTACCGGCGCGACCCCGCCCTGCAAGCCTGCCATCGCGCGCATCCGTTCATCGCGGTATGGGACGATCACGAGAGCGCGAACAATGCCTGGCGCGACGGCGCCGGCAACCACGACCCGGAACGCGAAGGTCCCTGGCGCGAGCGCCGCGCCGCGGCAATACAGGCGTGGCACGAATGGATGCCGGTGCGCGATACCGCAGCCGACGCGCCGATCCATCGCAGCTTCCGTTTCGGCGATCTCGCGGACCTGGTGATGCTCGACACGCGGCTCGAGGGGCGCGAGCAGCCGGTGGCATCGCCGCAGGATATCGCGTCAAATCCGGCACGCGAGCTGCTGGGAGCAGCGCAGGAAGCCTGGCTACTCGGCGAACTGGATGCCTCGCAGGCCCGCGGCACGCGCTGGCGTTTGCTCGGGCAACAGGTCGTGTTCGCGCCGCTCGGCAACTTCAACCCCGACCAATGGGACGGCTATCCGCAGGCGCGCCAGCGCATCCTCCAACACCTGGGCCGCGCCGGGATCGACAACGTGGTGTTCCTGACCGGGGACATCCACAGCTCCTGGGCACTGGACGTCGCCCCCGATCCCTACGATCGCGCACGTTACGACGGGCAATCGGGGCGCGGTGCGCAGGCGGTGGAGTTCGTGACCCCGGGCATCGCCTCGGAGCCGCTCGGCCACTACCTGGCGCGCCGCGACCCCGAGGCCCACGCCCGCATGGTCGAGGGCATAAAACAGCAGCCGCACCTGCGTTTCGCGGACTACACGAACCGCGGTTTCGTCAGCCTGGAGGTGAACGCGCAGCGGGTGGAGGCGAGCTGGCATTTCGTGGCCGCGCCCACCGATCCGCAGAGCCGTGTGGCGATCGCGCACCGCGAAACGGTGCGCGCCGGCGAGAACCGCCTGAGCCGGCCGGTCTAGCTACTTGCCGATCATGCCGCGGATCGAGGCGGGCAGGTCGGCGGGGATGAGTACCAGCTTGGCGTTCGGCGAGACGGCCATGTCCTTCACCGACTGGATGTAGCGCTCGCCGAGCAGGTACATCACCGGCAATTCCTTGTCCTGCACCGCGGTCGTGACCATTTCGATGGCGCGCTGGCTCGCCTCGGCCAGCACCACCTGCGCTTCCGCGTCGCGACGCGAGGCTTCGAGGCGCCCGTCGGCCTCGAGGATCGCCGCCGACTTGCTGCCCTCGGCGCGCGTCACCGTGGCGCGGCGCTGGCGCTCGGCTGCCGCCTGTTCTTCCATTGCCGCCTGCATCCGGTCCGACGGGTTGATGTCCTGGATCTCGACGGTCTTCAGCGTGATGCCCCAGTCGGAGATGTCATCGGAGATGGCTTCCTTCAGGCGTGCCTTGATCTGGTCGCGCGAGGACAGCGCGTCGTCGAGGTCCATTTCGCCGATGATCGAGCGCAGCGAGGTCTGCACCAGGTTCTGGATCGCGATGCGGAAATCCTCGACGCCATAGACCGATTTCTCTGGCTGCAGGATGTTGATGTAGGCCACCGCGTTGACGATGATCACGACGTTGTCGCGCGTGATGACTTCCTGCGACGGGATGTCGAGCACGATGTCCTTGGTCGTCACCCGGTAGGCCACCACGTCGAAGAACGGGATGATGAAACTCAGGCCCGGATTGAGCGTCTTGTGGTACTTGCCGAGGCGCTGCACCACCCATTTGCTTCCCTGCGGCACGATGCAGGCGAGCTTGGCGATCGTAACGAAAACGAGGGCGAAGAAAACCAGTACGGGAAACAGACTTTCCATGATGACTCCCTGGATGGAACCTGATGCGGAATTGCTCAGCGCTTGCTGACGATCAGCGTGTTGCCCGACACATCGTCGACCACCACCCGATCGCCCTCGGCAACGGATTGGTTGCAGATGAACTGCCATTCGTCGGAACCGAGCTTCGGCGTGGCGAAGCGCAACAGGCCGCGTTTCTCGCCGAGCGGCGCGTGGACGACCATCGCGGTCTCACCGAGCAATGCCTCGCGTCCCATGCCCGCCTTGGTGCGATCCGGCGCCTTGTTGCGAAAGAACCGGAACCACGCGAAGGTGAACGCGGCAGAGGCGAGCGCCCAGATCAGCACCTGCCACGCGAGCGTCATGCCGGGAAGTGCGAGCAGCAGCACGCCGACGATGATGGCCCCGACGCCGAACCACAGCGCGGTGAAACTCGGCAGGAAGATCTCCACGGCCATGAGTGCCATGCCGAATGCCAGCCAGTACCAGTAAGCCATCGTGGTCGCTTCCTCGAGCGCGGTATTGCAACTAGTGTAACCCGCATCGGCGCCCCGGATGCCAGCGTTCCTTGCTCCTGGAGGAGGCGACCGTGGCGGCCCAGACCGCGGCGCCGGCGATCCGGCGGTCGCGGGTGGTGCTGTAGTCGCTCACCAGCTGCCCGTATTGGGCATGGACAGCCACGGCTCCTGCGGCGGGAGGGCCGCGCCGCGCTGCAGGAACTCGATCGATATCCCGTCGGGGGAACGCACGAAGGCCATGCGGCCATCGCGCGGAGGGCGGTTGATCGTGACACCTGCGTCGGCGAGCCGCCGGCACAACGCGTAGATGTCTGCGACCTCGTAGGCGAGGTGGCCGAAATTGCGCCCGCCGGTGTAGACCTCCGGATCCCAGTTCCACGTCAGCTCCAGCTGCGGAGCGCTGAGTTGCTCGGCGGCGTCGGCATCCTGCGGCGCTGCGAGGTAGACCAGGGTGAAGCGGCCCGCCTCGTTGTCGTAGCGGCGCTGCTGCGCCAGTCCCAGCTTGCGGCAGTAAAAATCCAGCGCGTCGTCCAGGCTGGCGACGCGGATCATCGTGTGCAGGTATCTCATGGGGTTCTCCGGCGCTGTTGCGGCTGAGTTTAACCCGCGTGGAGGCCAAGCGCTGCGTATCGGGACAGTCGCCGGCGGTTTACCAATTGGTCATCTGCAAATGGTTGCCACGAGATTGACAGTGCAGGGGCAGGGGGCCAGACTGACCCAAGACTACTAGGCGTTAGTTTCGAGGTGCTCCCGCATGTCCAAGTGTCCCTATGCCGACCTCAGCGATCCCGATCTCCATCGCGGCGGCGTGCCCGAAGAGCTTTACCGTCAACTGCGCGAAGCGCGCGTGGTGCGCCAGGACGCGCCGATGCGCGGAGGCGAGGGCTTCTGGGGCTTCTTCCTGCAGGAGGACGTCGACCGCATCTCGAAGAACCCGGCGCTGTTTTCCTCGGCGGCGAAGAGCGCGTTCCTCAACGACGTGCCCGAAGACCAGCTGCCGCTGATGCGCACGATGATCCTGAACATGGATCCGCCCGAGCACGTCAAGTACCGGCGCATCGTGCGCAACGCGTTCACGCCGTCGAAGGTGGATTCCTACGCGCCGCGCTTTCGCGAGGTGGTGCGCGAGGCGATCGACAGGATCGTGGCGCGCGGCGAATGCGAATTCGTGACCGACGTCGCCTGCGTGCTGCCGCTGATCACGATCTGCGAGATCCTCGGCGTGCCGATCGAGGACCGCACGAAATTCTTCGAGTGGACCAACACGATGCTCGGCGCTGACGATCCGGATCTCAACCTCAGCGAGCTCGACGGACAGATGGCCGCCGCCGAGCTGTACATGTACGCCGATACGATCATGGCGCACCATCGCGACGACCCGCAGGACGACATCGTCGGCGCATTGCTGCGTGGCAGCGTCGGCGGCGAGAAGCTGAACGAGGACGAGTTCCGCAGTTTCATGCTGCTGTTGATCGTGGCGGGCAACGAGACCACGCGCACCATGACCAGCCAGGGCATGCGGCTGCTGATGGAACACCCGGAGCAATACCGGATGATGGTCGAGGATCCCACTCTGATCCCGGACGCGGTCGAGGAGATCCTGCGCTTCAACCCCGCCGTGATCAATTTCCGGCGCACCGTCACGCAACCCACGGAAGTCGGCGGCCAGGCGCTCGCGGCCGGCGACAAGGTGGTGATGTTCTACCAGGCTGCCAGCCGCGACGAGGCGGTGTTCGAGAATCCCGACTGCTTCGACATCACGCGCCCGCGGCGCGAGGACGTGCGCAACAACCATCGCGCCTTCGGCATCGGCGAGCATTTCTGTCTCGGTAGCCACCTGGCACGGTTGCAGCTCAATATCGTGTTCGAGGAACTGACAAAGCGCATCCGCAATCCGCGCCTCGACGGCGAGATCAAGTGGCTGCGCTCGAACTTCATCCACGGCATCAAGGAGATGCCGATGAAGTTCGACGTGGCTGTCTAGGGCCGGGTGGTCGGCAGCTGCTTCACGTCATCAGCGCTTGAGCTTGTAGGCCACCACCGAATCGCCCAGCGTGGTGCCGAACATGCTGTGGCCACCGGCGGCAATGACGACATACTGCTCGCCACCCGCTTCATAAGTGACGGGTATCGCGGTCCCGGCGGCGGGGAGGTCGGCGCTCCAGAGCACCTCGCCCGTATCCAGGCTGAACGCGCGGAGCTTGTCATCGAGCGTGAAGCCGATGAAAACCAGGCCGCCCGCGGTGAGCAGCGGGCCCCCGGCACCAGGCGTGCCTGCCTCCCACGGAATGGGTATCGGCATCAGCTTCTCGATGCTGCCCAGCGGGACGTCCCAGACGATCTCGCCCTTGGCCAGATCCACCGCAGTCAGCGCTGCCCAGGGAGGCTCGGAGCAGGGGGCACCCAGCGGCGACAGAAGCGGCTCCACCTTGGGAACATAGGGCGCCCCCGCATTGGCGAAGGTCATGGCGGCACCGGCTTCAATGGCCTGGGTCTCGTCGAGCCTGGCGTTTTCCCGGCGGATCAGCGTCACGACCACGGGTACGCGGTTGGACGGCACCACCATGATGTGGCTCTGCGGGTCATAGGCGCCGCCACCCCAGTTGGGACCGCCACCGACCGAGGGCGAAAAGATCGTTCCTTTCTCGCTGGGAGGCGTGTAGATCGGCCCGTGGTTGAGCTCCTTGATCCTTTCACGACACAGCCATTTGTCGACCGGCGTGAATCCCCACGCGTCCTCGGGAGAGAATCCCAGCGGTCCGAGTGCGGGCATACCGACGGGAAACGGCTGGGTCGGCGACAGCACCTCGCCGTCGACCTTGACGTCCTGGGGCACGGGGCGCTCTTCGATCGGGACCAACGGCACACCGGTTGCGCGGTCGAAAACGAAGATCAGCCCCATCTTGGTGTTCTGCACCAGCGCCGGAACCATCGCGCCGTTGTGCGGGAAGTCGATCAGCATCGGCTGTGACGGCACGTCGAAATCGAACACGTTGTGGTGCACGACCTGGAAGTGCCACGCCACTTCGCCGGTTGCACCGCGCAGCGCGACGACCGAGGTCGTGTAATTGTTGTCGCCGGCACGGTCGCCGCCATAGAAATCGCCCGACGGGCTGGTGGTCGGGAGGTAGACGAGATCGAGCTCCTGATCGACCGCCATCGACGACCAGACGTTGCCGCCGCCGTAGCCTTCGCCCGTGCCCCTGGCCCAGCTCCGGGCGGCCGGATCGGCAGGATCGCGAGGCACCGGGTCGAACTCCCACAGCTGTTTGCCGGTGCGGGCATCGAAGGCCAGCACGCGGCCGCTGGGGGCATCCACGCGCTGGTTGTCGGCGACGGCCGAACCGACGACCAGCACATCGTTGACCACGGCCGGATGCGAGGTTGCCACCAGTTCGCCGGGGAACAGCTCCGGCTTGCTCGCGGGCATCCTCACGACACCGTTGTCGCCGAAGCCTTCGCACGGCTTTCCGTTCTTGGCATCGATGGCCACCAGCCGGTAATCGGCGGTGCCGAGGAAAATGCGCGATTTGCAGGCGGCGCCGTCAGCGGCCTCGCGGTCGATCCAGTTCGACACACCGCGGCATTTGCGCATGCCGATTTTCTTGCTCTCCAGCGGATCCTGCGGGTCAAAGCTCCAGCGCTCCTTGCCGGTCTGCGGATCCAGTGCAATCACCCGGCGCGTGGTGGAGCAAACCACCAGGTTGCCCTCGATCAGGCTCGGCTGGTCTTCAAAGGCGATCAGCAGGTTCTTCAGATCGGCGGGCGGGAGATCGCCGGTGTGATACTCCCAGGCCAGTTCGAGATTCGCCACGTTGTCCTTGTTGATCTGCGTCAGCGGCGAATATTTCGTGCCGAGCTGGTGTTGATCCACGGCCGACTCCGCGGCGCTGGCGGCCTGCGCAGTCATCACTGCCGCCAACAGCAGGCAGCCTTGGATCAGCTTGCCGATTCCGGGCACACGGGGTTCGTCTATCGATCTCATGGGCAATGCTAGGCGTCGTGGATAAGCGGGCATTGTGGCCGCCGGTAGAGGCGGCGTCAATTGGCGTCATGCTTCTGCAGCCAATTCATCAACGCGCCTCCCGCGAGGGGGAATCCGCACCGGCGACCACTGCTTTTTTCTTGTAGCCGCCCCCGGTGTCGTAAGTGCCAAACAGCCAGTCGTAGAACAGCGATATGGTGGCAAAGTTACCCGCCGTGAACCGCGCGTGGTGGACGTGATGCATGAACGACATGTACTTCAGGTACCTGAACGGGAAACGATCTTCCTCCATCAAATCGTGGTTGTGCAGGTTGATCTCGGAGAACGCGACCCAGGTGATCACGATGGTCGCGACGTGGAATCTGCCTATGACCGCAGCCAGCACGGCAATGGTGGCGGCGTAAAGTGCGAGCCCCAGCACGGGTTCCAGCGGGTGCAGATAGCTGGAATCGGCCCGGCAGGGATTACGTTGTTGATGGTGCACGGCGTGGACCCAGATCAGCGGTCCACCCAGCGGGCCGTCGTGGAACAGGAAGCGATGCGTCAGGTAGTAGAAAAAGTCGTACACCATCAGGATGGCGAAGATATCCAGCAGCATCCTCCACCAGGGTTGGGCTTCCAGGGTAAGGCAAAAGGGCAGTACGAGCGCGAAGATCACCACGTCGGTCAGCAGGCCCCAGACGCGGACTCTCTTTTGAACACGCGGGTAGAAACTGCGCGTGTTTCGTTCTTCGCAAGCCTTCTTGTTCAGCGCCTGGGTTTGCCTTATAGCCGGGATCAGCAACAGCAGGCGCTTGCCAATGAATACAACCGCCATGATTCCCACGGCCGTATAGACGGACAGCAACCCCTGGTAGTGCTCCAGGATCGAAGAAAATATGGATGTGTCCATGGCGGCTTGTCCCCTGTGGTTCCGATTGACGGCAGCGCCACCTCACGTACCGTGCTGCGGACCACGTGCTGACTACCGGTGAATATATCCATGAGCTTGCGCCCGGTGCCTTGTTCTTCGCTAGAGAGAACGTTGTTCTCACCAAGCTAATCCGCGGCTCTTAGCATGTCAAGAGAGTCAGGGTCGTCGGCGAACCAGAGCGTTGACATACATCAACTGAAACAGGGGTACGCGCAAACGTTCGTGTGCACGAGGGACCAAATCGAGCGGCGGGCGGTGACCGATCCGGGCCCGAATTGCAGCGCGCGGCCTCGGCCTGATCAGCGGACAGTTTGTCCTGGTGAGGATCACGCATCCGGCCGCAGGCCGGGCGCGTGAGCCGATCCGGGACGACACCGGACATGAACGGTTCCGACTTCGCGTATCTGCGTCATCGCGCCGGCTTCGATCAACGGGCGGCGGCGCAATTCCTCGATGTCAGCGTGCGCACGGTTCGCCGTTACGAAACGACCGGCGCACCGCGCATGGCCGTGTTGGCGCTGGCTGCGCGGGCTGGTGAATACCCGGGCTGGCTCGGTTATCGGTTCCACGACGGTGCGCTGCTGACGCCGCTGGGTGACCGGGTGACGCAGACCGAGATCGAGCAACGCGACTATCTGGTCTACCTGGCGTGGTGGCGTGGATGGGAAGCGCACCGAAAGGGTGAGCCGGAGCCGGCCCCGAAGCGGCCTGCTCTGCACATCGTAGAGTGCGCATAATGTATATTATGGTAAATGCAGTATTGGCCGGATCAGCGATGGCAGCTTGGCCTGCCGTTGGAGTCACTGCTTGCGGGTGATCCTGCGCCCGCGCTTGCCGCGCTTCGCATCGTGGCTCGATTCGCTCCGTTTCGACTCGGCTGTTACCGCTTTCCCGGGCGCATGTTGCTCGAGGAACGAGCGGCAGATGGATGCGGACCTCGTGTAGCCTCGCGGGGGTTTGATGTGCTTTTCGCGAGCGATGCTGGCGGCGAAACGTTTCATCGCGGGCGTTGGCGCACAGTCACTCGCCGCGCCACCGGCTGCGGCACCAGGCAAGGATGCTCCTCCCGCAACGGCACCTTCCTTGAGCTTGCCGATGATGCGCCGGGCGACATCGCACACGGCATCGATCGCATCGACCATCTCCTGCCTGCCGGTCAGGACATCGTCGAGCAGGCATTCGAGTTGCGCCGTCACTCCCGGGTCTACCAGCGCCGGATCAGCCCGCTCGAGAACACCGAACAGACCCAGGCCGCTCGCGCTGGGAACGATGTGCTTCCCCTCGACCACGAGGAACCCCTGCTTCTTCAGACCGCCGATGATCTCGGCGCGGGTCGCCGGCGTTCCGATACCCTTCGCCTGCTTGAGGCGATCGCGCAGTACCTCGTCGTCGACGAAGCGCCAGGCGTTCTGCATCGCCTCGATCAGGGTGCCTTCGTTGTAACGTGGCGGCGGCCGGGTTTCCTTGTCCTCGATGACCGGATCGCGCAGTTGTGCGGTCTCGCCGTTACGCAGCGCCGGAAGCAGCTGCGCCTCGTCGCCCTTCTCCTCTGCGGGCTGCCATTGCGGGAACGCGGCGCGCCAGCCGGGAACAATGGGTTGGCGGCCGGAGGCGCGAAATGCGAAGCCGCGGACGTCGAGCACGGCGCTGGTCTGGCGGTATTGAAAATCGGGCATCACGGCGGCCAGGTACGCCCGCGCAATGAGGTCGAACAGCCTCTTCTCGTCCGGCGAAAGGCGCGGCCAGATCTCCCGCAGTTCGTCGACCGTGTTGACGTTCGGAATCACGGCATGGTGACTCGCCCCCTGCACACCCTTGTCATGGAAGCTGCCGTTCGCGCCCTTGCGGATTACCGGCGGTGTGGGCACGGGGATCGCGCTGAACGACTGGCCCACCTGCAGTGCGGCCACGATCCGCGGCACATCCGCGATCAGGCTTTCAGGCAGGTAGCGCACCTCGGCGCGCGGATAGGTGATGATCTTCTTGCCCTGGCCGTCGTAGAGCTGCTGCGCCACGTCGAGCGTCTTGGCTGCCGGCCAGCCGAAACTCGAGCCGCAGAATTTCTGCAACGACGGCAGATCGTGCAGCCTGGGCGGTCCCTGGCGCTTTTCCTCGACGCGCACGCCGAGCGTGCCCACAAAACCGCGGGCGGCGTTGACCACCTCCTCCGCCTTCTCCCGTCGCACGATGCGCTCGGGCGGCGCGTGCCGCATCCGGAATTCGCCACCCTCCACTCTTGCGCGCGCGACAATCTCGAAATAGGAAACGGGCACGAAATCCCGGATTTCCAGCTCGCGCCGGCACACGATGGCAAGGGTCGGCGTCTTCACGCGACCAATCCCGATCACGCCGCGCGCACCGCGGCCCAGGATGACGGTCGCGGTGCGGGTCAGAGACAGGTTGTAGATCTGATCGGCCTGGCGGCGCGCAACGGCGGCGGCGTACAGGCGGGCATATTCGCTATTGGGTCGTGCCCGGGCGAACGCATCGCGGATGGTCTGCTCGTCCTGGGCGGTGAACAGCACCCGCATGACCTGCCCGCGGTAGTTGTAGTGCTCGAGAATTTCCTGGCCGATGAGCTGGCCCTCGCGATCGCAATCGGTCGCCAGCCACACCCGCCGCGCCGTGCGCAGCGCCTCGCGAATGGCCTTAAGCTTGGCGGCCTTGTTGCCCCCCTGTGCCGGGCGCGTGCCATAGAGCCCTTCAGGGCGCAGCAGGATCGGTGCCCAGCGCTTCCAGGCCGGCACAACATCCTCAGGTTCGACCAGCTCGAACAAATGGCCCTCGGCCGAAAGGATGTCGCCGTAGCGAGAACCCACCGCGGTACGGACATCTTTCGCCTGGCTGCTTTTCTCGGTGATGACGATCTGATCAGCCATGGATGGTCCGGTTACATCGCACGGGGGTTCGGTCTGACGTTGCCCTTGTGCCCGCCTGCCGACGTGACGGTTGCAACTCGCTTTGGCGAGAGTATCGTCTACGCTGGATGCTCATCAACAGAGCGATAACCCTCGATTCGCATGCCGGGAGCGGAAAATGGACACAGGCTTGAAAGGAAAACTGGTGCTGGTGACCGGCGGCGCGGCTGGGCTGGGCCGCGCCATCGCGCTTGCCTTCGCCGAGCAGGGCGCAAACCTCATCCTTGTCGACATCAACGAACAGGGGCTCGCCGATGCGTCGGGGGAGATCAGGAATCTGGGTGTGAACTGCGAAACCCACAAGCTAGATCTGTCCGTCGAAAATGACATAAAGGCGTTCGGCGCGAAGATTTGCACCGACCATGGCGCCCTCGACGTGCTCATCAACAATGCGGGCCTCGCGTACGGCGAGATCGCCCAGGGCTTTGAGCATCTGAGCCTCGAAAAGTGGCTGTCCTTCCTCACCATCAACAGCATCGCGCCCCTGATCCTGGGGCAAGCGCTCCGCCCCGTCCTCTCCAGGGCCAGGGGTCTCATCATCAACCAGTCCTCCATGGCGGCCAACGTGCCCGCCACGGCCTACGGCGTCACCAAGGCGACGCTGAATTCGATCACCTTTGGCATGGCCAACCAGTTCGGCGCCGATGGCATCCGCGTGAACGCGGTCGAGCCGGGCATCATGGAAACACCCGCCAACAAGGCTGGACTGCCCGACGAGACCTATACGCGTGTCCAGGGCATGCAATTGCTGCCGCTGCACGGCACTGCCGAAGACATCGCCAATCTCCATGTGTTCCTGGCGTCGAAACAGGGGCGCTTCATCAACAATGAGATCGTGCTGTGCGATGCTGGCAACCGCCTGCGTGGCTGGCGCCACTGAAAAACTGCCTGAACGCTGCGCCCGCCTGACCGTGGCGGGGCCCTCAGTACGGCAGTTCGACCTCGTTGAGCGAAGTCACCACTGTCGTACCCGCCTGGTTGCTCATCCTGACCTTTACCTGGACGACCGGGAAACCCCATTGCGAGTTCTCGATCTTGTCGACGACTTCGCCGTCGATGAAGGTCACGTCGCTTTCGAAGGCCGGGCCGCGGAAATCGGACTTGGCGTGGCGCACCATGCCGTCGTGGCCC
>DAORUQ010000078.1:0-14238 GCA_035433265.1 Pseudomonadales bacterium | reverse complement strand
AGGCGCGATCTCGCGCCTGCGCACTGCGGCATCCGGGCGAAGATCGCCGGCCCCGGCGAGCCCGCGCAGGACTTCCGCGTCGACGGTCCGCGCGAGCACGGCATCTCCGGGCTGGTGAACCTGTTCGGCATCGAGTCGCCGGGGCTCACCGCGGTGCTGGCGCTGGCGGAGATCGCCACGGCGCAGATCGCCGATTCTCCGCGAACTCCCTGAAATTCGCGCGTGGCGCCGGCCTGCATCCTGAGCTCTTCCTGAATTCCTGGTTCACCAGAGCACGTTGTGATCGACATCGCCCAACCGGCTCACGCCCGTCAACGCCATCGAGACGTCGAGTTCGTTGCGTATCAGTTCGAGCGCGCGCGTGACGCCGGCCTTGCCCATGGCGCCGAGGCCGTACAGGAACGCCTTGCCGATCATCGTGCCGTGTGCCCCGAGCGCCAGAGCCTTGAGCACGTCCTGGCCGCTGCGCACGCCGCTGTCGCAGAGCAGTTCTGCCTCCCCGCCCAGCGCGTCGGCGATGCCGGGCAGTGCGTCTATCGCCGCAGGCGCGCCGTCGAGCTGGCGTCCGCCGTGGTTCGAGACCACGACCGCATCGGCACCGGCACGCACCGCGTGCCGAGCGTCGTCGGGATCGAGGATGCCCTTGACGATCAATTTGCCCGGCCAGCGGCCGCGCACCCACTCGACGTCGGCCCAGTCGAGCGAGGCATCGAACTGTCCGGCAATCCATTGCGACAGCGTGGCGAGCCCGCGTCCGCTCGGCGCATAGCCGGCGAGATTGCCGAAGCTGCGGCCCTTCGCCCCGAGCATGCCCAGCGCCCAGCGGGGTTTCAGCGCCATATCGAGCAGGTTTGCCATCGTCAGCTTCGGGGGCACCGTGAGCCCGTTCTTGAGATCACGGTGGCGTTGTCCCTGCACCTGCAGGTCGGCGGTGAGTATCAGCGCCGGGCACCCGGCCGCCACCGCGCGCCCGATCAGTTCGGCCACGAAGCCGCGGTCGCGCATCACGTAGAGCTGGAACCAGAAGGGCTCGCGCGTACCCGCACGCACCTGCTCGATCGAGAGGATCGACATCGTGCTCAATGCGAAGGGCACGCCGAATTCCGCGGCGGCCTGCGCCGCGAGCATCTCGCCGTTGGCGTGCATCAATCCCGTCAGCCCGGTCGGCGCCAGCGCCACCGGCATCGTGACCGGCTGGCCCAGCATCGTGCTCGCGGTGCTGCGCCCGGAGACGTCGACCATCACGCGCTGGCGCAGCCGGATGCGGTCCAGCGCCGCGCGATTGTCGCGGATCGTGAGCTCGTCGTAGGAGCCGCGGTCGACGTAGTCGAAGATCGCGCGCGGCGCGCGGCGTTTCGCGAGCAGCCGCAGGTCCTCGTTGCAGGTAACGACGCGAGCCATGTCAGACGATGCCCGAGCCGCTGCCCGCGACGGCGGGTCGGGCCGGCGCGAGGCGCTCGCGGTAGCGCGCCGCGCGGTAGCAGGTGATCGGGTCGATCGCGCCGCCGGCGCGCCGGCGCGCCTCCGCCAGGATCGGCGAGACGTCGCAGTGGAAGGCGCGCTTGAGGGTGTTGCCGGCCATCAGCGCGTCATTCGCATCCTGACAGGCACCGAGAGCTGGGCGGTCCACCAGCAATGCCTGCACGTAGCAGCGCTGCACGGTGGCCGCCGAGTTCATCAGGCTCTCGATGGGGTCGGTGACGTTGTGCGACTGGTCCAGCAGGTAGGCGGGATCGAAGCCCGGCACCTGGCGCTGTTGGGCATCGACCAGCTCGTTGAACACGAGGAACAGCTGGTAAGGGTTGATCGAGCCGCTGTCGAGATCGTCGTCACCGTACTTGCTGTCGTTGAAGTGGAAGCCTGCGAGCTTGCCGAACTGCACCAGCCGCGCCACGATCATCTCGATGTTGACGTTGGGTGCGTGGTGACCGAGATCCACCAGTGAACGGGCTTTCTCGCCGAGCTGCATGGCGCAGAGCACGCTGGTGCCCCAGTCCTGGATCACGGTGGAGTAGAAGGCCGGCTCGTAGCACTTGTGCTCGATGAACATCTGCCAGTCGGCAGGCAGCGCGGCGTAGATCGTGCGCGCGGAATCGAGGTAGCGTTCCAGCGCGCGCACGAGATGCTGCTGCCCGGGGAAATTGCCGCCGTCGCCGATCCACACGGTCAGCGCGCGCGAACCCAGCGCCTGTCCGTAGCGGATGCAGTCGAGGTTGTGCGCGATTGCCTGCTCGCGGACCGCGGCGCTGGTGTGCGTCAGCGAGCCGAAACGGTATGACAGCGGCTGTCCCGGCTGGTCCTGGAAGGTGTTCGAGTTCACCGCGTCGAAGCCCAGTCCCAGTGCCGCGGCGTGCTCGCGCAGCGCCGCATGGTCCGACACGCAGTCCCAGGGGAAGTGCGGCGAGACGCGCGGTGTGCAGCGCACCAGGCGCTGGATCACGGCGCAGTCCTCGAGTTTCTCGAACACGTTGCGTGGCTCGGCGGGCCCCGGGAAACGCGCGAAACGCGTGCCGCCGGTGCCCACGCCCCAGCTCGGCACGGCCACCGCGAAGGCGGCGGCGCGCGCGGTGATGGCCTCGATGTCCAATCCCGAGCGCGCTAGTTGCTCGCCGAGCGCGGCATAGTCGCTGGCGAGTGCGGCGGCGTGAGTCAGGTTTTGCCCGGCGATGAATTCAGGGGTGAAGAGGGTCATGTTGCGTTTCCTCTCAGCGCGTGAACGAGGGAGCATGTCCCGCGTCGACGTTGATGATATTGCCGGTCGATTTGGCGGAGCGGTCCGAGACCAGGAAATACACTGCCTCGGCGATGTCCTCGGGGAAGACGTTGCGTTTGAGCAGGCTCCTCTGGCGGTAGTGCTCCTCGAGCTCGCTCTCGTCCATGCGGTAGGCCTCGGCGCGTTCGCGCCGCCACTCGCCGCCCCAGATCTTCGAGCCGCGCAGCACGGCGTCGGGATTGACCACGTTGCAGCGGATGCCGAGCGGAGCGCCCTCGAGCGCGACCGCGCGCGCCAGTTGCACTTCGGCCGCCTTGGCGGTGCAGTACGCCGAGGCATTCGGCGAGGCCACGAGCGCGTTCTTGCTGGCAATGAAGGCGATCGCGCCGCCGCAGTCCTGGCGTTTCAGCAACCGGAAGGCCTCGCGCGTGACCAGAAAGTAGCCGGTGGCGAGGATGGCGATGTTGCGGTTCCACAGTTCGAGGCTCGTGTCCTCGAGCGGTGCGGAGCTCGCGATGCCGGCGTTCGATACCAGGATATCGAGCCCGCCGTACTCTACGGCGAGCCGCTCGCAGGCTCGTGTCACGGAGTCCTCCCGCGTCACGTCGCAGATCACGCCGCGCACGGCGTCGGCGCCGTGCGCCTCGGCAAGCTGTCGAGTGATGTCGTCCAGCGCGGCCTGGTCGATGTCGGCCAGCATGACGCAGGCGCCTTCCCCGAGCAGCCGGCGCGCGGTCGCGCTGCCGATACCGCCCGCGCCGCCGGTCACGAGCGCCACGCGGCCCGCGAGGCTCTTCGGCGGCGGCATGCGCTGGAGCTTGGCCTCCTCGAGCAGCCAGTACTCGATGTCGAAAGCCTGCTGTTCGGGCAACGCCACGTAGCTGTCGACGCGCTCGGCCTCGCGCATCACGTTGATCGCGTTTACATAGAACTCGGCGGCGATGCGTGCGGTGGCCTTGTCGCGTGCGAAGCTGAACATGCCCACGCCGGGCACGAGGTAGATCACCGCATTGGCATCGCGCATCGGCGGGCTGTCGGGCCGCGCGCAGCGCTGGTAGTACGCGGCGTAATCCGCGCGATAGCCGCCGAGAGCGTCTTCGAGCGTGGCGTCGCAGCGCGCGAGCTCGGCCGAAAGATCCGGCGCCGCGGGATCGAAATCGAGTACCAGCGGCCGGATCTTGGTGCGCAGGAAGTGGTCCGGGCAGGAGGTGCCCAGCGCGGCGAGCGGCCCGAGGCGCGCGGAATTCACGAACTCCAGTACCGGGGGCGAGTCGTCGAAGTGCCCGACCTTGCGCTGTCCGGCGCTGATGCGCCCGCGGATGCGCGGCATCAGCGCGGCGGCGACGCGGCGTCGTTCGGCGGCCTCGGTGATGCCCGCATGGCGTGGCCCGCCGAAAGCGTCGGTCCTGCCGTGGGCGGCCAGCCATTGCGCGGCGCGGCGCACGATGCGCAGTGTCGTCTCGTAGCAGGCCCGCGAACTCTCGCCCCAGGTGAACAGGCCGTGGCCTTCCAGAACGGCCCCGCAGTACTGCGGGTTCTCGCGTGCGAGCCGCTCCAGTTTCAGGCCGAGGTCGAAGCCCGGGCGCTGCCATGCCAGCCAGCCGATCTCGCTCCCGAAGATCTCCGCGCTCAGCTCGCGGCTGCGCTGCGTACAGGCAATGGCGATCACGGCGTCCGGGTGCACGTGGTCGACGTGTGCGTGAGGGATGAAGGCATGCAGTGGCGTGTCGATGCTGGCGGCGCGCGGATTGAGGCCGAAGGTGCAGTGCGGCAGGTAGCCGACCATTTCGTCCTCGTGCGCGAGGCCGCGGTAGAGCGTCTTCAGTTGCTCGAGCCTTGCCAGATAGAGCGTCGCGAATCCGTCCAGCTTCATGCTGCCCAGATCGCCACCGGAGCCCTTGACCCACAGCACGGTCTCCTCGGCGCCGCTCAGCGGGTCCGTGCCGGGCAGCTTCGCGGAGGTGTTGCCGCCGCCGAAGTTGGTGATGCGCAGATCCCGGCCCAGCAGGTTCGAGCGATAGAGAAGCAGTTGCGGGTCGTCCAGGGAGGCCGCGTGCGCGTCATCCCAGAGATTCTCGATGGGCTGCAAGGGCGAGTCTCCAGCGGCAGGCGTTGGGTAAGGGTTCCTAGGCTATACGATCGAAACGGCCAAAAGCAATCAAAAGCAATCAAGATATTGCAAATCGGATCAGACTCGATTAAGGTCGCCGAATCCCTGCCAGGTCCGGTACGGACGGGAAGCCCATGCTGGAGCAGCAACGTCATCGCCTCATCCTCGACCTGCTCGAGGAACGTCAGTTCGTACGCCTGCAGGAACTGGTCGAGGCGTTGAATGCCTCGCCGGCCACTGTCCGGCGCGACATCAACAAGCTCGCCGAAGAAGGGCTGCTGACGAAAATCCACGGTGGCGCGCAGCTGGCGACGTCCGAGGCCGCCGCCAGGACGCCGCGCCAGCAATTGCAGGGCGCGGCCTTCCTGGCGAACCTGGAGCGGCACGTGGCCGAAAAGCGCGCGATCGCCCAGCGCGCCGTGGCGCTGTGTCAGGACGGCGAGACCATCCTGGTCAACGGCGGCAGCTCGACGTTCATGATGGCCGAGTTCCTGTGCGCGCGTGACATCAACGTGCTGACGAATTCATTCGCGCTGGCCGGCGTCCTGCTCGAGTCGGGAAAGTGCCGCGTCACGCTGCCGGGCGGCGAGCTCTACCGCAAGCAGAACATCATCGTGAGCGCCTTCGAGGACGACCTCATCCAGCGCTATCACGGCAGCCGCATGTTCATGGGCACGCCGGGCATCGGCGTACACGGCGTGATGGAATCCGACCCTCTGCTGATCCAGGCCGAGCAGAAGCTGCTGCGCCAGGCCGAACAACTCGTGGTGCTCGCCGACAGCAGCAAGATCGGTGCGCGCGGGCAACTGGTGTTCTGCCCGCTAGGGGAGGTCGACATCCTGATCACCGACAGCGGCATCGACGCCGGTTCGCGCAGGCTCTTCGAGGAGGCCGGCATCGAACTCATCGTGGTCGAGCCGGCGACGGATGCATCGCAGCGTGATGCGCGGGGACCGGAGCGCGCCATCGCATGAGTCACTCGCTGGTCTTCGACATCGGCAAGACCAACGCGAAGGCACTCGTTTTCGATGCGGGGCTCGAGTGCGTGTACCGCGCGCAACGAGCGAGCGAAGTCATCGCTGCAGGCAGCTATCCGCATCTCGACGTCAACCGGCTGTGGGAGTGGATGCTCGGGTCGATGCGCGATGCTGCCGCGCGCTTTCGTATCGGGCGGCTGAACGTTGCCACGCATGGCGCCACCGCGGCGCTCATCGACCCGACGCTCGGTGAGGACGGGCTGGTCCTGCCGGTGCTCGACTATGAATTCGACGGTCCTGCAGGCGCCACCGGCTACGACTCGCTGCGTCCGGCCTTCGCCGAAACCCTGTCGCCCGCGCTCCCGGCCGGACTGAACCTCGGCCGCCAGCTGTGGTGGCAGCAGCAGTGCTTTCCCGCGGAATTCGCGCGGACAGGCGCGATCCTGATGTACCCGCAGTACTGGACCTGGCGCCTGAGCGGCGCATTGACCGGCGAGTACACATCGCTCGGTTGCCATACCGACCTGTGGGCGCCGCGGGAGCGGGACTACTCGTCGCTTGTTCGTTCGCGGGCCTGGAGCGCGAAGTTCCCGCGTGTCGTCTCGCCGTGGGTTGCTCCTGCCAGCCTGCGCGAAGTGATCGCGCGCGCGACCGGCTTGCCGGGTGACTGCGCGGTGTACGCCGGCGTGCACGACAGCAATGCCGGCTTCGCGCGGCATCTGCGCGCCGCGCAGGCACGCCCCTTCGTGCTGGTATCGACGGGTACCTGGGTCGTCTGCATGGCCTCGGCCGCTACGGTGCAGCGGCTGGATCCGGCGCGCGACATGCTGGCCAATGTCGACGTGAACGGGGACCCGGTGGCGTGTGCGCGTTTCATGGGCGGGCGGGAATACGCGAGGATCTGCGAGCTGACCTCGAGCGATCCCGCGCAACCGGTCACGCTGGATCAGGTCCAGGCGACAGTCGATTCGGGGATTTTCGCGCTGCCGGATTTCAGCGGCGGCAGCGGTCCTTGTGCCGGCCGGGAAGGGCGGATCACCGGGCAGCCAGCGCACGGCGCGGCGCTGGCTACCCTTTACGTCGCGCTGATGATCGAGCTCGCGCTCGAACTGCTCGATGCACCGGGCGCGGTGCTGATCGAGGGTGCGTTCGGCGCGGATCCGCTGCTGTGCTCCCTGGTGGCCGCGTTGTGCGCGCGGCCCGTGTACCTGTCGGGCGCGACGGATGCCACGGCGCTCGGCGCGGCGATGCTGTGCCACTGGGATATCGAGCCCGAGCCCGCACGGCGCGAGCCCTGCGAGCCATGCGCCGTACGTGGGCTGCAGGCGTATCGCGCACGCTGGCGCGAGGGTCTCGCGCCCGCTGATCGCGTTTCGCCAACGACGCGCAAGGCGCCCGGAGCGCAGCGATGACGAAATCGGACCGCAATCCCCTGCGCTTCGCGTTCCTGATGGTCGCCAGCCTGTTTTTCATCTGGGGGTTCTGCCATGCCATGCTGGATGTGCTGAACAAGCACTTCCAGGACATCCTGCACGTCAGCAAGACGCAATCGGGGTTC
Source organism: Pseudomonadales bacterium (assembly GCA_035433265.1). GTDB lineage: Bacteria > Pseudomonadota > Gammaproteobacteria > Pseudomonadales > UBA5518 > UBA5518. The sequence continues at coordinate 6,880 of DAORUQ010000078.1, read as the reverse complement.
ATCCAGACGTCCGTCTTCGGTGCGTACTTCCTGATGGCGCTGCCCTCGGCCCTGCTGATCCGGCGCATCGGCTACCAGCGCGGCATCCTGGTGGGCCTGGCAGTGCTGGCAATAGGGGCATTCCTGTTCATCCCCGCAGGATTGGTCTTCAAGACCTTCTGGTCGTTCCTGCTCGCGCTGTTCGTGCTTTCCAGCGGTCTGGCGTGCATCGAGACCGCGGCGAATCCCTACGTTACGGTGCTCGGCCCGAAGGACGCGGCGGCGGGCCGGCTGTCCACCGCACAGGCATTCAACTCCGTGGCCTACATCATCGCGCCCACGGTGGGCGGCGCATTCATCTTTGGACAGCCGCAGCAAGCCGGAGCGTCCGCGGACTTTCACTCGCTGGTCGTGCCCTACGTCGTGCTCGGCTGCGTGGTGCTGCTGGTGTTCGGGGCGTTTTCGCTCGTGAAGCTGCCGGGCATCGACGGCGAATCCGGCGAATCCGGCGAGGCCGCCGGGGCCGACGATCCCCCGCTCCACCGGGTGCCGCTGCTGCGCCAACCGCATTTTGTCTGGGGCGTCGGCACGCAATTCCTCTACGTCGCCGCACAGGTCGGCGTGAACGCGTTTGCACTGAACTACATCCTGGAGAACGCGATCACGAGGGACGCATCGGGCGCCGTCCTCACGGCGCCGCTGTTCGCCTGGTACGCCGGCATCACGAACGCGGCGCGACCCGAAGCCACGGCGGCCTACGTGATCACGATCGCGATGGTGCTCTATGCCGTCGGGCGTTTCTCGGGCGCGCTGATCACGCGCTTGATCAAGCCGCATCTGCTGCTCGCGCTCTACGGTCTCCTGAATTCGATCGTGATCCTGTTCGTGATGGCGGACATAAAGCACGTCTCCTGGATGATCCTGCCGTTGTGCTGGCTGTTCATGTCGATCATGTTTCCGTTCATCTTCGCGATGAGCCTGCGCAACCTCGGCCCGCAAACGAAACTTGCGGCTTCGTTCCTGATCATGTCGATCGTGGGCGGTGCGATTTCTCCGCCGCTCATGGGCTGGCTCGCGGACCGTTACGACAGCATGGCGATCTGCTTCGTCCTGCCGCTGGCCGGATTCGTCGCGCCTGCGGTTTATGGACTGCTGTATCCACGCTTGCTGGAGAAATCCGCGCGTGCAGCATGAATTGCTCGCGAACCGGGGAACGGCGGCGCAGCGCTCGGGGCGCGAAGCCTGTCGCGAGTTCTGCTTTTGCCCGGCTGTTTCCATAACTGCTTGCTGTGGCGCGCTGTGCCGCGTCGTCTCGTGTGCTGACAACGACAATGTGTACCCACTCAGGGAGATGAACTCATGAAAAGACAACCGTCCAATTCGATCCATTGCGCCTCCGTCGGGTCGTTCTCGCAAGGTACGCGTCTGCGGCGCAATGCGCTGTTCCTCGGCATCGCTGCCAGCGTGGCTGTTGCGCAACCCACCCTCGGTCAGCCTGCCGCGGGGGGGCAGGAACTGGAGGAAATCATCGTCACCGCGACCCGTCGCGAGCAGAGCGTGCAGGACGTGGCGGTCTCGATCACCGCACTGAGCGGAGAGCAGCTGGAAAAACTGAAGTTCTTCGAGTTCGAGGACATGGCCGCCGCGACGCCGGGGCTCTCGATGACCAGCACGGCACGCGAGCCCGGGGTGATCGCGGTGCGCGGCATCGGTTTTGCGCCCAACTCCTCGGCGCCGCCCGCCGTTGACGTCTACCTGAACGAACTGCCGATCGATGCGGTATACGCGTTCACCAGCATCTACGACATCCAGCAGATGGAACTGCTGCGCGGACCGCAGGGTACGCTGCGAGGCCGCCCCTCCCCGGCAGGCGCGGTGACCATGACCACCCGGCGGCCGGACCTCGGCGCGGTGGGCGGCAGTGTCTCGGGATCCTTCTCGGACGCCGATGCGCAGAACTACCAGGGTGCCTTGAACGTTCCGATCGTAAAGGACACGCTGGCGCTGCGAGTGGCCGGGGTCAAGAACACCAACGAGGGCCCCGGGGGCAAGCTGCTGAACGGCGACGCGCCGGAGATCGACGACGAGGGCCTGCGGGCCACCCTGCTGTTCCAGGCGACGGATGAATTGGAATTCCTGCTCACGCACCACTACATGGATCGCGCGATCGACAATTTCACCTTCGTCGAGGGGGCCGGTGCCGGCTACAACGGCCCGGCCATCTCGGCGGACGACCGCCGTGGCGTGGCCGAGAAAATGGGAAGGCAGGACCAGGAGATCGAGATCACCTCGCTGCAGGCGAACTGGGACATCGGGGAGCACCAGCTCGTCTATATCGGCGGCTACCAGGACCTCACGAACGAGTTCATGCAGGATCTCGACGGCGCCAATGCCGTTGTCGACTATTCCTCGCTCCAGCACACGGCCACGGACTTCGAGGTCACGACGCACGAACTGCGCTTCGAGTCCGGCGGCGGCGGGCGCATCGATTACAGCGCGGGGCTATGGTACAGCGATACCGAGACGAGCACTGATGTGCACCAGGTTGCGGAGCTCACCGGCGCCTTTGGCTACCCGCCGACGCCCCGCGGGCCGGCGGACCCGGCATATCTGATCGGCGTCGACATCTACATCCCGACGGACGCGGAGAACACGGCGGCCTTCGGGCACCTCGAGTTCCATGTGACCGACAAGCTCGACATCGGCGTGGGGGCTCGTTACCTGGAAGAGAAATCAGAGCGGTCGCAGCAACTGGACCTCGGCTCCTCGCTCATCGCCATCGATATCGGGCAGGGAGAGCCGCTGACGAGCATTCTGTGCCCGACGATACTGGGCCAGGTCACCGGGCTTCCGTGGCAGGGCCAGACCTATCCGAATACCTGCGATCTGGCGCTTGCAGCGTCCTCGTTCTACCAGCCCGCAGAAGAAGACTGGGACCACTGGGTCTACGATGCATCGATCAGGTACAGCCTGAGCGATTTGACCATGGTGTACTTCACGGCCGCCCACTCCTGGCGCCCGCCCGGGGTCACCGTGGGGATCACCGCGCCGATCCCCGACGACATCCTTTTCGGGCCGCCCGAGCAGTCCGATGCCTTCGAGCTCGGACTGAAGTCCGAGTGGCTGGATCGACGCCTGCGCTTCAACGCGGCGATGTTCTACCAGGAGTTCGACGGTTTCATCGGCCGCTTCGAGGATGTGCCCTACGTCAACGACAACACGCAAACCGTCGACGAGGGCGGCTTCACCTACAACGGCGACGCGATCGCATACGGCCTCGAGGCCGACCTGTTCTGGCTGATCAGCGACGAGTGGACTGCCCAGCTCTCGATGAGCGCGCAGAAGGGCGAGTTTGACGACGCCAGCGTGCCGTGCCGGGATACGGATTTCGACGGCAAGCCCGACAACGGCGCCAACCCGGCCTATGCCGACTGGGGTGCATCGGGCCCGGTGGCCTTCTGCGTGAGCGACGATCCCATCTCGAACCTGCCCGAGTGGAATGCGACGCTGCAGTCCGAGTACGTGATCCCGCGCGACGCGCTGGAGTACTACCTGCGCGGCCTGCTCAACTATCAGCCCGAGAACGACAACTTCACGACGGGCTTCGAGCGTGACTCCTTCGCGCTCATGAACCTGTATGCCGGGGTGCGCAGCAGCGATGGCCGCTGGGACGTGACGCTGTGGGCAAAGAACGCGCTCGACGAAGACACGGTCCTTCAGCTCGATTCGGAAGGCGTGGTGGCCGGCTTCGCCTCGGGCTATCGCGGCGTGGCCGTGCTGCCGGAGCGGGAAATCGGGGTCAGCGTGCGCTACGCCTTCGGGTCTGACTGATCCCGAGCGGCGCCAGCGGTCGCCGACGCCTTGGCGGCGACCGCTGGCGCGCTTCTCCTATGTCGCAGGGCCGTCGAGTCATGCCACGGGTCGTTCGTTTCCTGCTCTTGCCGATCGGCTTCCCCGGAAGCCGGGCATGAACAAAACACGCCCGCAGCAAACGTACAAGGTCCGACTTCAGTCGGACATGGTCCCGTAGGTCCGACTTCAGTCGGACATCGAACGAATCGAGAGGGTGAGCAAGATGTCAATCGTGAAGCGTATCGCGTCCGTCATCGCGGTGCTGATCGCGCTGCTGATCTTGCTCGCGCTCGGCGGCGTCGGTTGGGTCGTCCACAAGACGAGCCAGCACCTCGCGCCGCCGCTGGATCCTTCAGGGCAGCCGAGCATCGCCTCTTACGTCGAGCCCGCGCCCGTGGCGCCGGCGCAACCGCCCGAGTTGGTCTCCGGTTTCAGCTGGGACACGATACTCACGCCGCCGAAGTCGGCGCGGCCGTGGACGCGCTGGTGGTGGCCGGGCGGCGACGTGGATGCCGCCACGCTCACGCGCCAGCTCGACGAACTCGACGCCGCGGGCTTCGGTGGCGGCGAGGTGCAGCCCTTCCTCAGCGGCATGCTCAATATCGAGAACGAGGTCACCTGGGAGCGTGTCTACGGTTTCGACAAGCCGCCGTACTACCAGACGCTGGACGCCGTGATGTCCGCGGCCGCCGAGCGAGGCATGCAACTCGACCTCACGCACTTCAGTGGCTGGCCGCCAGGCGGTCCCGAAATCAATCTCGACGACAGCCTCACGGTGATCGCTCACGCCGCGCACAGGGTGAAGGGCGGCAGGACCGTCGCGCTCGAACTGCCGAAGCCGGGCGCGGGCGCGAGCGAATACATCTTCACGGCGATGGAATTCACGGGAGCCGACTTCATCAACTTCCCGGCCGCGAACGCACGCCTGCTCAGCGTGCTCGCCGCGCGGGTGGTAGCGGGCGAACACGGCTGGAGTCCCTTCGATCTCGACGATACCGTCACGCTCGATCCGGCCTCGGTGCAGGTGCTGACGGCCCGGGTCGCAGGCGGTGTGCTCCACTGGGAGGCGCCGCCCGGCGAGTGGCAGATCATCGCGAGCTACCTGCTGCCCTCGGGCGAGGTGCCGATGGGCGCGGCGCAGAAGCCGCAGGGCTTCGTCGTGGATCACCTGCGCAAGCGCCAGGTGCTGGGTCACTACGAATACGCCTTCGGCAAACGCACCGGGCTGCCCGCGCACTATGGCAGGGGCTTGCGCGGCTTCTTCAACGACAGCCTGGAATTCCGCGTCAAGCGCATGAGCGTCGAGGACATCCTGCCGGAGTTCAGGGCGCGCCGCGGCTACGACCTGGAGCCGCTGCTGCCCGCGATCTACGTCGAGGGCAAGGACAACGTGTATTTTCGCGAGATCGTCGGCATCCACGCGGCACCGGAGTTCGAGTTGACGGCGCAGGACGAGCGCATCCGCCACGACTACCAGAAGACCTTGTCGGATCTCGTGATCGAGCGCTTCGTCGAGACGTCCGCCTCATGGGCGGCGCAGCGCGGGCTCGTCTCGCGCGGGCAGAGCTACGGCATGGATCTCGACATCCTGCGTGCACTGGGCGCGAACACCATCCCGGAGACGGAGCAGCTCTGGGCCGGCGGCTCCGATCTCGGGCTCAAGATGGCGAGCTCCGCGGCGGCGCTCTACGGGAGGCCGCTAGTGAGCGCCGAGTCCTTCGTGTGGATCCAGCGCGACTGGACCACCACGCCGCGCAAGCTCAAGGCCGCCGCCGACAAGCTGCTGCTCGCGGGCGTGAACCACATCGTCCACCACGGCACGCCCTACCCGTGGACAGCTGACGCGTCGAAGCCCTACGGCGAAGAGGGCTGGACGCCGTTCAGCGGGCCGCAGAACCCGGCGCATTTCTCCTCGATCGTCGGTCCGAACAACCCGGTGCTCTGGGCGGACGTGCCGGCGATCAATCGCTATATCGCGCGCAGCCAGAACCTGCTGCGCCAGGGGCGTCCCGCGATCGACGTGCTGATCTACTACCCGTTCCTCGGTTTTCACGGGGCCAACCCCGAGGCCGGCGAGCCCGAGCCGCTGCTGAATGGCTCCATTCCCGATGCGGATCCGCCGGTCGATGTGCGCGAGGATCCGGTGCTGACCAGTGGCAAAAAGACGCTGGATGCGGTGTTCACGCTCCCGCCGAAGCAGGAAGACGAGCGCGACGCGTGGGTGCGCACGCTGCTGCCGCTGGTGCGAGAACTCGACCGGCGCGGCATCAGCTGGGGTTGGGTCAACGACCACGCGCTGCAGAGCGGGAAGATCGGCGCGCGCACGCTGACGGCCTCTGGCGGCAGTTACCAGGCGGTGCTGGTGGCCAATGCGCCGATGATCGAGCAGCAGACGCTGCACGCGCTCGCGGGCCTCGAGGCCGAGGGCGTTCCGGTCGTATTCGCCGGAGCGCTTCCCGAACGTCAACCGGGCTATCTGGACGCGGCGCAGGGCGATCGCGAGGTGCAGCAACTCGTGTCGCAACTGATCGCGGACGGCGCCGAGCAGCGCTCCCTGGACGCGGCGTCGCTGGCCGATGCGCTGCAGGAGCAGATCCTGGCGCCGGTGCGTCATCTCACCCGGGGACCGATCCGCAGCTTCCGGCGCCAGCTCGACGCGCAGCAGGACATCCTCCTGTTTGCCAATCAAGGCGCAACAGCGCAGACGCTGCAGTTGCAGGCCGAGGCCGGCCAGGCACTATGGTGGTTCGATGCGATGAGCGGCGCGGCATGGCCGGCCGAGACGACCGACGGCAGCTTGTCCCTGGCGCTGCTGGGTTACGAGAGCCGCTTCCTGATCCGCGGCGTGCCGATGCCGGCGACGTTGCCCCTGCGCATTGCCGACAGCGTGGCGCTGCAGCATCCCGCGCGCAGCTGGCCGCTCGCGGAGTGGGAATTGGCGATGGACGGTGCGCCGGGGCAGTCCACGGAACTCGGGGACTGGCGCGAGGATCCGCTGCTCCGTCACGCACGCGGCCCCGGCGTGTATACGCATCGTTTCGTCCTCGAC
>DAORUQ010000077.1:0-14310 GCA_035433265.1 Pseudomonadales bacterium | reverse complement strand
CGCGCGGTATCGGCATCCGCTTCAACGGCAAGGAACGCACGAACGTCGAGGAATACTGTGTCAGCGAGGGCTGGATTCGCGTGGCGGCCGGTCGCGCCGTCGACCGCAAGGGCAATGCGGTGACATTGAAACTCAAGGGCACGGTCGAGCCCTACTTCAAGGACGTTTGAGTTGCGACAAGGAATCGCACGAAAGTCCGAGTAAACTGCTCGGGAATTCTCTCGGACAGGGGCGCACACATGGGTATCGTCACCAAAATGCAGGCGCAGCATCGCCACTGCGACGAGCTGCTGGCGCAGGCCGAGGCGGCCGCGCGGCGCGAGGACTGGACGGCCTGTGCCGCGGCCTCGGCGGCGTTCGTTGCCGATACCGAAGCGCATCTGGCCCTGGAGGAAAACGGGCTGTTTCCCGCTTTCGAGAAAGCCACCGGCATGAGCAGCGGGCCGACGCAGATGATGCGCATCGAGCATGCCGAGGTGCGCGATCTCATGGAGGGCCTGAACGAGGCGCTCACGGCTCGCAACGCCGCGGATTTCGTGGGTTGCTGCGAAACCCTGCTGATCCTGCTGCAGCAGCACAACATGAAGGAGGAGAACGTCCTCTATCCCATGTGCGAGCGCGCGGTGCCGGAGTTTGCCGGACAGCTGTGAGCATCCGCGAGGAACGCGGCCCGTGGATGATTGCATCGACCTGAGCGGGCTCGCGGCGCCTGAGCCCATGGATCGCGTGCTCGACTGGCTCGATGCGGCCGCGCCGGGTGCATGCCAGGCGTTCCTGCTGCCGCGCATGCCCTACCCGCTGTTCGATCACCTGGCGCGCCGTCCCTGCGATTGGGAAACCGAGCCGCAGCCCGACGGGCGTGCGGTCGTTACGATCAGGCGCAACGCTTCCCGTGATCAATCCTGAGTTCAGCCTGCCGGTCGAGGTCCCCCTACGCTTCCTGCGCACGGCGCCATGGTGGTTGCTGGTCGCCGCAGTGCTGTTCGCGGGGCACGCGACGGAGGTGCTGGCGAGCCGGTATCACCCCGTCACGCTGGCGATCGTGCACCTGATGATGCTCGGATTCGCCGGCAACATCATGCTGGGTGCGCTGTTGCAGATCAGTGCCGTGCTCGCCGGTGCGCGTGCGCAGCGCCCGGTCCTCGCGGGCTGGCTGGTGTGGGGATCGCTGCAGACGGGAACGGCGCTTCTTGCAGCGGGCTTGTGGCTGATGCAGCCATTGCTGCTGCAGGCGGCCGGGGCCGTCCTGGGGGTGATGTTGCTCGCGTTCACGGGCTGGTTGTTCACGCGGTTGTGGCGCAGTCCCGCGGTGGATGCCAGCACGGCAGGCCTGCGCTGGTCAGTGGCCGGGTTGGGGCTGACCGTCGCATGCGGGATATTGCTGCTGCTGGTGCTGACGCGCGGTGTGGCGCTGGCGCTGCCCGAGGTGCTGCGCCTGCACGTGCTGTTCGGCAGCATGGGCTGGGTGTTCCCGCTGCTAGCCAGCGTGGCGCTGACCGTGGTGCCGATGTTCCTCGTCACACCGCCGTGGCCGCAGCGCCTCGCGCGCTTGCTGGTTCCGCTGAACGCGCTGATGCTGCTCCTGCTCGCCGTGTGGCCGGTACTGCTCCCCCTGCTGGTGCTGCCGGTATTGTTGTTCGTGCTGCAACTGCTGCGCTCGTTGAAGGCGAGCAAGCGTGGGGCCGATCCGGCCCGCTGGCTGTGGGCGTGGGGCGGCGTGAACCTGCTGCTGGTTTGTGCCCTGGCGCCGTGGCTGGACGCATTGCCGCGGCTGAACCCGGTGTTGCTGGGCGGCCAGTTCCTGTGCGGCGCGCTGCTGCCGATCTACACGGCGATGCTGGGCAAGATCGTGCCTTTCCTGCTGTGGCTCGATTACCGCGCGAGTGTCCCGGTCGGTCGCAAGCTGCGTCACATGGGACAACTGTTCCCGGAGCGCTGGCTGCGCGGGCTCGGGGGGCTGGCGCTGGCGGTGGGACTGACGTGGCCGCTGGCCCTTGCGTCGATATGGCCGGTGCTGGTCCTGCTGCTGGTCTATGGCGTGGCATTGCTCGTCGTGATTCACCGTGCGTGTCGCAATGCGCGTGCGGCGATCACGGGCTGAGCATCCCGACGTGCTCGGGCACGGTCGTTGGTCAGCGGGCACCACGGCGTTGTGTTTGTCCCGATGCCTGCATGGGCGAAGAGGAGAGAAGCCATGAGATTCGGATTTCACCTGTTCATGGTCGACCCCGACCAGCACCTCGATATAGCGCGCACGGCCGATGACTGCGGCTGGGACAGCATCCAGGTGGCGGACTCCCCGTTCTTTCCCGAGACGATTTCGGTTCCCTATCCGTACACGCCGGACGGCACGCGCTTCTGGCCGCTCGATATGCCGGTGCTGGATCCCTGGGTCGCGATAACGGCAATGGCCGTCGTGACCAGGCGCATCCGCTTTCTCCCCTCCGTGCTCAGGCTGGCCATCCGTCAGCCGCTGCTGGAAGCCAAGAGCCTGTGCTCGGTCGCCGCGATCGCGAACGACCGCGTGGCCCTGGGTGTGGGGCTCGCATGGATGCCGGAGGAGTTCAAGTGGCTCGGTGTGGACATGAAGACCCGCGGTGCCCGCCAGGACGAGGCCATCCAGGTCATCCGTCTGCTGATGCGGGGCGGGATGCAGGAATTCCACGGCAAGTACTTCGATTTCGACCCCCTGATCATGGCGCCGGTACCCAAAAAGCGCATTCCGATATACGTGGGCGGTACCACGATGCCCGCGCTGCGGCGTGCGGCGCGTTATGGTGATGGTTGGGTCAGCGTCATTCACGACATGGATGCGGTCGCGGACATGCTGGCGCAGCTCGAACGCTTTCGCCGGGAATTCGGACGCGAGAACGAACCGTTCGACATCATGATGCACTGCCCCGACGCCCAGACGGTGGACGACATCCGGCGCCTGGAGGATATCGGCGTCACCGATCTGCAGGTGACGCCGTGGAGCGTGCCCGGCATCCTGGCCGAGATGGGCGTGGGAGCCATCATGCAGCAACAGCCCCCGCTCGACGTGAAGCTGGAGGCCATCAAGCGCTATGCCGGGCAGGTGATCGCGCGCTTTGCGTAGACGATCGCGTACGCCACCGGGGTTGCTCGCGAATCCCGCTTCAGATCACCAGCCCGATGCCGGCGCCATGGCGCGTCGCCTCGGCCAGGCGACGAGGAAGCCACGCCGAGCCGGCCAGGTAGAGCTGCGGGATGCAGCCTTCGGCCTTCAACTGGTCGTACAGCCCGTGCTGCGGTGTCGATCCGTACACCAGTACCACGCTGTCGAAGCCTTCCCGGCGATAGGTCTTCCCGCCCCAGGATGAGACGAACTCGAGTCCGTCCGACCAGAGCTCCTTCAGTACCAGGTTCGGATGGATCTGGATGCCGCATTGCTCCATGCGGCTCAGCACCATTCCGATCGAATACCTGGCGATCTCCGTGCCAAGGTGCACCGACTTGTGGAAGACTTCCACCTGCTTGCCGCGGGCGGCCAGGAATTCGGCCACGGCGGGCGTCTGGTAATAGTCTTCCTGGGAAATCACGGCAACGCGCTCTCCGGTGCTCACCTTGCCGCGCATGACGTCCCAGCCCTGCGCCACGTGCGGCAGGTCGATGCCGGGAACATCGTCGGGCACGCGCGGGACCGAGCCCGTGGCAATGACCACCGCCTCGGGCGCCAGGGCCTTGATTGCCGCCACATCCGCAACGGACTGCAGCCGCACGTCGACCCCCAGGCGCGCCATCTCGTTTTCCTCGAAGTAGGCCTGGTCTTCGAACGAATCGCGCCCGGGAGCCCTGGCGGCGATCAGCAGCTGGCCCCCCAGGCGCTTGCCCTGTTCGAGCAGGATCACCCGGTGACCGCGCATCGCCGCCACGCGTGCGGCCTCGCATCCGGCAATACCGCCACCGACCACCACGACGCGCTTGGGTTCCTGCGCCGGCCGGTACTGCTGCTGCCAGCGCAGTTCATTGCCGATGACCGGATTGATCGAGCAGGTCGGCGTGTAGGGCATGGTCGTGGGTTCCGAGGCCTCGTCGATGCAGCGGGTGCAACCGATGCAACGGCGTATCTCGCCCAGGCGGCCCTCGCGCGCCTTGTTGGCGAACTCGGGATCGGCGATACCGGCACGCACCATGCCGACGAGGTCGCAAAACCCTTCCTTGATGAGTTCCTCGGCCAGGACGGGATCATTGATGCGGCCGGTGAACAGCACGGCGATCTTGCGCTCCATGAGAGCGAGGTCGGCGCGCGCCGCCTTGCCGAACTCGCGAAACTCGGCGTGCGGATGGTACGAAGACGGCACATAGGACGGCGCTCCCCAGCAGTGACCGGTATCGATGTCCACGAAATCGAGCAGGCCGGTCTCGCCGATGCAATAGAGCATCTCGCGCATTTCCAGGTTGTCATAGCCGCCGTGGCGGGATTCCTGGCCGTTGATGCGTATGCCGAGCGCCATCGACTCCCCGACACATGCGCGCACGCGCTTCAGGGCTTCGATCACGAAGCGGGCGCGCTGCTCCGGACCGCCGCCCCATTTGTCGGCGCGCCGATTCGTCACCGGCGACAGGAAGCTGTAGCCGAGGGTCTCGTGGGCGCAATGGATCTCGATGGCGTCGGCGCCCGCCGCGCGCGCGACCGCCGCGGCGCTGGCATAGGTGTCGAGGCAGAACTCGATTTCCTCCTCGCCCATCACGTGGGGCGTATAGTCCTGCGCGCCGATCACGGGCACCGGCGAGGGGGCCCACACGGCATTGAGGTGGGTCAGCTGGACCACCACGACGGAGCCGCTCTGGTGCACCTCGGCGCAGAACCGCGCCATGCTCTCGGCAAAGGCCGGATTCTGGTACGCCGCCTGGTGCCCGGCGCAGCCCACGGGGAGCCCGATTTCATCCGGCGTCTCCGGGGGAAAGGGCGCATCCAGCAGCCAGGTCTCGCTGCCGATCCAGCCGGTACCGCCGCGCGCCTTCGCGGCATGGTGCGCGATGAAGTGCTCGTCGATCAGGCCCGGCGTCATCGACGAATTGATGGTATTGGTGGTCTCGCATATGCGGTTGGGCACGCGCATGGGCCCGACCTGCAATGGCGAGAACAGGTGCTCGAAATTAACGTTGCTCATGTCGCGTGGCGCTCCTGAATGCCCGGCGATCACGCGGGGCCGGTCGGCGAGAGGATCACGATCGCAAAGGGGCGGTCGGTCTGTTTCTGGAAATGTCCCCAGGCCGGAAAGATCGCCGTCAGTCTGGGCCACAACTCCTTGCGCTCCGCATCCGTTGCGTCGCGCGCGGTGGCCGTCATCTTCCTGCGATCGAGCTGGACCCAGCACTGCGGGTTCGCGCTGACATTGAGGTACCAGGCAGGATGCGTGTCGTATCCAGCCAGCGACCCGACGACCACCATGTCCTCGCCGTCCTGCATGAAGACCAGCGGGGTGGTGTGCTGCTCGCCCGACTTGCGACCGATACAGGTCAGCAACAGGGTCGGCAGCCCCGAGGGGGAACCGGCTCCCGTGGCCCAGCCCTCGGGATTGGCCAGGTAGCGCGCCACGTCCGCCCTGGCATCACCCCTGATGCGATCCAGCGTTGCAGTCTGGGCCTTGATCTGCTCCCAGTCCTCATCGGACATGAAGTCCGGCTTCTCCATGCTTTCACGATCTGTGCTTGCCATGATGAGCCTCCCGAGTCAGGTGATCATTGCGTGGACGGTCATGGGTCTGTGCGTGCCTGCGGTGTCACTGGCCCGTCGCGTCGTCAGCCGCGCGGAAGCCGAATACCATCGCCGGCGCCAGCGTCGAGCCCGAGGCCGGGTAGGTCTGGCCCATGACCGAGGCGCTGCAATTGCCTATCGCATAGAGCCCGGGGATCACGTTGCCGCCCTGGTCCAGCACGCGCGCATTCTCGTCGGTGTCGATGCCGCCCTTGGTGCCGAGTTCGCCGGGATAGACCTTGGCGCCGTAGAAGGGCGGTTTCGAGATCGGGCCCAGACAGGGGTTGGGTCCCACCGAGTGGTCGCCGTAGTAGCGGTCGTAGGTCGCGTCGCCGCGCTGGAAATCCGGGTCCTTGCCGCTGGCGGCGTAGCCATTGAATTTGCGCACTGTCGCGGCGAGCCCGGCGGGATCGACGTCGAGCTGTCGCGCGAGCTCCTCTATGGTGTCGGCCTTCATGATGCCGCCCCAGGCGCTGCGCGGTACCGCGAAGTCCGGCTGGAAGCTGCTCGGCAGCATGGGTCCGAAGGGATAGTGCTTGCGGTAGGTCGAATCGAACACCAGCGCCGCCGGCACGCTCTCGCGGCCGGGCGCGTTCGCCGCGAGTATCCCCTTCGTGACCTTGGTGTACGACGAGCTCTCGTTCACGAAACGTTCGCCGACGCGGTTGACGATCAGGCAGCCGGGCAGGTTCTTCTCGATGATCAGCATGCGTGCCTGCGCTTCGCCCGGAATCAGGAATGTCGGACCCCACCACGCGGCGTCCATGAAGCGCGTGGCCGCACCGACCGATGCGCTCGCCTCGATCATCTCCCCCGTGTTGCCCGGGGAGCCGGCGGTCCACGCCGCGTCCGTGGGCTGCGGCAGGTGCCGCCGTCGCATCGCATTGTTCTTCTCGAAGCCGCCGCTGGCGACGATCACGCCCTTGCGCGCGCGTATGCGCACCCACTTGCCATCGCGCAGCGCCGTGACGCCGGTCACGCGCCCGTCCTCGGTCACCAGCTCCTGCGCAGCCGTGCCGAGCCAGAGCGGCATGCCCCGCTCGATCATGGAGCGGCGCAGGCTGCCCACCAGTGCGCCGCCGAGCACCTGGCGGCGATCGCGCATGCCGCGCAGCCGGCCGGGAATGTCGAGCACATAGCGCGCGACCATGCTGAACGCCACCCATAGCCAGCCCTTGCCGCGCGCCTGCAGCACCAGCGACTCGCTCGCGGTCCAGCCGATGACCCCGAACAGCGTCGTCTGCGGGTGCTGGGGACGCAGGAACTGCAGTTCGTCGCCCAGGCTGCCGCCGTTGAACGGCAGGGGCTCGTGGCAACGGTGCATCTTGAAATCCGGATTGTCCGGGTACATGTCGGGGAACCCGACCAGCGATTCGAGGTAGACGCGGGTCCTCGCGTGCAGGTACTCGATGAATCGCGGAATCGTGTCGACGAAGGCGTCGATGCGCGCGTTCTGGGAGGGTTCCCCGATCACGCTCTTCATGTAACGCTTGGCTTCCTCGGGCGAGTCGCTGCCGCCGGCGCGCGCGATCATCGGGCTCGAGGGCAGCCACAGCACCCCGCCGGACATGGCGGACGATCCGCCGTAGAGCGCGGTCTTCTCGATGACGAGAGTCTGCGCGCCGTTGTCGTGGGCGCGCAGCGCAGCCGTCAGCGCACCGGCTCCCGAACCGATGACGAGTACGTCGGTGGTGTGATCCCAGTCGTGGCCGCTCATGTCCGGACTCCCTGCGAATGGCATGGATCCGAGTAAATCACAGTACGGGGATCGCTGCGCGTGCGTGCGTGCGGGTTGTCCCGTTCTGATACCGATTCGGCCGATTCGGATTTCGCGACGCGGGGAATTCAGCTACCTTGGCGGCTACCATGCGTGTCAGTGCGGTTGCGTTTGTCGAGGGTGAATTCACCTGAAGGGGATGAAACATGGCTATTGAGATCCGCGAAACGTTCCAGGTTTCCGCTCCGATCGACCAGGTGTGGAACTTCATGAAGAGCCCCGAGAATCTCGCGGGATGCATGCCGGGCGCCTCGCTGGCGAGGATAATCGACGACAGGAGCTTCGTCGGTACCGTCAAGCTGAAGGTGGGTGCCATCACGGCGAGCTACGACGGCACGATGACCTTCATCAAGCTCGATGACAGCGCGCGCGAGCTCACCCTGCTGGCCGAGGCCAAGGAAAAGGGCGGTGGCACCGTCAGCGGAACCATATCGGCGAACCTGCTCGCGCTGCCGGACGGCAGCACCGAGGTGCGCTGCGAGTCCAGCACCGATCTCACGGGGCGCATCGTGCAGGTGGGGCGCGGGATGATCGAGGGCGTCTCGAAACAGGTGATCCAGAAGTTCGTCACCAACGTGAAGAGTTCGCTCGAATCGGTGCCGGCCGCGGCACCGGCGGGGGAGGACGCGTCCGCGGGCGTCGCGACGCCGGCTCCGGGTGCCGCGCCATCAGAGCCCGTGGCACGACCCCCGATCGCGAAGGAGGAATCGATCAACGTGCTCGCCGTGGTGTGGAACGTGATCTGGGCCGCGATCCGCGGCTTCTTCCGTCGGCTGTTCGGGCGCGCCTGAGCGCGCCCGGCACCGGGCGGGCCGCCATGGCAGCCCGACCGGTGCCCGTTCAGCCCTCGACGATGCGGATGCGCTCCGCGACCAGTTCGGCGACGTCGAATACCTTGCGCGTTTCACTGTGCTTTCCCGCGCTCGCGGTGAGCATCAGCGTGCAGAAGGAGCACGCGGTCGCGACCTTGTCGGCGCCCGTGTCCAGCGCTTCCTGGATGCGCACATCGCCGATGCGCGCGGTTCCGCCCTGGCCACCCCAGTAATTGCCGCCCCCGGCCCCGCAACAGAAGCTCTGCTCACGGGTGCGGGGCATCTCGATGAGCTGGCCCACCGCGGAGAGCACGCGGCGTGTCTCGTCGACGATGCCGTTGTGCCGCGCCAGGTAGCATGGATCGTGGAAGGTGATCGTCTCCTCGCCCTTGTGCGCGATCTGCAGGCGGCCGTCGGCGATCAGCTCGTCGATCAGCACCGAGTGCGGGATCGTTTTCCAGTCGGCGCCGAGCTCGGGGTAGTAGCGGTCGAAACTGTTGAAGCAGTGCGCGCACAGGGTGATGACCTTCTGCACCCCGATCTCCCGGAACTCCTCGATGTTCTCCTGGGCGGTCTCGACGAACTGCATCTCGTTGCCCATCATCTTCGCGGGATCACCGGTGCAGCGCGACTCGCCGAGGATCCCGTAGGACAGTCCCGCGGCCTCGAGGATGCGCACCATCGCGCGCGCCGTTTCCTGGGCGCGCGGCTCGTAGCGCACCGAACAGCCGATCCATAGCAGGTATTCCGTGCTGCCGGGCTCGAATATCGGCACTTGCAGTCCGCTGCGCCAGTCATCGGGGTTCGCCGCGGTACCCACGAAGGGGTGTCCGCGCGATTCCAGGTTGCGGTTCGCCGCGGCCATGGTGTCGGGCATGTCCGACAGTTCCATCACGTGATGGCGGCGGAACTCGAGAATCACCTCCGCGGGATTGTTGCTGACCGGGCAGACCTCGACGCAGGCGGCGCAGGTGGTGCAGTTGAAGATCGCATCGCGACCGAGCACCTCGATCAACGAGTTGTCGTCGAAGCGACCCGCCGCCAGGTATTCGGCGCAGGTCGCCATGACTTTTTTCGGGGAGAGGTCCTTGCCGGTCTGGGCGGCGGGACACACTTCGTGGCAGCGCCCGCACCACAGGCAGGCCGACACGTCGAGCAGGTTTTTCTGCGTCAGGTCGGCGAGCCTCGCGGCGCCGAAAACCACCGGGTTGCCGGCGGCGTCCTGCTCGGCATCGAAGTCGAGCGGCGCGAGGTTGATCCCGGATCGGCGGCTCGCCAGCGCGGAGTTCGTCGGACCGAGCAGCATGTGCGACATCGGGGTGTGGGCGATAAGCGCGATGAACGAGGCGCCGAGCAGGCCATGCAGCCACCACAGCAGCTTGAAGCCGAGCAGCGTGGCGTCGGGGTCGAGGTGCTGCCGGATGAACGCGGCAACGGCGGTGCCCAGGAATTCGCCGCCACCGCCGGGTTGCAGCGCGAGGCGAAAACTCTCGGAGGAGTATCCCGCGACGACGGTGAGCAGTATCAGCGCCTCCATGCGCTCGAAGCCGGGCCGCTTGCCGCCCGCCACCAGCCGTTGCGGCGGGAAGAAGCGACGCAGCAGGAAGAACAGCACGCCGAGGAACACCATGATCCCCGCGATCTCGCGTCCCAGTTCCATCACCAGGTAGCCGAACCATCCGGCGTACACCGGCACGCCGACAAAGCTCAGCGCGAAGAGCGCGTGGCCGCATATGAGCGCCAGCGCGCCGAAGAACAGCAGCCCGTGCGCGATGCCGGACCAGCGCCGCTGGCGCAGGCGCGAAGTGAACACGCCGCGCGAGATGAAAGCGCGCCAGTTGATCCTGGCGAGCACGCTGGCCCGATCGATGCGCGGACCGAAGAATGCCTTGCCGCGCGCAATGCGATCGCGGTGCGCGCGCAGGCCCCGGAAGAGGCTGGCGAGCGCCGCGACCAGGAGCAGGCCGAGGAGGAAATAGCTGGGGGCGGATATTTCAGGCATCGCGTGCTCGCCTAGATTTTTGCCGAGTATACCGGCTCCGCCGCGGCTACTTCTTCAGGATCGCCGCCGTTGCGTTGCCGCCCAGTCCGTTGGTCTGTGCCAGCCCGACGCGCGCATCGGGTACCTGGCGCCCGCCCGACTGGCCGCGCAGCTGCCAGGTCAGTTCGACGATCTGGAACACGCCCATTGCCGTCGTGGCCTCGCCGAAGGACACGAAGCCGCCCGAAGGGTTGATCGGCATGCGACCGTTCGGCGCGGTCTGTCCGGACTCCAGCAGGCGTTCGGCTTCGCCGGGCTTGCACAGGCCCCATTCCTCGGGGTAAGCGAACTCGTAATAGCAGGTGTTGTCCTGCAACTCCGTGAGGCTCACATCCTGCGGACCGATGCCGGCCATCTCGAACGCCCGTTTCACCGCGGCGAGCGATTCGGTGTGGAAGCTGGGGCCGCCGGGCACCGGGCCGGCGAGCCCGCGCGGCAGCGCATCGCTGAAGTGCATCGTCGCCACCGTGCTGGATGCGACGAGCACCGGCCGCGAGGTGAACTGGCGCGCCTTTGCCGCCGAACAGATCACCACGGCCGCGGCGCCGTTGGACACCGGGCATATCTCGAAGAGTCGCAGCGGATTGCTGACGTAGGGAGAGGCGAGTACTTCGTCCAGCCCGATCTCCTTCTGGAAGCGCGCGTAGGGGTTGTGCACGGAACACTTGCGCGCCTTCACCGCCACCTTCGCGAACTGCTCTTCCGTGGTGCCGAAGTCGTGCATGCGCCGGCGCGCGAGCGTGGCCCAGAACGAGGGGCCGGGCATGCCGACACAGCGCTGGCGCAGGAACTCCGGATCCGTCGCCTCCTCGACGCCCGAGGTCTGGATCATGCCCTTGGGCATCACCTCGCCTCCGACCACCAGCACCATGTCGTAGACGCCGCCGGCGACCATCGAATAGCCGACGTTGAATGCGTTGCCGCCCGCCGCACAGCCTGCCGACATGTTGTAGACCGGGATCCCCGTGGAGCCCAGCTCCTCCACCACGTCGTTGCCGTTGAGGCCCCAGCCCTTGCCGCCCGAGAAGCGTGAACTGGCGGCACAGACGGCCTGGATCTGCTTCCACGGCACGCCCGCGTCGCTCAGCGCCGCGTCGATTGCGTGCCGGCACAGCGCCGTGACCGACTTGTTGCCCACGATGTCGTCGCCGGTCTTGCCGAATCGGTGCAGACCGACACCCAGTACGGCTACTTCCTGCATGTCACTCACTCCCTGCCGCGGTCGCGGCGAGCTGCCTGAATTTCCACGACGTGAACGCCTTGCCGTCCTCGTGGTAGAGCTCGCTGATCACGAGTTCCACCGTATCGCCCACGCGCAACGCCGACGGTGGGTCGACCATCTGGCCGACCACGCGCAGGCCGCAGTCGAGGTCGACCACGCCTATCGCGTAGGGCACGAAGGGCTTGTCGTAACGGTGCGGCGGAGGCGGCGGAAAATCCGCCACCGAAAAGCTCCACAGCACGCCGTTGCCCGCGAAACTGCAATCCTCCATGCGCGAGCCGCCGCAGTCGGGATTGTGGCATTCGGCGGATCGCGGGAAATAGGGCGTGCGGCAGCTCGCACAGCGCGAGCCGTGCAGTCGCGCCGCGCCACCGCTCTGGTCGAACAGTCCGGGAACACAGGGCAGTATCTCGTCGCTCATGTGCAGCCTCCTTCAGTGATTGCCCGCTGCAGCGGCCTTGATCAGTTCCGGCATCACGTCCAGGCAGTCGCCCGCGATGCCGTAACGCGCATAACGGAAGATCGATGCATCGCGGTCCTTGTTGATCGCGACGATGGTCTTTGCGGCGGAGCACCCCGCCATGTGCTGGCTCGCCCCGGAGATGCCGACGGCGACGTAGAGACCCGGGCGCGTGATCTTCCCCGTGAGTCCGACCTGGCGTGAGGAATCGACCCAGCCGTCGTCGACGATGGCGCGCGAGGCGCCGTACATGCCGCCGATCTGTTCGGCGAGCTCGCGCACCAGGCGGTAGTTCGCGGCGCTGCCGAGCCCGCGCCCGCCGGAGACGATGACATCCGCATCCTCGAGGCGCGGTCCTTCGGATCGGGCCGCCGAGATCACCGTCCAGCGTTCCGTCACGCCGCCTGCGGGCAGCGCGACCTCGCGCGTGACCGGAACGCTCGGCTGTGGTGCCGCCTCGACGCGCAGCGTGGTGGTGACGATGGAGACCACGTTGACGGGTGCCGGGAGCCGGTATACCGCGTGCGTATCCCCGCCGTAGGCGGTGGTGCGCACCTCGAGCTCGCTGCCCTGGGATTCGATGTAGAAGCCGTTCATCACCACCGGCACGCCGAGACGCGCGGCCACCCTCGGTGCCACGAGCCGGGCCGCCAGCGTCTGGTTGAACAGGATGACGGTGGGGCGGTGCTGCGAGCAGTAGGCCACGATCATCGCCACCAAGGTATCCGGCCCCGGCGCGGACGCGCTCGCGCGGTCGATGTGGGCAACGCCGTGCCGCGCCGCCATCCCGCTCACGTCGTCGGTCACGTTGCCGATCAGTAGCCAGTCGAGTCCGGCACCGCGATCGCGGCTCAGGCGCCCGGCCAGCGAAAGGGCCTCCTCGGTTCCCCCCTCGATCGCATCCCCCCAGCTGCACAGTACCACGCTCATCGCCGCTTCCTCCTGCATTTGCGCCGAATGGACACAGTCTAATCGGCGCTCCGACCGGATGCGGTTCCGCAGCGGATCAAATCCGGACGACGGCGTCTCAAATCCGGACAAGGCGGTGAACGGCTGTTGCACGCGGTGTATGTTGTGCCCGGCTGGCGTCTGGTGACGCGGCACGCCAAAACCACGATCGGAGGAAAGTGACCATGGCCAACGAAGATCTGTTCGTCGCGCTCACCGAGTGCCACTTCATGAATCCGCAGACCATGTCGGAGATTGCGTACTACCCGGCAATGAAGCGCTGGAACGACAGCGTCGACGGGGTGCTGCGCGCCTGGGCCGGCCGTGATCTCGCTAGCGAGTGGCCGCATCCGCTGGCCGAGGCGCTGATCGGGTACATGGACGAGGCGCGCGTCGATGTCTGCTTCTGCCTGCGTGAGCCGATGATGGACATCAGCGGCGGCTCGGCGTCGATGTCCACCAACGGCTTCATGCTCCAGCAGATCGAGCCCTACCCGGGGCGGATGTACCTGGAAGCCAACTGTGGCCCGGTGATCCGTCGTGGGCTGGAGCACGCGATCTGGGAGCTCGAGTACCTGGTCAAGGAGCGCGGCGCCAAGCTCTGCAAGATGTACCAGCCCGAGGACGCCGGTCCGATCAACGACCGGCGCCTGTGGCCCTTCTACGCCAGGGCCGAGGAGCTCGGCGTGCCGCTCACGGTGCACACCGGCAATTCCTACGTGGTGCCGCAGCCGGGCTCGCACTGCGATGTGCGCCAGCTCGACGACGTCATGCTCGCGTTTCCGGACCTGAAGGTGATTGCCTACCACGCCGGCTGGCCCGACACGGAAGCGCTGATCGGGCTGTGCGGCAAGCACGTGAATCTCTACATGAGCCTCTCGGGGATCATCGGGTGGTACCAGCGCGCACCCTATCGCGGCTACCACGCGATCGGTACCGCCATGCAGTGGATGCCGGCCGACAAGATCGTGCTCGGTCTCGATCTGCCCTTCGACGATACCCGGCGCGTGGTGGATTACATCCGCGACCTCGAGATGCCCGAGGAGCTGCAGAAGAACTGGGGCTATGCCCAGCCCACGCGCGAGGACAAGGCCAAGATACTCGGCCTGAACCTCGCCCGGCTCACCGGCATCGATCCGGTGAAGCGCAGCTGACAACCCGGCCCGGGCCCGGCGGGCCCGGCCTTCGCCTTGCCGGTGTCGGGACAGTCCGGGCGGGTGGTGCCGGGCTGGACCCGCGCGAGACGGAATTGGCGAAATACTCGAACCGATGCTCGGAGGTGATCATATGGCGACGTTGAAAGCGGGCACGCGGTTGCGCAGCGCCGT
>DAORUQ010000076.1:0-14359 GCA_035433265.1 Pseudomonadales bacterium | reverse complement strand
CATGCTTCGCCCGAGCTGAAGAGCGCGCACCGTTTCCGGGAGGCCTGGTCCAGGATCTGTGCCGAGGACGCGCTGGAACAGGCCGTCGGCCGAGGGCCCGAGAACGCCGGTCCGCTCAATTCGCACATGCTGGTGCTGCGGTCCCTGACGCTGATGCGCGAGCTGTCGCCCGACTATCTGCGGCGATTCCTGTCGCAGGTGGATTCGCTGCTGTGGCTGGAACAGGCGCAAGGCAAGCTCAGGCAGCCGGCCACCAGGCCCAAACCGGCGCGTCAACGCCGGCCGGGGAAATGACGGCTCGCTTCTGACGACAAGACGCCGCTATCGCAGGCATCGAAGGTAGGGCTTGTAGGTCGGGCTTCAGCCCGACAAGGCGCGAGTCGGCAGGAATGCCGACCTGCGGGGCGTTGCCTCAGGCTTCCCGCGCCATGCCGATCATCACCGCGCACATGATCGCGGGTTTGCTGCCACGGTTGTGCCAGGCGTGGCGCGTGCCGTTCTGCACGAAGCTGTCTCCGGCCTTCAGCAGCTGCTGGCGGCCGTCATCGAGCTCGAGCCACAGTTCACCGGCGAGCAGCACGCCGTAGTCGATGGTGTCGGTGCGGTGCATGCGGCCGTCGTCCTCGACGTTGAAATCGGCCGAGGCGGAGACGGTATCGGCCTGGCCCCGTGCCGCTTCGGCGTCGGGCGGGATCACGACGTAGGTGAACACCGTGGCGCCGGGCGGCGGCACGGTCGAGGTCTTGCCAATCGCGGCGTCCGTGCCGGATTCGCCGAGCCGCGTGTCCGGCGTGCTGGCCCACAGCGCGCCCAGCTCGAATCCGGCGCCGCTGACGGGCTGCGGGCAGGGGCCGTCGTGCACGAACACGGATTTGCCGTCGGCGTCGATTCCGGTGACGAGTCGTCTCATGGTCGGTTGCTTCCTGGTCCAGCGGGACGCTGATTATCGCGCCGTGCGCTGGCAAGTGCAGCAGCTGGTGCGGCAGTTGCCGGATGTCGGGCCGCGGGTCCGACATCCGGCATGCGGACGCCGGTTCAGCTGGCGAAGGCGTAAGCCTCCAGCCGCGGCGCCTTCATCTCCTCGCAAAAACGCGTGCGCGTCCACGGCCAGGTGGCGGGTATGCCCTCGGCGTCCAGGTACCAGCTCTTGCAGCCGGAGCCGAACACGGTGCGCTTCGCCGCCTCGAGGCGGTCGCGCTCGAAGGCCTGCATGGCTTCAGGCGTCGGTGCCACTTCGCGGCACTCGCCCGCGCGCAGCTTCTCGATGAACGTCCAGATGTAGTGCAGCTGCTGCTCGGCGATGTCGATCAGCGAGAAGTTGCCCACCGGCCCGTTGGGGCCGTTCAGCATGAAGAAGTTCGGGAAGTCGGGCATGGCGATCGCCATGTAGGCCTTGGGGCGGTCCGCCCAGACGTCGTTCAGCTGCACGCCGTCGCGCCCGACCACATTCATCGGGCGCATGAACATGCCGGCATTGAAGCCGGTGGCCAGCGCCAGCACGTCGAGCTCGACAAGGCGGCCGTTCTTCAAGCGCACGCCGGCGGGCTCGATGCATTCGATGCCGTCGGTCACCAGCTCGGCATTGGGGTGCTGGATCGCCTCGTAGTAGTCGGGCGAGTAGATCAGGCGCTTGCACGCGGCGCGGTAGTCGGGGCGCAGCTTTTCGCGCAGCACGGGGTCGCGCACGGTGTTCTCGAGGTTCGCGAGGCAGGTGGCCTCGATCTCGGCGATGCCCTCGGAGTCGGCGTTGACCAGTGAATTGTTGAAGCGCTCGACGTTGGCCAGGTAGTCGGGCTGGTTCTGCATGTAGTGCAGCAGTGCGGGATCGGCGCGAAACGCCGCGCGTTGCTCATCGGTGAACGCCGGGTTCTCGACCGGCATGATCCACTGCGCGGTGCGCTGGAAATGGTGCAGCTTGCCGGCGCGTGGCGCCAGCGCCGAGATGATCTGCACGCCCGTGGAGCCGTTGCCGATGACGCCGACGCGGCGCCCGTCGAGCGGCACGCTGTGGTCCCAGCGCGCGGTGTGGAAGCAGGCGCCCTCGAAGCTCGCGAGCCCCGGAATGTCCGGGTAGTTCAGGTGGTGCAGTACGCCGGTGGCCGCGATCACGATGTCAGCTTGATCCCGGGTGCCGTTCTTCGTTTCGAGATGCCAGCGACCGTCGCGGAACTCGCAACGCACGATCTCCTCGTTGAAGCGGATGATCTTGTCGACGCCGTACTTGCGCGTGGTCCGCTCGAAATACTCCTGGATCTCGGCGCCCGGCGGCAGCATGTGGCTCCAGTCGGGGTTGGGCTCGAAGGAGTAGGTGTAGGCGTGCGAGGGCACGTCGCAGGTCAGGCCCGGATAGGTGTTCTCGCGCCAGGTGCCGCCGATGCGGTCGGCTTTCTCGTAGATCGCGCAGTTCGTGATGCCGGCCTGGAGCAGCTTGATGCCGCTCAGGATGCCAGCCATGCCGGCTCCCATCACCACCACGCGGATGTCACGCAATGTCTTCTTGTCTGTCATCTGGTCTGCTCCCTGCCCGGGTTGAAAATGCATGCTCAAAGTAGGGCCAAATCATGACGTGCGAATCATTCATATGTATTACCCGAATCGGGTAGATCCGGTGCCCGACCGTGGGTCGCCATTCATGGCGACAGCGGCATTCCTGACGGCACCGCCCCCGCATCGATGCCGTCCGCTCATGATATCTTCACCTCATGGACAACCTCCGCTTCGACAACCGCTTCGTCAACGAACTGCCCGGCGATCCCGAGCACGGCCCGCGCCTGCGCCAGGTGCACGGCGCGCTGTACTCGCGCGTGCATCCGACGCCGGTCGCCGCGCCGGCGCTGATCGCGCATTCGCGCGAGGTGGCCGAACTGCTCGGGATCGGCGAGGAGCACATCGCGAGCGAGCTGTTCGCGCGCGTGTTCGGCGGCAACGCGCTGCTGGAAGGCATGGCACCCTACGCGGCCAACTACGGTGGCCACCAGTTCGGCAACTGGGCCGGGCAGCTGGGCGACGGGCGTGCGATCTCGCTTGGGGAGACGGTGAACGCGAGCGGCGAGCGCTGGGAGCTGCAGCTCAAGGGCGCCGGTCCCACGCCGTATTCGCGCAACGCCGACGGCCGCGCCGTACTGCGCTCCTCTATCCGCGAGTTCCTGTGCAGCGAGGCGATGCACCACCTCGGCGTGCCGACCACGCGCGCGCTGTGCCTGGTGGGCACCGGCGAGCCGGTGGTGCGCGACATGTTCTACGACGGCCATCCGCGCGCCGAGGCCGGTGCGATCGTCTGTCGCGTGGCGCCCTCGTTCATCCGCTTCGGCAACTTCGAGCTGCCGGCCTCGCGCAACGACGTGGCGTTGCTGGAGCGGCTCATCGACTTCACGATCGCGCGCGACTTCCCGCACCTTCGCGGCAGCCGCGAGCAACTGCACGCCGCGTGGTTCCGCGAGGTCTGCGAACGCACCGCGCGCCTGATGGCGGAATGGATGCGCGTGGGCTTCGTGCACGGCGTGATGAACACCGACAACCTGTCGATTCTCGGGCTCACGATCGACTACGGTCCCTACGGCTGGATCGACGACTTCGATCCGAACTGGACACCGAACACCACCGACGCCGGGACGAGGCGCTACCGCTTCGGGCAGCAGCCGCAGGTGGCCTACTGGAACCTCGGGCGGCTGGCCAGTGCGCTGGCACCCGCGTTCGGCGGCGTCGAGGCATTGCAGGAGGGACTGCAGCACTACGTTGCGGCCTGGCACGCTGCCGAGCGCGGCAACATCGCCGCGAAGCTCGGGCTGGCGGATTGCCGCGACGAGGACGTGACGCTGATGGAGGACCTGCGCGGGCTGTTGCAGTCCGCCGAGGTCGACATGACCATCTTCTTCCGCGCGCTGGACGGGGTGGACCCGGCGGCGCCTTCGCTGGCGCCGTTCGAGGAGGCCTTCTACGACGCTGCGAAGCGGCGGGGTGCCGAGGGCTCGTTCCTCGCGTGGCTGGCCCGCTACGGCGCGCGGGTGGGCGCCGATCCGCTGCCGGCGGCGGATCGGCGCGAGCGCATGCGGCGCGCGAACCCGCGCTATGTGCTGCGCAACTACCTCGCGCAGCAGGCCATCGACCGCGCGGAGCAGGGCGATTACGCGGGCATCCACGAACTGCTGGAGGTGTTACGCCGGCCGTACGAGGATCAGCCGGGCCGCGAGGCCTTCGCCGTGCGCCGCCCGGACTGGGCACGCGACCGCGCCGGCTGCTCGATGCTCTCCTGCAGCTCGTAGGTCCGGCGCGTCACGCGTATCGCGCGCGGCACGCTTCGCCAACGTGAGGCGCGGGCCGGGTCCGTGCCGCGAGCGGACATGTGGATGCCGAAATCGCCGGGAGCGATTTCGGCAACACGCGTAGCCGCCGCACAGGGACGTGCCAGGCGGCGGCCGCGCGCGGCATGGGCCCGGCCCGCGCCATGCCGCGCTGGAACGTGATCAGCCCGCCGCGTGCAGCAGGAAATCCATCGCGCGGTCGTGCGCTTCCGGTGCGCCGGCGCAGTTGATCTTGTCGTCGCCGCCCTGGATCTCGCTGAAACGGCGGATCGTGCCGTGCAGGTAGGGGCTCCTGCGTCCGCAGTCACAGGGTTCGTCCCAGCCGGCCATCGTGACCTCGTCGCCCGTTACCAGCCCGCCCCAGTACGTGTCGGGCAGCATGTCGAAACAGGCGAAGCGCCCGGTCTGCGTGCCGGCGCGCGGCAGCATCTTCCCGGTTTGCGGGTCGAGCACGAAGGGTACCAGCACCGGCGGCACGTGGTAGTTGCCGGCCTCGCAACGCGGGTTGCCCGGCATCAGTTCGCTCATGCTGTAGATCTCGAAGGTGCGGCGGTAGCCGAGGAAATCGAAGATCTGTTCGCGGTAGTCCTCGGGTAGCACGCGGCCCTTGCTGCCGCCGCCGCTCATCAGCAGGCTGCCCGTGCCGAAGAGACCACGCATGCCCTCGGCCAGTCCCTGCTCGGCCCATTCGAACAGGATGGGCCACACCGCGAACAGGCAGATGTCGCGGCCGCCGAAGCGCCGGATCGCGGTCTGCAGGAATTCCTTCATGCGCCCCGGGCGCTGCTGCTCGCGATGAGCGAACTCCTCGCGCCGCGCCAGCAGGCCGGGCGAGAGTTCCAGCCTGCCCTGCTCGCCGCGCGCCTCGGCGGCACGCAGGCGTCCGGCCAGCGAGGCGATATCGGCGCTGAAGTAATCATCGGGGTAGAGGAACAGCGCGTTGTCGTCACCGCCTGCCCACAGCTTGACCATCGCCTCGACGCCGCGGTAGGTCGCACCGGCGCCGTAGCGGTAGCCCGGCTGCACCATCGGCAGGCGCGCGCTCATCAGGTCGGGCCCGGTGCCATGGCCGTTCCAGTCGCGGATCGCGTGGGCCGTCAGCGTGGTCGACTGGATCCAGTGCTCGCGCATGCGCGGCATGAACGAGAGCTTGCCGGTGGTGCCGAAGGTGTGCAGCAAGCGCATGTCGGTCTGCTCGTCGAGGCGCTTGATCCAGCCGTCGATGCTGTCGACGCCGGCCGTGTCGATCTTGCCCAGGTCGATCGTCGTGAGCCCGTCGAGCCAGCGCGTGAGACGGTCGAACTGCCCGCGCTCCAGGATTGACAGCGGGTAGGACTTGTAGACCGTGTGCGGAAACAGCAGCGGCACCGCGTCCTCCAGCGAGTCGATAGCGTCGATGCCCTGCTCGGTGGCCAAACGGTCCAGCACCGGCACCTGCCCGCGCAGTTCATTGAAGCGCTTGCGCAGACCGGCGAGGTGCACGGCCTCGATCTGCTCGCGCGTGAACGCGTGTCCTGCGAGGTAGTCGCCGTCGATGTAGCTCTGCGGGTCGCGCAGCAGGTTCTGGAACAGTTCGCTCATGTCATGGTCTCCGTAGGTCGGGCTTCAGCCCGACAAATCGTGTCGGCATGAATGCCGGGCTACATTGTCCCGCGCGCCAGATTGTCGAGCATCACGGGATCGGATGTCTGTTCCACGATCCACTTGCACATGCGGCGCACCGGCTCGATGCCGTCCTGCGGGGTCGCGGCGTCCTCGAACAGCGCCGCGGCGCCGAGCGACACCAGGCGCTGCGCGCCCTGGTACGACAGGCGATCGCGCAGCTGCGTCTTCAGTGTCTCGGGGAAGATGCCGATGGTCTGCGTGTAGGCGTTGACCGAGCGCACCGCCGTGTCGATGTCGTCGAGCGGCACGATGTTGCCCACCCGGCAGGCGAGTTGGCGCGCGAAGTCCACCGGCGCGTCATTCTGCGACACGATGATCGCGCCCTCGTTCTTCCGGCCGCCGTACACCACGTATTCGTCGCCGGCATAGCGCAGGCCGTCGATCTCCTCCTTCAGCGCGGCGTCGAAGGCCTTGTGCGGGGTGCTCAGGAACTCGGGCAACTGCTGCAGCGCCGCGATGGCGAGCTCGCCCAGGCGGTTGGCGCGCGCCAGCCCCTCGGCGTCGGTGCCCGACTGCACGTACACCACGCGCGCGTTGACGCAGCCTTCCTGGTTCATCGCGCCGA
Organism: Pseudomonadales bacterium; assembly: GCA_035433265.1. GTDB lineage: Bacteria > Pseudomonadota > Gammaproteobacteria > Pseudomonadales > UBA5518 > UBA5518. The sequence continues at coordinate 7,828 of DAORUQ010000076.1, read as the reverse complement.
TGTCGAGCGCCAGGCGTCGCGCCACCGATTCCAGCGTCACGTCGTCGGCGAAGGCTTCGCGGCCGATGATCGTCGAGCTGTGCTTGGGATCGAGCGTGATCAGGTCGAGGCCCGGCTGCAGGTAGCGCGTGACGTGCTTGATGCTGGCAAAGCCGCCCCAGGCCACGATCTTCTCGACGCCGCGCGGGTCGTATATCTCCCTCTCCACGCTCTCGTCGCCGCCCTTCCAGTAGACCACGCTCATGTGCCGGGTGAGCGGGTGGTCCCGGTCCATCTCGACCATGGTGCGCGCGATCGCCGTGGCGGTGAGCGGGTCGTTCGAGGGCGTCTTGATGATCGCGTCGGAGCGCGTGAAGGCGTTGCGCACGACCGTGCCCACGCTGACCATCGGCACGTTGCCCGCGATCACGTGCACGCAGCGCGCCCCGAAGGCACGCACGCGCGTCGGAACGCCGGTGTGCAGCGCGGAGGCTTGTTCCACCCAGCCCTCGAGGTAGTCGATGCCGACCAGCCGCTCGGCCATCTCGCGTACCACGGCAGGTTCGAAGGACTGCGGGATCAGTTCGTAGTAGTAGCGCAGGATCGGTTCGGACAGGCCCGAGGTGCGGCACGACAACGCGAAGGCTTCCTGCATGTGCCTGTTGGTGCGCACGTCGAGCGCCTTGCCGAGGCGCGCGAGATACCCGACGATGTCGTCCATCGTGAGCGAGTAGAGGTCGGCCATGCGCGAGGGTTCGCGCAGCGGCAGCCTGCCGAGCGCGGATTCGATGTCGGGCGTGAGGAAGCGGGCCTGGCCGTGGCGGCCGCCATGCTCCACCGTGCAGTCGTCGATGATCTCGCCGCGCAGCACGAACGGGACGCGCATGGATTCCTGCATGGGATGACTCCTCCTGGCCGGTGTCGGTGTCTTGTGGCTCCCGGTCAGTATGCGCACGGCGGGCTGCCCCGACATCCGTCAAATGTACTACGATCTGGCGCGACAGATTCAGGCAAACGGAACGGCTCACCCATGGCGCGCGCACCGGATCGGCTGCTCGACACGCTCTACGCGAGCATTCTCGACGACCCGCCGTGGCTCGCGTTCCTCGAGGCGATGGAGCACCACGTGCCCTGCCATCACTGCACCATGGTGCTGCGCAAGCCGCGCGAGGGGGATGCCGGCGTGCTGATAGCGAGTCCCGACAACAACGCCGCGATGGCCGCGCTGCAGCAGCGCCACTACCGCGATTCGCCGTTCCTGGAGCTGCCCGAGGGCAAGGTCTGCATCCTTGCCGAGCGCGAGCTGAAGGCCAGATACCCCGAGTACTACGGGTACATCAGGCACTACAGCAAGGCGACCGACCTGATCGGCGTGGATCTGCTCGAGCCGCGCACCGGCATGACCTTCCGGCTGCGCGGGGCGCGCATCGACGGCGAGCCGTCCTTCGGCGAGCGCGAACGCAGGGTGTTCGATGCCCTGGTCCCGCGCCTGCGCACCGCGATCGCGCTCTACGCGCGCATCGCGTTGCAGCAATACCAGCTGAGCGTGCTCGACGAGACCGCGGGGCAGCTCGCGATCGGCTCGATGGTGCTCGACGACAGCGGCCGCGTGCTGGTGAAGAACATGGTCGCGGACCGCCTGCTGCTGGATCGCGACGGGTTCCACTTGCGCGCTGGCGTGCTGCACTGCAACGAGGCGAAGGACGACCGCAACCTGCGCGTGCTGCTCACGCGCTTCAGGAACGATGCGACGGCGATGGCGAAGGAGCAGGCGATCAAGGTGCGTCGCGGCAATGGCGAGCGCTTCTGGAGCGTGCTGGCGCGCCCCTCGCGCGCCCGCCCGGGGCTGGAGGAAAAGGCCTCGGCGACGGTAGTCGTGCTGGTGCGCGATGCCAGCCACACGCCGGACGTGACCGACGCGGCGCTGATCGAGCTGTTCGGACTGACGCGCGCCGAGGCCGCGCTGGCGGTGCGGCTGGTGAAGGGCGAGAGCCTCAACGATGCCGCGGTGTCGCTCGGCATCTCGCGCTACACTGCCCGGGTCCAGCTGGCCTCGATTTTTTCTCGCACCGGGATACACCGGCAGCCCCAGCTGGTGAGCCATATCCTCGGCACGCTGAATACCGTGTGGGGCTGACGCAGGTCCGGCTTCAGCCGGACATTGACCGAATGAATTCGGACCAACGGGGTGGATCCGGGTCCGGCTCGGGCCGGACATCGAAGCAATACGGAAGGCAAGGCATGAACCACGAACAACTGATGCGCGACTATTACCGCACCTACAACAGCGAGGACCCCGCGGCGTTGCGTGCCTTCTACGCCGAGGACGTGGTGCTGCTCTCGGCGCAGGGCGAACTGCGCGGACCGGAGGCGATACTCGGCACCTACGACTACCTGACCAGCCAGTTCCGCGACCAGATGACGCCCACGCACATCGCGGTGGACGGGGATACCGCGGTGGTCGCGATCACCGACCGCTTCACGGCGAAGGTCGATGTGCCGGATTTCATGGGCGTCGCGCTGAAGCAGGGCGAGAGCCTCGAGCTTTCGCTGCGCGGCACCTACACCATTGCCGACGGCAAGTTCCGCCGCATCCTGATCGAGGCCCTGTAGGTCGGGCTTCAGCCCGACAAGGGTGCGGCGTAGCCGAACCCGCCGAGTCCCCGCAGGCTCCCGTCGGCATGAATGCCGACCTACACCGACAAGAATCCGGCGATGCCGGGCCTGCAGTCGCGCGCGTTGCTTGCCACCGCGGGTAGCGGGCGCGATCATCCCCGGCCATATTCACCGCACGGCAACGACGAGGGGCCTCGATGACGACCACCACGCAACGACATGCCGCGGGCGAACTGCCGCTCGCGGGCAGGAGCGCTCTGATCACGGGAGGCTCGGGCGGCATCGGCGCCGCGTGCGCCGCCGCGCTGCTGCGCGACGGCGCCTCGGTCACGCTGTCCGCGCGCCGTCCCGAGTTGCTCGAGGCGACGCGCCAGCGCCTGCAGCCGCTGGTGCGCGAGGGTGCGCGGCTCGCGACCATTGCCGGCGATTCGCTTTATCGTGGCGACGTGCAGGCGGCGATCGCGCTGGCCTGCGAGCACACCGGTGCGCTCGATATCTGCATCCCGACGGTCGGCGGCGGCGACATCAAGCCCTTCCTGCTGCACGACGAGACCAGCTTCCTGAAGGACATCGAGCTGAACGTGATATCCGCCTTCCTCGTCATCCGGCACGCGACGCCGATCATGGCGCGCGCCGGCGGCGGCAGCGTCGTGTGCATCTCTTCCGAGGCGGCGAAACTCTCCTTTCCGTGGCTCACCGCCTACGTCACCGCGAAGTGCGCGCTCGAGGGCATGGTGCGCGCGCTGGCCGAGGAGCTGTCGCGCTACCGTATCCGGGTCAATGCCGTGCGCCCCGGGACCACGCGCACGGAGGCGACCGGCATGATCTACGCCGACGCCGAGACCTACCGCCGCTTCGCCGAGGAAAAGCCGCTCGGGCGGCTCGGCGAGCCCGAGGACATCGCGGCGGGAGTGCGCTATCTCGCCGGTCCGGAATCCGCCTGGGTCACGGGACAGAGCTTCGCGATCGATGGCGGCAACGAGCTGCGCAAGGCCGCCGACATGGCGCCGCTGGTCGAGCAGATCTACGGCGCCGAGGTGTTCGCGAAGGTGCTGCGAGGCGAGGATCCGCTGGCGCCCGGGCAGCCGGATGCGCTGCGCCCCGGGGACGAGTACTGATACGGCTGAAGCCGGACCTACGGGCTGGCGCGCTCGGCGCCGATGCCGGTGTTGGCGCGCACGCTCAGCTCGGCAAAGGCCGCCTCCGCACCGGGCTGCGCGCGCGTGAACAGCGTGCCCAGCACCGCGCCGAGGAATCCCAGCGGAATGCTCAGGATGCCCGGGTTCTTCAGCGGGAACAGCGGCTCATGGTGGATCAGCGCGTCCGGTCCGGTGCCCATCACGCTCGGGCTGAGCGCGATCAGCACGATCGATCCCGCGAGCCCGAGCGCCAGTCCGCACACGGCGCCGCCGGTGTTGAAGCGGCGCCAGAACAGCGAGAGCACGATAACCGGCAGGTTGGCGCTGGCCGCGACCGCGAATGCCAGGCCCACCAGGAAGGCGACGTTGATGCTCTGCAGGCGGATTGCTAGCGCGATTGCCAGCGCGCCGACCACCAGCGCGGTGATGCGCGCCACGCGCACTTCCTCGCCCTCGCGCCGCTCGCGGCCGTGATGCAGCACGTTGGTGTAGAAGTCGTGCGCAAAGCTGGTGCTGGCGCTGATCGTCAGGCCGGCCACCACGGCGAGGATGGTGGCGAATGCCACCGCGCTGATGAAGGCGAAGAACAGCTCGCCGCCGAGGGCCTCGGCGAGCAGCGGCGCGCTCATGTTCTCGACCGCGATGTTGGCGGGCGTCAGGATGGTCGCCGCGCCGAAGCCGAGGAAGGTGGTCATGACGTAGAACAGCCCGATCAGTGCCATCGCCCACACCACCGAGGTGCGCGCCGTGGGCGCATCGGGCACGGTGTAGAAGCGCACCAGGATATGCGGCAGTCCCGCGGTACCGAAGATCAGCGCGAGCCCCAGCGACAGCAGCTCGATCGCGCCCCAGGGCGGCTTGTACATCGAGCCCGGTTGCAGGAAGTCCTTCGTGACCGTGACGCCGTCGGCGCCGGTCCAGCTCACCGCGGCAATCGCCGCGAAGAAGTCCGCGAAGCTGTAATCGAAGTGCGCCAGCACCAGCACGCTCAGGAACAGCGTGCCGCTCATCAGCAGCACGGCCTTGATGATCTGCACCCAGGTGGTGGCGAGCATGCCGCCGAAGACCACGTACACGATCATCAGCGCGCCGACCGCGGCCACGGCCATCTCGTAGCTCACCCCGGGCAGCAGCAGCTTGACCAGCGAACCGGCGCCGACCATCTGCGCGATCATGTAGAAAGTGGATACGGTGAGCGTGCTGAGCGCGGCCATCGCGCGCACCGGTCGCGGGCTTAGCCGATAGGCGAGCACGTCGGCCATGGTGTACTTGCCGGAGTTGCGCAACGGCTCCGCCACGATCAGCAGCACCGTGAGATAGGCGACCAGCCAGCCCACCGAGTACATGAAGCCGTCGAAACCGTGGAAGGCGATCATGCCGGCGATGCCGAGGAAGCTCGCCGCGCTCATGTAGTCGCCGGCGATCGCCAGTCCGTTCTGCCAGCCGGTGATGCGCCGTCCGGCAGCGAAATAGGCGCTGGCGCCGCTCGAGCGGCGCGCCGACCACCAGGTCACCGCGAGGGTGATCGCGACGAAACCGAGGAACATCGCCAGCGTGCTCGACATGCTCAGCTCCCCTCGATCCGTCGCGCGGTGGCGGCGATGTCCGCGGCCATTCGGTCCCAGCGCGCCGCGGCGCGCACATAGAGCGCCGCCAGCGTCCAGGCCATCACGAACTGCGACAGGGCGAACAGGTAGGCGAGGTTCAGGTTGCCCGCCACGCGCGTGCTCATGAGCCCGGGCAGGAAGCCCACGGCGAGCGGCAGCGCGAAGTAGTAGACGACGAAGAACAGCGTGGCCGGCACGATGAAGCGCCGCTTCGCGGCGAGCAGTGCGCGAAAGGCGGGGCTGCATTCCACCGCGGCCCAGTCCACGCTGTCGCGGTCCTCCGCCGCGGTGAGCTCGTGAGCGGGTTTCGGCGTATCGCGCCCCAGCGGCGCGATGTCGGTCTCGGCGCCGACGACTGCGGTGATGTCGTTGTTCTTGTTCATGCCCGCATTATGGTCGAAGCCGCAAGCGCCTGCCACGCGGCGGCGACTGTTCCGGGGAGGGCATGGCGTGGCGTCGGGAAACTGCGTTATCGTTTTACCGGTATGTTGTCTCCAACCATGGTCAGGGCTGATGCCCGGGGAGGTTCCCATGCTCAAGTCTTCGTTGTCGCGCTACCTGGCGCCGCTGCTGCTCGCGTTGCTGGCCGGCGGCGCGTACGCGGCCGATCTGCCGCAAACCAGCCACGACGGGCTGCAACTCGTGCCCGGCAAGGTGAAGGTTCTCTACGTCAAGCCGGGGGTGGATCTTTCGCCCTACCAGCGTGTCGCCATCACGGACGCCTACGTGGCGTTTCGCAAGAACTGGGAGCGCGAGCACAAGACCGGTGCCCTGCGCGTGAGCTCCAGGGATATGGAGAAGATCAAGACCGGCCTCGCCGCGGACTTGCGCAAGATCTTCACCGAGGAGTTGCAGAAGGGCGGCTACGAGGTGGTGCAGGAGGGCGGCGACGACGTACTCGTGCTGCGCCCGGCGATCATCGATCTCGACGTGGCCGCGCCCGACACGATGGAGCCGGGCCGCAGCCGGAGCTTCGCGACCAGCGCGGGCGCCATGACGCTCTATCTGGAGCTCTACGACGGGGCCAGCGGGGAGATCCTGGCGCGCGCCGTCGATCCGAAGGATGCGCGCGACACCGGGCGCATGATGTGGCAGAACTCCGTCACCAACCGCGCCGAGGCCGACCGCATGCTGCGCAAGTGGGCGGTTCTGCTGCACGAGGCGCTGGACCGGGCGCGCGCGCAGCAAGCGCCGGCAGGCGGGTGAGGGTCTCCCGACGTGCGCAGACCGGGGGTGTCGCGTTCTGATTCTCGCTTCGGCACCAGGGGAGGATGCGCATGCTGACGATCGCGCCGGTGACGCTCGAGGGCCACGGCGTAAGGCTCGAACCGCTCGCGCCCGATCATGCGCCGGCGCTCGCCGCGGCTGCCGCCGACGGCAGGCTGTGGGAACTCTGGTTCACGAGCGTGCCGGAGCCCGGCCAGACGATCGCGTACGTGGAGCAGGCGCTGGCCGGGCAGCGCGACGGGCACATGCTGCCCTGGGCGGTACGCGATCTGGCCAGCGGTGCGATCGTGGGCAGCACGCGCTATCACGATATCGTTGCCGCGATCGATCGCCTCGAGATCGGCTACACCTGGTACGCGCGCGGGCACCAGCGCTCGCACGTGAACACGGGCTGCAAGCGGCTGTTGCTCGCGCATGCCTTCGAGACGCTCGGCTGCGCGGTGGTGGGGCTGCGCACCGACAACTTCAACTTCGCCTCGCAGCGCGCTATCGCCGCTCTCGGCGCCAGGAAGGACGGCGTGATCCGCCATCACGCGTCGCGCCGCGACGGCTCGGTGCGCGACACCGTCATGTTCAGCATCCTCGCCACCGAGTGGCCCGACGTGAAAAAGCACCTGCAACTGCGCCTCGCGCGCCACTCGGACCGCGAGAGCTGAACGCAAGGCTGCGCGGCGGGTTGGCACCGGGGGCGCTTGCGCATTAAAGTGAGGTTTTCCTCTGCAACCCGTCACCAGGGATCATCCAGATGTCCTCAAGCGCTTGGAAAGCCTTCGACCTCAACGAATTGAAGAAGAAAGTCGCCGGCACCGAACCGCGTATCGTGGAGTTCCTGCGCGGCGAGAGCCTCTCCTGCGCGATCTACCGGCTGCCGGCCGGATCGAAGGACATGCAGGCGCCGCACCTGGAGGACGAGATCTACGTCGTGCTCGACGGCCGCGCGCGGCTGCGCATCGACGAGCAGGAGCGCGACGTCGGTGCCGGCATGGTGCTGTTCGTCGGCGCCACCACCGAGCATTCCTTTTTCGACATAGAGGAAGACCTGACGCTGCTCGCGATATTCGGTCCTTCCGACACGCTCGTGTAGCTCCACGACGACCACCAAGGCAGGAGAGGCACGCGTGCTCGATGGCGACGAGGTGATCGGATTCGTGGGGCTGGGCCGCATGGGCCAGGCCATCGCGGCGCGCCTGCTCGAGGCGAACCGCGAGCTGATCGTGTGGAACCGCAGCGCGCAGGCCTGCGACGCGCTGCTCGAGCGCG
>DAORUQ010000075.1:2522-14369 GCA_035433265.1 Pseudomonadales bacterium | reverse complement strand
GATCAGATCGACACCCGGTTGTCGGCTCCGCGTGACGCCATCACCCACGGCAGCTGCAGCAGGATGAAGCCGGCCAGTGCGGCGGCCATCATCGCGCCGATGCGCCAGGGCCAGGGGCCGAGCAGGTCGAGCAGCGTGGGTTGCGGCAGGGTCACCGGGCCCACGTAGCCGTAGTTGAAGCCGCTGAGCAGATCGAAGGGCAGGATCAGCGCGAGGTACAGCAGCGCCAGCGCGTAGGCCTGCGCGCATTCGCGCCAGCGCGGCCGGAACCCCTCCACCACGAGCGCATAGACGGCCGCACCGGTGATGTTGGCGTGCGGTATCCAGAACATCCAGAACGCGATGCTGGCCGGACCCTGGTGCAGATCGGGCGTCGCGATCGCCTGCACGCTGAATCCCAGCCCCCAGAAATACAGCACCCCGAGCAGCAGCCGGGTGCGCCGCCACAAGGCCAGCGGCGCCAGGATGCCCGCGATGTCGCAGATATGCAGCGGCAGGTTCTCCGAGGCCACGTAAACCGACGGCAGCAGTTGCCCGCCGTTGGCCGCGAGCCAGGCCAGCGCCATCGAGGCGCACAGCCACGCCCGCCAGCGCGCCGCGAGCGGGCCGCCCGCCACCCGCCGCCCGACGACGACCAGCGCCAGCCACAGCGCGGCAAAGAACAGTACCGTCGCGAGGTGCAGCGCGGAGAAATTCTCGAAGCGCAGCGCCCACTCAGGCATCGCGGGTGCCCGGCGCGCGCCTCACTCCTGCAGCAGGTCGAAATCGAACTTGCTGATGCCGCAGTCCGGGCACTCGAAATCCTCGGGAACGTCTTCCCAGCGCGTGCCCGGCGCGATGCCCTTGTCCGGCAGGCCGAGGGCTTCGTCGTAGATGAAGCCGCAGATCACGCATTCCCATTTCCTGTAGACGCTCATGTATCACTCCATCCAGAAATCATTTGCGCCCGCGGGCGCGCGGCGCGCTCTGCGCGCGCGCATGCAGCCGGTCGAGGCAGGCGCGGAAGGTCCGGCTCACCGCCGTGGTGTTCTTGATCATCTCGAGGTAGGGCCAGGTGATGCGCGCGCCGATCGCCACGAACTCCGTCTCCTCGGCGTGCGACTGGTCGCTGAACAGCTTGAATACATGCGCCGGACTGCGCGGCGGAACCAGCGTGATGTCGCCGCGGTAGTCCTGGATCAGCACCGAGCGCAGCTTGTCTATCGCGAAGTTGACATTGTCGAACGGAATGCCCTTCTGCACCAGCTGCATCGAGAAATTGGTGGTTTCCTTGAACAGGCGCGTCGCGTATTGCCGCATCATCGAGGAGACGTCGTTGCCCTGGTGCGCGCTGCGCGAAGCGAAGGGCAGCACCAGCGGGTTCACCAGGCTCACGATCGAGTGGTTCACGCCGTAGAGTCGCGTCAGGCGGCGTATCGGAAGGTCGTCGCCGATCGATCCATCGAGGAACTTGCGGTTCTTCAGGTAGGGGATGATCTCGCCGTTGATGGTCTTGCCCAGCAGTTCCACGGGCGGCAGCAGGAACGGTGCGGCGCAGGAGGCGCGCACTGCGCTGTTGATCACCACGTTCGGCGAGGTGCGGTAATTCAGCAGCCGGCCCTCGTCGAGCGGGTCGTAGGCCGAGACCGTGATGTTGATCGCGCGGCCGCTGTGGCGGAAGGCCTCCTGGAAGCTCATCTCGCCGATGCGCTCCTTCAACTTGACGTTGAAATGCTCGACGTCGAACAGGTGGGTGCGCGGCGGGGAGTTCCACTTGATCAGCCCGACCAGCGATTCGCGGTGCGCCATCACCTCGCGCAGCTCCTCGTCGCTGTGCGTGCCGAGCATCGCGGCGACGATCGAGCCGGCGCTGGAACCCGAGATCACGTGCGGCAGCAGGCCGTTCTCCCACAACGACTTCACCACGCCCATGTGGTAGATACCGAGCGCGGCGCCGCCGCTGAGCATCAGGCTGGACTGGCCGAAGGTCTGGCTGGTGGCCTCGAAGAACTCGATCTTCTCCGCGAGCGTTATCTCGCCCGATTCGTCATCGCAGAGCCAGTCCAGCGCTTCGCAGACTTCGTCGAGGTAGTGCTCGATCAGACGCTTGGTGCCGAAACGCGTGAAGCGGTACAGCATCGGGTTGGAGATGTTTCCGAGGTTGCCGTGCAGGCCCTCCTGCAGGATGAACATCAGGCGGCGCTGGTAGCCGCCCTCGCGCGCGCCCAGGATCTGCGCCAGGCGGCGCTGGATCAGTTTGAAGTCATAGAACGGCGAGGCATCGGTGAATTTCCACTCCTCCAGCCCCGCCTCCTTGTCGTAGCTCATCGCCGCCTCGCGCCAGGCGCCGTAACTGGCGGCACTTTCCAGTGCCTGCTCCAGGCGCGCCAGGCGGCGGTTGCGCCGTCCGAGCTGGGCGAAGTCCGGCAGGACCTCTGCCAGCGCACGCATCGCCGGACGGATCACCAGCCGGCCCGTCAGCGGCATCTCGAATATGGATGACGATTGCCTGTCCGTTCGCTGGCGCAATTTGCTGCCTCCCCGGGGGTACATCACGATGAGCTTATTATGTCACGTCCGGGCGATTGGCAAGCGCCCGCCGACGGCGCACAATCTTGATGTGAATCAGGGCCGGGGAACAGGGAATGAGCCGCATCTACATCCAGCGCGATCACGAGCTCGACAACCGGACGCTGCGCAAGCGCGCCGAGCGGCTGGCCAAGCAGTTGCAGAGCGAGTTCGGGGGAAATTACCGCTGGGAAGGCAATACCGTCCACTACAACTATTCCGGCGGGATCGATGCGCGCCTGACGCTGCAGGATGCGGACATCCTGGTCGACGTGAAGCTCGGGGTGCTGATGCTGATGCTGAAGAAGCGCCTGCACCAGGAAATCGAGGGTTACCTCGACGAGCACCTCGCCTGAGCGCCAGCCCCCTCCTCACATCGGGCGCAACACCCCGCGTTCCTCCAGTTCCAGCAGCAGCAGGTGCTGCAGCAACTTTTCCTTCGGCGTGTCCGGATGCGCCAGCCCGATCCGCTCGAGGTAAGGCCGCGCCTGCTCCTCGTCCACCTCGGTCATGAACGAGCGGATCACGGCGCGCAACAGGTGCGCGGGCTGTTCCATCAGGGCCTTGATGTCCTTCAGGCTGCCACCCAGCGCGATCTCCTCGGGCGTGAAGTCGGTGCCCAGCGGAAACGCCGGAAAATAGCCGCGCTCGCGCCACGGGCCGAGCGCCGCGGCGATTCGCCCGGGCAGGTTGTGGCGCCGGGACTCGGGGATCTCCCAGTGCGGATCGATCTTGCCGCTCGCGCGCGCGGCCTCCAGCAACTCGGGCTGGAAACGCGAATCGGCGATGCCGAGCAGCGCCTGGATGATTTCCTGGTCGCTGCGCCCGCGCAGGTCCGCCGCTCCGTACTCGGTGACCACGATGTCGCGCAGGTGACGCGGGATCGTGATGTGGCCGTAGTGCGGCACGATGTTCGAACGCAGCGCCTTGCCTGCCCCGCGCGTGGCGCGGATGCAGATGATCGAGCGCGCACCGGGCAGCTCGTGGGCCTGGGCGACGAAGTTGTACTGCCCGCCGACGCCGCTGACGACCTCGCCGCTCTCCAGTCCGTCGGAGACCACGGCGCCGCTCAGCGTGACCATCATGCCGGTATTGACGAAGCGCGCATCGCGCCGCTGCAGCTCGCGCAGCACCGGCTCGTCGATGCGGTTGATGCGCCGCACGCTGTCCATGCCGATCAGCTCGGACTCCTCGCGCGGCATCGCGGCAAGCGCCTCGTAGAAATCGCGCGGCCCCAGGAAGAACCCCCCGTGCATGTGGATGCCCCCGAGCAGCTTCTCGCCGAGCGCGAATGCGCACACGGCCGCGAGCGCGGCCTCATCGCCGATATCGGCCGGGCACTCGCTCGCGCCGCGCGCCAGCATGCCCTCGCGCCACTGCACCGCGGCATCGAACACGCCCCACTGCTTCAGCAGCGCGACGTCGGCTGCCGCGAGCGGCGATCCGAGGGCGCCGGTGTCGCGCAGCGCCGCGAGCAACGCCCGGTCGGGGCGCTCCGAACCGCTCTGGTTCAGCGCGCGCTGCAGGCCCGGATGGTCGTAGACCCGGCGCCTGACGATGCCCGCGCGCAGCAGGTGCAGGAAACCGTTGACGAACATCTCGCTGCAGCCGTAAAGACCCGTCTCGAAACGCCCCAGGCCGCCGATGCATTCTGCAAGTGCGGCATCCGTGCCGAGCGCCGCGATCACCTCGCGGTACGCGGCATTCTCCTCGTGGCGCAGCCGGCTCGAGTAGACGATGGCGTCGCCGAGCGAGCCGATGCCGATCTGCAGCGTGCCGCCGTCGCGCAGCAGCGCGCTCGTGTGCACGCCGATCGCGAAGTCGGTGACGCCGACCGAGAGATTGGGCGCCGCGAACAGCGTCTTGTCGTATTCCGGATTGGCCAGCACGGCGTCGAAGCACTCCGGTTCGACGAGCGCGCGGTTGTACATGAAGGGCATGTCGGCGTGGACCTGCGCGATGGCCATGCACGGCACGCCGCGCGCGCGCTGCTCGCCCATCCACGGCAGCAGGTCGAGCGAGGTGTCGGTGTTCGAGGACAGGCTCAGCATGCGCCGGCCGTCGACCTCGCGGCTGGCCACCAGCTGCACCAGCACGTTCAGGCCGCGATCGATCAGGTCGCGCGAGGCGAAGGTGTAGTTGCTGGAGACGTAGTCGCGCTGCGCCTGCGCCACACCCTTCATCGACCCGGCGCGGAAGTAGAACTCGTGCACGCGCACGTTGGGCGGCAGGGTGCCCTCGCGCAGCGCCGCCATGTAGTCCAGTTCCTCGTAGCTGCCGAACTGCCGTGCGATGAACGGTCCGAGGAAGCGCTCCTCGATCTCGGACCCCGGCCGCGGCTTCTCCAGCGACAGGCCGGTGAACACCGTGAGCTCGATCTGTGGATCGGCGAGCGCGCGCCGATAGAAGGCGTTGAGCAGCTGGTTCGGCTTGCCGATGCCGATAGGCGTCCCCACCATCAGGCGCTTGCCGACGCGCGCGATGGCGGCTTCCACGCATTGCTCCACCGTGCGGTACTCGATTGCTGACGACGCCACGACACTGCCCCTGCTGACATGATGGTGCGTCGATAGTAGAGTCGGGCGCATCGACACGGCAACCGGCCCGGCTCGCGATCGTGCCGGCGCTTGATCCGGATCAGCCCGCCGGGCGGATTCCTGGGCTGCGAAGCGGTCGAACGGCAAAGGGCGAGGAGATCGACATGGACACGGCGCGAACCACGCGGTCACGGTGCGGCTGGATGCTCTCCATCGCGCTGGCCGGCGCATTCCCGGCACAGGGCGCGACCGTCTACAGGACCGTCGATGCCGAAGGCAAGGTCAGTTTTTCCGACACGCCGCCTCCGCCAGGCTCCGCCACCGAGGTCATCGAAATGCGCGACACCCACGCCGGCCCCGATCCCGAGGCGGCCGAACGGCTGGAGCAGATGCGCGCGACCACCGACCGCTTGCGCGAGGACCGCCTGGCGCGCGAGCAGGAGCGCGCGATGCCACCGGCTCCCGTCTACCCCGGATACCCCGAACAGGCTCAGGAAGACAGCGCGCGGCGCGATGAGGCGCAACCCTGGCTGGTGCCGTATTACCCGCCCTACCGGCGCTGGCACGGTGGTGGCGACCATCGCCCGATGCCACGTCCCCCGTATGCCGCACCCGAACCACTGCCCTCGGGCAGCGGCGCGCTCAGCCCGCGCGGATTGAAGGCGCGCCTGCGCGAGGCGCGCTGAGCGCTGACCTAAGGCTCTCGGTCCAGGCTGAAGCGTCCGCCGGCAAGTTGCGCCTCGCGGTGGCAGCATTCCTCGCTCTCGAGCCGGTCCATCAGTGCCTGGTCCAGTGTATTGGCCAGGGTGCGCGTCCCGTCGGGCAGGTCCAGCAGCGCCACGCCGCACACGCGCTGATCGTTGTGATGCATCACGGTGTAGCCGCAGATGCGCGCCACGCCGTCCGCGGGAGGCACCACCACGCGCGGCGGTGATTCTGCGGCAACCTCCTCGCTCACGTCCGCGAACACGAAGCCGCGCGGGCCCGGCTCGGCGGACCACACGCCGAATCCCTGCTTGGTCAGGTATCCCGACACCGAGCTCACCAGCCCGCTCGAACCAGGCTTGTCACGCAGCAGCTCGGCCATGCGCGCGGTGGCCTGCAGCACGTAGTTGTTCAGCGGCCCGCCCGCGAAGGGCATGCCGCCGGTCACGGTCCAGTCGCGATCGGCCGGGATGCCGAGCTCCGCGGCGTAGAGCTCCACCGCGATCGGGAAGCAGGAATACAGCTCGACGAAGTCGAGCGCCCCGGGCGCGAGCCCGGACAGCTCCAGCGCGCGCTGTCCGGCGATGCGCGCCCCCGGCAGGCGGTGCAGCGCGGGGCGCTCGGACAGGGCGAGCATGTGGTTCGATTCCGTGCTCGCGCGCGGAAACACCCAGCGGCTGCGCGCAATGCCGAGCGCCTCGGCGCGCGCCGCCGGGCACAACAGCAGCGCCGCGGCCTGGTCCACGTTCCACGAGGTGTTGTGCAGCCGGGTGTACGGAAAGGCCAGCATGCGGTTGCGCGGCGTGGCGTCGCGGATCTCCGCCGGCGCGAGGCGCTCGCGCTTCCAGGCGTGCGGGTTGTCCGCGGCGATCTCGCTGAAGCGGCTGTACATCGCCGCCAGGCGGTCGCGGTGCTCGGCCACGCCGAGGCCCTGCGCGGCGCGAAAGGCACTCTCCACGAGCGCGTAATAGCCCACCGGCATCATGCCCAGGCCCGAGTCGATCTCCAGCGGCAGCTGCAGTTCCTCCTGCGGCGTCAGCACCTCGTCGGGCGCCTCGTCGAAGGGCGTCTCGGCGGCCTCGGTGCCCGCGATCTGTGCCTGCAGTGCGCGAAAGCGCGCCTCGCCCCCCACCACGATGGCGGTCTCGATCTCGCCTGCCGCGATGCGCGCGCAGGCATCGCCGATCAGCGTCTGCTGCAGGATGCCGACCTTCGCATAGACGGTGCGCGCACCCTCGGCTCCGATCGCGCGCGCGATCATCCGCGCCGGGTCCGCATAGCCCCAGAGCCCTTGCGGCACGTAGATGCGCTGCGCCTCGGCCGGCAGCAGCGGTGCGCCGCAGTCGGCGCCGGCCGCGCGCACGGCGTCGATCATCAGCTGCACCGCCTCTCGCGCCTTCGCGGGATCCTTTTCCTTCTGCTCGACGATGCCGATGCCCACGAGCACCGGCGTGCGCGGATCGATTCCCTTCATTGCTGCTCCCTTGCTGCTGGTCGATGAGCGGATGGACGGCCGCGCTCAGAGCGCGGCGACGATGCGGTCGCGGTAGCCCGCCACCAGCGCGCGCAGCGCCTCGGGGGTGCTGTCGCCGGCCTCGTAGGCGGCGATGATCAGGCGCCCGGCGCCGGCGTCGCGGTAGGCGCGCGCGAGCCCGATGTCGAAAGTCGCGCCGGGACGCCAGCTCGCGGGCCACACCGTGACCGAAAAGCCCTCGAGGCCGCGTCCGGCCCCGGCAGCGGTGGCGCGTATCGTCGCCATGCGCGCCGCGAGATCCTCCGGCGAGATCACGTAGGGATAGAAGCCCTCCCCGCGCAGCCCGGCGCGGCGCGCCGCGGCTTCGGAGCTGCCGCCGATGTAGAACGGGATGCCGCCGGGCTGAACGGGCTTGGTGTCGCAGAACACCCGCTCGAAGCGCACGAAGTCGCCGCGAAAAGTGGCCGGGTCGTCGCGCCACAACGTGCGCATGGCGTCGAGGCATTCGTCGAGCCGCCTTCCGCGGTCGGCATAAGGCACGCCGACGGCCTCGTATTCCTCTTTCTGCCAGCCGATGCCGATGCCAACCTGCAGGCGTCCGCCCGAGAGCGCATCGAGCGTGGCCAGGCGCTTGGCCAGCACCGCCGCGCTGTGCTGCGGGCCGATCAGCACGCCGGTGGCGAGGCGCAGGCGCTCCGTGCAGGCAGCCGCGAAGCTCAGCCACTCGAGCGGGTCCGGCATCATGGTGTCGGGAGCCACCGGCGCGCGGCCGTCCGCGGAATACTCGTAGCGCGGCTCGTAGTCCTGGGCCATGATCACGTGCTCGGGCATCCACACCGATTCGGCGCCCTCCTCTTCCAGCATCGCGAGGAAGCCTCGCACCCAGCGCGGGTCGTTGCTGAAGCGCCGGTCGCAGACCGGTATCACGCCAAATTGCATCGTCCTCTCCCTGCGGGTCAATTGATCCGGACGGCGGCAATGTCCGCATGACTGCGGACCTACGTGTTCAGCAGCTCGCGCAGCTGATACTTGAGCACCTTGCCGGCGGGGTTGCGCGGCATCTCGTCGACGAGATGCAGCCGCAGCGGCAGCTTGTAGCGCGCGAGCTTCTCGCCCGCGAAACTGCGCAGTTCCTCCAGCGTGAGCGTGCCGCCGGGGACCGGGCGCACCACCGCGGTGACGGCCTCGCCCCACTTCTCGTCGGGAAGGCCGATCACCGCGACCTCGGCGATCGCCGGGTGCTCGTAGAGCACGCTCTCGACCTCGGCCGGATAGACGTTCTCGCCGCCCGTGATGACCATGTCCTTGACGCGGTCGCACAGGTACAGGAAACCGTCGGCATCGAAGTAGCCGACGTCGCCGGTGTGAAACCAGCCCTCGGCGTCTATGGCGTCACGGGTGGCTTCCGGGCGGTTCCAGTAGCCCTTCATGACGTTGGGCGCGCGCACGCAGACCTCGCCGCGCTCGCCGTGCGCGAGCGGGTGGTTGTGCGCGTCCACCACGCGCACATCGCCGTAGAGCGGCGGCTGCCCCGCCGAGCCGAGCTTGGACCCGATCCAGCGGCTGCCAAGGAACGAGGCAAAGGGCGCGGTCTCGGTGAGGCCGTAACCCTGGCACAGGCGGATGCCGCGCGCCTGGTAGGCGCGCAGCAGCGCCTCGGGCACCGGCGCGCCGCCGCAGATCAGGATGTCCACGCTGGAGAGATCCGCGCCGGCGAAGCCGGGGTGCTGCGCCATGAACAGGAACATCGCGGGCGCGCCGAACATCGTCGTGACGCGATAGCGCGCGATGTCCTCCAGCACCAGTGCCGGATCGAAGCTGCGGTGCAGCACCACGTGCCCGCCGCCCTGCAGCCCGATCAGCGTGGTGACGTTGAGCCCGCCGATGTGGAACAGGGGCGCGGCGGTGAGGCTCACGTCGCCCGCGAAATTCTCCGGCCCGAAGCGCGCGTTGACGTTGTTCCAGAAGATATTGCCGTGCGTCAGCATCGCGCCCTTGGGCCGCCCGGTGGTGCCCGAGGTGTACATGATCAGCGCCACGTCGTCGGCCTCGACGCGTTCGGCCGCGGCGAGCGGCACAACGTGGGCGACGAAGCCCTCGAGCCCTGTCCACGCCCCGCACGCGGACTCCGCGGCCAGGTAGTGACGGCAGCAGAGCGCACCGCGGATCGCATCGATCACCGCCTTGTGCGCGTCATCGACCAGCAGCGTGTGCACCCCGGCGTCGTTGATGATGAACTCCAGCTCCGGGCCGGTGAGGCGGAAATTCAGCGGCACGAAGATCGCGCCGATCGCCGTTGCCGCGAACAGCGTCTCGAGGAATACCGGGTGGTTGTGGCCGAGGAACGCAACACGGTCACCACGGTTGACGCCCGCCTTGCGCAGCGCGCCAGCCAGGCGGCGGATACGCTGCCCGAAGGCCGCGTAACGCAGCGTCTCGCCTTCGAAACTGATCGCCGGCAGCTCCGGCACCAGCGCCGCCCGGCGCAGGATCATCGCCCCGAGGCCGACGTCGGGCAGCGGCATCTCACGCATGCGTCGCAGCCTCCTTGGGCTTGGGCAGCAGGAAGTACGCGAGCGAGGGCATCAGCACCAGCGCGCCGACCATGTTCCACAGGAACATGAAGGCCAGCAGGATCCCCATGTCGGCCTGGAACTTCACCGGCGAGAAGGCCCAGGTGATGACGCCGGCGGCGAGCGTGACGCCGATGAGCGCGACGACCCGGCCGGTGAACGTCAGGGCAGCGTAGTAGGCATCGCGCAGCGGCAGCCCCGCGCGCGTCTTCGCCAGCACCACCGTCAGCACGTACAGCGCATAGTCGATGCCGATGCCCACGCCGAGGGCGATCACCGGCAGCGTCGCGACCTTGACGCCGATGCCCAGTATCACCATCAGCGCCTCGCACAGGATCGATGTCGCCACGAGCGGCAGCACCGCGCACAGCACGCCCGCGACCGAACGGAACGTGATGTAGCTCAGCACGATCACCGCCGCATAGACGTAGAACATCATCTCGCGGTTGGCCTGCTTCACGACGATGTTCGTCGCGGCCTCGAATCCCGCGTTGCCGGCGGCGCCGAGGAACTGGACCTTGTCGCTCGGCCAGTCACGGTTGAACTGCTCCAGCGTATCGACCGCGTTCTGCAGCGTCTTCGCCTTGTGGTCAGCCAGGTACACCAGCATCGGCCACACCGAGCACTCGGGATTCACCAGGCCCATGTCGACCATCTCGACCGCGGCGTAGTTGATCGATGACTGGTTGCGGTTGAGCGACTGCCACTTGATGTAGCCCTCGTTGAGCCCTGCCAGCAGCCGCCGCGCGCCGGTGTTCATGCCGACCACGTCCTCGACCTCGGGCAGTTGCCGGAAGCGCCACTCGAGCTCTTCGGCGAGCGCCAGCGTCTCCGGGTCCGTGCACTTGTCCGGCTCGGTCTTCACGATCACCGCGAAGATGTCGCTGGATACCGAGTAGTGGTCGATCATGAACTGCATGTCACGGTTGTAGCGCGAATCGGGGCGCAGCTCGGGCGCACCCGGGTCGAGGTCGCCGATCTGCAGGTTCTGCGCGATCAGGAGCGCCACGCAACTGCCGACCACGGCGGATCCGACCGATGCGATCGCCCACTTGCGCTCGGTGAAACGCAGCAGGAACAGCGTGATGCCGTGCGGCTTGGAATCGCCCAGCAGCTGGCGGTGCGAGTACTCGGCGGCAGACTTGCTCACGCCGACATACGACAGCGTCACCGGTATCAGGATCAGGTTGGTGAAGATCAGCACCATGACGCCGATGGTCGCGGTGATCGCGAGATCCTGGATGACCTGGATCTGGATGATCAGCAGCACCGCGAAACCCACGGCGTCCGAGGCCAGCGCCGTGAAGCCTGCCAGGAACAGGCGCCGGAAGGTGTAGCGCGCCGCCACGTAGGGGTGGCAGCCGCGGCCGGTGTCCTGCATGATGCCGTTGAGCTTCTGCGCGCCGTGCGAGACGCCGATCGCGAACACCAGGAACGGGACCAGGATCGAATACGGGTCGAGCTCGAAGCCGAGGACCGTCAGCAGTCCGAGCTGCCATACCACGGCGCCCATCGTGATCACGATGACCACCAGCGTGCTGCGCAGGCAGCGCGTGTACCAGTAGAGCAGCCCGGTCGCGATCAGCACCGCGACGAAGAAGAACATCACCACGCTCTTCAGGCCCGCGATCAGGTCGCCGACGATCTTGGCGAAACCGATGATGTGGACCTGCGTCTTGCCGCCGCTCTCGGCCTGGAACTTGTCGCGCACCTCTTCCAGCGCATCGCTCAGGGCGCCGTAATCGAGGCGCTCGCCGGTTTCGGGGTTGCGGTCCATCAGCGGGACCAGCAGCGCCGCGGAGCGCTCGTCGTTGGCGACCAGGTTGCCGCCCAGCCCGGCGCGCGCGACGTTCAGCTTCACGGCCGCGATCGACGCCTCGGAGGCGTCGTAATCCGGGGGTATCACCGAATCGCCCTCGAAACCCTCCTCGGTCACCACCTTGTAGCGGGTGTTCGGCGTCCACAGCGACTTCATCTTCTCGCGCACGACGCCGGGAATGTAGAACACCGA
>DAORUQ010000075.1:0-2422 GCA_035433265.1 Pseudomonadales bacterium | reverse complement strand
ACCAGCCGCTCCAGCCAGGAGCCCGAGTTGCGGTCGAATTGCGAAACGTCGCTGATGACGGGCAGGTTCGTGCTGTCTTCGACATGCGCCATGCAAATGCACCTCTTGTAATTATGCCGTGACGGTCCCGCGGGGGCCGGGCGGTGCTACGGGGGCAGGGATACCACCCGTAGCCCGAAACTCCCGCTCAGCACGAGCTCTCCCGGACGTGCCTCGATCAGGTCGCTGAGCGGCTGGGGGTGCTCGATGGGCAACGGCGCGAACGAGGCCCCGTCGTCCGAGCTCGCGAGCAGCATGCCTTCCTGGGTCGCCAGTATCACGCGCCCGTCGGCAAGCAGCGTGCTCGCGACGATCGCGCCGGTCACCGGCTTCTCCACCTCGGTCCAGCTCGCGCCGCGATCGGTGGAGCGGAACACGAGGCCACGCAGTCCCCCGGTCACCAGCGACGCGTCGCGGGTCGCGACGATCGTGAACATGCTGCCCTCGTAGGGGAAATCGCGCGGCTGCCAGTGCCCTGTCGCGGGGTCCAGCGCGAGGATAGTGCCCATCTCTCCCGCCGCCACGAGCTCCACCGCGTCGGGGCCCGGATTGTCGGTGCCCGCCGGCGGGAGCCGCGCGAAGTCGAACAGGTGCACGAACTGCTCGAGATCCAGCCGTTCCATCACCGGCACCCAGGACTTTCCGCCGTCGACCGTGGAGAACAGCAGGCCGTAAGCACCAGCCGCGAAGCCTTCGCTCGCGCTGTTCATCACGATCCTGAAGAAGGGACGGTCGGCGTTGCCCTCGAGCGCGAGTTTCAACTCATCGACCAGGAAGGCGTAGCGCTCGTTGTCGGGCTCCTGTTCGAGCCTGGCGCTGTAGAAGTCCAGCCCGATCTTCGCGAGCTGCACCCCGTCGAGTTGCCTGGCCCACGTCTTGCCGCCGTCGGTGCTGTGCAGGATCACCCCTTCGTGTCCGACGACCCAGCCCTGCTCCGGCGTCGGGAACGCCGCGTCGAGCAGGGAGGAACGCACCGGCACCGATTCGGCCTGGACCCAGCTATGCCCGAAATCGTCCGAGTAGAGGATGTGCCCGCGGATGCCGGTGGCGACGACACGATCACCCGCGCGGGTGAGCGAATACGTCATCGCGCGCTGCGCCAGCGGGGACTGCACCGCGGGAAGTTCGAGCACATCGTAGCGCTTCGTGTCCTGCGCACTGGCCAGCGGTGCCGCCAGGCAGGCTGCGCAGACGAGGGCGGCGAGTTTTTTCATGATTCTTGTTGCTCCCCGAAACCAGGCCCCGGCCCGCATCACGCGTCCCGGCGACATCAGCACCGCGCGCGCGCCGCCCGCCGCGACGGGCGAGCGGCGCGCCGCACAGCTCAGCGCACGCCCGTGCGCGCGATGCCCTGCGATGTGAAGAACTGCTCGGACTCGTCGAAACCCTGCGTGAAGGTGCCCGGGTTCGGCTTGGTATTGATACTGTAGATACCCGCCTTCAGGTCATACGCGCCAAGGGCCGTGTTGCCGGGCGCCGGGATGTCCCACTGGATGAACGGGTACATCTGCTGCACGCGCCACAACTCGCCCTTGCCGTCCCACAGGTCTCCGAGCAGCGCCGTCCAGCTGTCCTCGTCGATGTAATAGCGGCGCTTGCCGTAGATGTGGCGGCTGCCGCTCTTCAGGGTGCCCTCGACGACCCAGACGCGGTGCTTCTCCCAGCGCACGTACTCGGGCTTGAAGAAGTGCTTGTCCAGCAGTTCCAGGGCCGGCTTCTCGAACACGAAGGTGTTGCAGTTGTAGGGGATCAGCATTTCCTGCTTGCCGACCAGCTTCCACTCGAAACGCTCCGGCGAGCCGTTGTACATGTAGGAGTCGTCGTAGGTCGAGGTGCCCGCGGTGGAGGGGTTCGGCGTGTCGAAGGACACCGAGGGCGCCTTGCGCACGCGGCGCTGCCCCGTCAGGTACTGCCATGCATCGCGTCCCTTGCCGGCCGTGTAGTCCGCGCCGGGCTCGTGCACCAGCAGGATCTCGCCGGCACGGCGCGGCGGCGCCAGGTAGTCGATGCGCAGGTAGGCGTAGCGCAGGTCGGTCGAGCCGTAGTTGCGCTTCTTGTAGTGCTCCATGAACATGGGGTATTCGAACCAGTTGTCGGCGCTGGCCGCGAGCACGGGCTTGCCGTTGGCGTCGACGTAAAAGCTGTCGTAGCGGTAATAGGACTGCACACCCTGGAACCGGATCATGTGGTTCCACAGCACTTCGAGACCGCTCTGCGGGACCGGGAAGGGCACGCCCGGCACGTTGCCCTGGATCATCTGCCCGTCGGCGACCAGCTGGGCGCCGGTCGCGTTCTGCTTCGTGGCGTCGTAGTACCACTGCGGCTGCGAGACGTTGCGGTGCGTCGGGTAGACATCGAGCCGGAAACCGTCCTTGCCGTAGCG
>DAORUQ010000074.1:0-14512 GCA_035433265.1 Pseudomonadales bacterium | reverse complement strand
CGCAGCGCCAGACCCAGGTCATGAACGAGGGCTGGGCCACGTTCTGGCACTACACCATCATGAACCGCCTCTACGACGAGGGCATCATCGGCGAAGGCTTCATGCTCGAGTTCCTGCACTCGCACACCAACGTCGTGAACCAGCCCGCCTTCGACAGCCCGTACTTCTCTGGCATCAACCCCTACGCGCTCGGCTTCGCGATGTACACCGACATCAAGCGCATCTGCGAGGACCCGGACGAGGAGGACCGCCGCTGGTTCCCCGACATCGCCGGCTCCGACTGGCGCAAGACGCTGGATTTCGCGATGCGCAACTACAAGGACGAGAGCTTCGTGGCGCAATTCCTCTCGCCGCGGCTGATGCGCCAGTTCCGCATGTTCGCCGTCACCGACGATCCGGCGCGGCCCGAGCTCACGATCAGCGCCATCCACGACGAGGCCGGCTACAGGCACATCCGCCGCGTGCTCTCGAACCAGTACAACCTGAGCATGAACGAGCCCGACATCCAGATCTGGGACACGGACATCCGAGGCGACCGCTCGCTGGTACTGCGCTACACCCCGTTCCAGGGCACCCCGCTGGCGGACTCCTACCGCGAGGTCATGAAACACCTGCACCGGCTGTGGGGATTCAACGTGCGCCTGGAGAGCGTCGACGAGCACGGCGGCGTGGAGCTGCTGCACGAGACGGGGGCGGCCGGCGCGAGCTGAGCCGTCGCGCGCAGGCGCCTGCGCGGCCTTCCACCGCGGGCCGGCGCTGCGGTATCTTCGCTTGCGTATCAGCCTGGGAATTCACCGGTCATGGCCACGCGCGAAGCCCTGTCGTTCTGCCGCCTGTGCATGGGGCACTGCGGCGTCGTCGTCACGCTGGATGACGAGCAGCGCCTCGCCACCGTGCGCGGCGATCACGAGGATCCACAAACGCTCGGATACGCCTGTTTCAAGGGCATGATGGCGCCCGAGGCGCACAACAGTCCGGCGCGCATCCTGCACCCGCTCAAGCGCATGCCCGACGGCTCGTTCCAGCCGGTGCCGCTGGCGCAGGCACTGGAGGAGATCGCGGCGAAACTCGGGGCGACACTCGCCGCTCACGGCCCCGAGGCGATCGCCGGCTACAAGGGCGGCGGCGCCTTCTTCACCTCGTCCTCGCTGCGCATGCTGAACGAGTTCCTCGCCGCCGCGGGCAGCCCCAAGGCATTCTCCTCGGTGACCATCGACCAGTCGGCGAAGGCCGTCGCTGCCGGGCGCATCGGCATCTGGCCCGCGGGACGCGACCCCTTCGGTCGCGGCGAGGTATTCATGATCGTGGGCGCCAACCCGCTGGTCTCGGTATCGATGAACGGCTTCGACACGCGCAATCCGCTGAAGCGCCTGAAGCAGGCCAAGGCGCGCGGCATGAAGCTGATCGTGATCGACCCGCGGCGCACCGAGACCGCGCGTTTCGCCGACGCGTTCCTGCAGCCGCTGCCGGGCGAGGACTGCGCCATACTCGCGGGACTCATCCACATCATTCTCGCCGAGGGCTGGCAGGACCATGAGTTCTGCGCCCGCTACGCGGGCGATCTGGACGTACTGCGCGCGGCGCTCGCGCCGTTCACGCCGGCGTACGTGGCACGACGCGCCGACGTGCCCGAGGCCGAGCTGCGGCGCGTGGCCGAGGTGTTCGCGCGCGACAGCAGGCGCGGCGCGGCCTCGAGCGCCACCGGCCCCGACATGTCGCCCGACAGCAACCTCGCCGAGCACCTGATCGAGTGCCTGAACGTGATCTGCGGCCGCTTCGTGCGCGAGGGAGAGACCGTGCCGCATCCCGGCGCGATCCTGCCGCGCTGGCCGCGCAAGGCCGAGGTGATCCCGGCGCCGCGATGGTGGGAACACGGTTACCGCAGCCGCATCGGCGGCTTCGGGCTGATCGACGGCGAACTGCCCACCGGCATCCTCGCCGACGAGATCCTGGCACCCGGCGCCGGACAGGTGCGCGCGCTGATCGTGCACGGCGGCAACCCGGCCTCGGCCGTCCCCGACCAGCAGCGTATCGTGGAGGCGCTGCGTTCACTGGAGCTGCTGGTCACGATCGAGCCGTTCATGACGCAGACGGCGCGACTCTCGCACTACGTGCTGCCGCCCACGCTGCAGTACGAACGCGCTGACCTGCCGATCTTCATCTACGAGAACCTGGTCTCGCACGACCCGTACACGCGCTACACGCCGCCCGTCGCGCGAGCGCCGGCCGGTGCCGGGGTGCAGGACGACTGGGTCTATTTCTGGGAACTGGCGCAACGGCTCGGGTTGACGCTCCAGCACTTCGGCGTGGCGCTGGACATGCGCTCGAGGCCCACTACGGACGAGCTGCTGGCTATCGCCGCGCGCCACGCACCGGTTGCCTTTGCCGAACTGCAGCGCGCGGCGCGCGGCATGATGCTCGACGCCGAGCCGCAGCTCGTCGAGCCCGGTGATCCCGCATCGACGCACCGCTTCAGCCTCGCGCCCGATGACGTGGTGGAGGAGCTCGCGCAACTCGCCCGCGCCGGCGACGAGGCCGGCCGCGGCGCACGCCACGCGGCCTATCCGTACCGCTTCGCGGTGCGCCGGCTGCGCGATGCGATCAATTCGGCCTGCAAGGATCTGCCCTCGGTGCGCCCGCGCGTGCCCACCAATGCCCTGTACATGAACCCCGCCGACCTGGCGCGCGAGGGCATTGCCGAGGGCGAGCTGGTGCGTTTGAGTTCCGATGCCGGCACGATCGAGGTGGTTGCGGCCGCCGACCCGGACCTCAGGCCGGGCGTGGTCTCGTGCGCGCACGGCTTCGGTGCGCTGCCGGGCGAGCCGGCCGATCCGCGCACGGACGGCGCCTCGACCAACCGGCTCATCTCCTCGACGCGCGATCGCGAGACCATCAACGCGATGCCGCGCATGAGCGGCTTCCCGGTGCAGGTTGCCCGGATTCCCTGAGCATTTGCGCTGCGCTACAGTCGACGCCACAACAACAGGCAGATCCGATGAGGGCACCGCCATGACAACTGCGCAGACCCCGCTCGCGGGCATCAGGGTCCTGGACATCGGCACCATGCTGGCAGGGCCATGGGCCGCGGCCATGCTTGCCGACCAGGGCGCCGAGGTATTCAAGATCGAAGCACCGGGCATCGGCGACGTGATGCGCTATATCGGTCCGACGCGCAACGGGGTCAGCGCGCTGTTTCACAGCGTCAATCGCGGCAAGCGCTCGCTGGCGCTGGACCTCAAGAGCGCCGAGGGCCGCGAGGTGGTGCAGCGCCTTGCCGCGCACACCGACGTGCTGATCCACAACTTCCGCCCCGGCGTGCCCGAGCGCCTCGGCGTGGACTACGCCACGCTCGCGGCGATCAATCCGGCACTGGTGTACGTCTCGGTCAGCGGCTTCGGGCACAGCGGGCCCATGGCCGACCGTCCGGCCTACGACAACGTGATCCAGGCCTTCACCGGCGTGGCGCTCAGCCAGGCGCATGCCGAGACCGGCGAGCCCACGCAGTACTATCAGATCTTCGCCGACAAGGTCACCGCGATGTATGCCGCGCAGGCGATCAGCGTGGCACTGCTGGCGCGCGAGCGCGGTGCCGGCGGGCAGGAGCTGCGCCTCGCCATGGTGGATGCGGTGGCGAGCTTCATGTGGCCCGACGTGGGCGGCATGGCGCTGTTTCGCGAGGAAGGCGCCAGCCCGGGGCTGGCGGTCGCCAGGCACGTCCCGCTCATCAAGTGCCGCAACGGCTATGCGCAGGCCGCACCCCTCAACGACGCGCAGTTCCATGGCTGGTGCGCCGCTTTCGGCGTGGACTCCAGCGATCCGGATGTCCGGACGGTGGCCGATCGCAACCGCCACGGCGGCAAGCTCCAGGCCCTTGCCGCGGCCATCTACGCGAACGCGCTCGGGATGGACGTCGATGAGGTCGTGGCGCGACTGGAGGCCGCCGATGTGCCCTGCGCGAAGGCACACAGCCTGGACGAGTTGCCGGCACACCCGCAGATGCAGGCCAACGGCCTGTTCGTCGAGTCGGAGCATCCCGTTGCCGGTCGCCTGCTGGAGCCCAGGAGTCCCGTGCGATTCGGCGCCACGCCCACCGGATGCGGCTTCCCCAGCGCCGCGCTGGGACAGCACAGCGAGGACATCCTGCGCGAGTTCGGCTTCGACGCACACACCGTCGCCGCGTGGCGCGAAAAAGGAGTGATCGGCTGACGCCGGGCACGGCACGTCGTTGACGCAGGCAGCGCTTGGCGTTCAGCGGGACAGGGGTGCTGCCCAGAAAAAGAGCGGCCTTGCGGCCGCCCGATCGATCACGCGTGCAACAGCTCGCTACAGTGCGTATTCCACGTCGAGGCCGTAGGTGCGGGGCCAGCCGAAGCGATTGCCCGCAAAGCCGATGCTGTCGAAATCGATGCCGAAGTTGCGGTACTCCTCGTCGGCGAGGTTCTTGCCCCACAGCGAGACGCGCATCGCTCCCTTGCCGCAGCAACTGCCCAGATCGATGTCGTTGAGGCTGATGCGACCGTTGACCAGCGTGTAATCATCCGCGGCCGTGAGATCGTTCAGGAACGGGTGGAAGACCAGGCTGTCGCGATAGGTCACGTCGAGCCGCGCCGACAGCGCACCGAAACTGAAGGGAGCGAAGTCATACTGCGCGCCCGCGTTCCAGGTGTTCTCGGGCGCGTAGGTCGCCACGGCAATATCGGAGATATTCTCCAGCCGGTTCGTGGCCGGGTTGAGCTGCATGTACTCGTCGAACTCGGTGTCGAGGTAACCGTAGTTCGCGTCCAGCGTGAGTCCCTCCACCGGCACGACGACGAACTCGAGCTCGAATCCCTCGTAGGTGGCAGCGCCCGCATTGACCTGGCGGCTCGAGGCGCCGCCGGCGCCGGCCTCGAACTGCGCGATCTGCATGTCGGTGTAGTCGTTGGTGAACACTGCGGCATTCAGGCGCACGCGGTTGTCCAGCCATTCCGACTTCAGGCCCAGCTCCCAGACCTCCACTTCCTCCTCGTCATACGGGGCCTCGAAACCCGACACCGTGGTCGCGCGCGCGCTGAAGCCGCCCGCGTTGTAGCCGGTCGAGTACTTCAGGTAGACGCTGACGTCGTCCGTGATGCTGTAGTTGCCGCTCACGACGTAGCTGATGTTGTCCCACTGGTCGTCGGCCTGCAGCCTGGCGGTCTGCGTGCCGGGGGCGACGGGGTCCGTATCGATGTTGTCGTTTTCAAGCCACGCGTCCTTGTCGTCCTCCGTGTAGCGGATGCCCGCGGTGAAGTCGAAGGATTCCGTGACCTCGTAGGTGAACTGCGCATACGCCGCCCATGACTCGGATTCCTGCCCGTAGCGGAAGTCGACGAAACCGGGGATGCCGGGATCGCTGGCCGGGAAAGGCAGGCGCTGGCTGCCGCACAGCAGTCCGGCCGGAGCCGGCGGCGCGCAGCCAAAGCCCAGCGCCTGGTAGAGCGGGGGGAGTGCCGGCGAGCGCGGGGCAACGAGCGCGATGGGCAGCGAGAAGGTCTGCGGGTTGTCCTGCTGCGTGGTTTCATCGAAGTAGTAAAGGCCGCCGGTATAGAACAGCCGCTCGTCGAACAGGTTGCCGATGAACTGCAGTTCATGCGTCTTCGCATCGACGTGGTTCTTCGACGTGACGCCGGAGAAGCCAGGGCTCAGGATCTCCCCGTTGTTGCCCTGCAGGACGCCGTAAAAGAGATCGCGGGCATAGTAGGTACCGCCGTCGGTGTCCGAGCCGGTATTGCCGTTGTCGGTGTAGCGATAGCCGAAGATGTACTTGAGCGTGAGCGCGTCGTTGACTTCCCATGCCGCGTTCACCGTGTGGCCGTCGATATCGGTCCACTCCAGGGTCGAGTTGTCGAGCGTGAGATTCTTCTTGCGATCGTCCGGATCGCCCACCTGGGCGGCCATTTGCTGGTACAGGGATCCGCCGAGGGTGGCGAACGGGAACGGGCGTCGGGTGAAGCCGTTGAACAGCTCGGTGCGCACGCCGGTGAGCTGGAACGGCGACGGCACGCCCTCGTTGTCGGTGCGATCGAAGGCGTAGTCGACCGTGACGCTGTCCAGCGGCGTCCAGCGCAGTGCCAGTCGATAGGCCCAGTTGTCCTCCGAGGCGACAGTGTCCTCGATGTCGCTCTGCAGCGACGAAATACCCGCGCCATCGTAGCGGTTGTCGGCCCAGCCATCGGTCTGGAAGTGGTTGACCGAGAGATTGGCGGCCACGTTGTAGTACTCGGGCAGGTCCATGCGCAGACCGTAGCGCTGCGTGTCGTAATTGCCGAGGGTTCCGTTGGCCTTCAGCCCGAATTCACCGGTGGGCTTTTTTGTCGTGATGTTGACCGCGCCCCCCGTGGTGTTGCGCCCGAACAGCGTGCCCTGCGGGCCACGCAGCACCTCGACGCGCTCGAGGTCGACCACGTCGAAGACGCCGCCAACCGCCTTGCTGACGTAGACGCCGTCGACGTAGACGCCCACCTTCGGGTCGTTGACCACGGAACTCTCGGCCGAGCCGACGCCGCGGATGTAGATCGCCAGGCTGACGTTGCTTCCGGGCTGCTTTGCGATCGAGATGTTCGGCGCGAACTCGCCGATGTCGGTGACGTTGTGAATCCCGAGATCCGCGATCCTGTCGGGCGTGAACGCCGTGATCGAGATCGGCGTGTCCTGCAGTGATTCCTCGCGCCGCTGCGCGGTGACCACCACCTCCTCCAGCGCGCTCGCGCGGCCGTCCTGGGCCAGGGCAGGGACGGCTGAACCGCCGCCCGCGGCGATCATGAGCGCGAGAACGGATCTCTGGAACCTGAAACCAGCTGCTTGCGTGGACACTTCATTACCCTCCGGGTGAGCATTCTTATGGGTTATTGCAAGCGCCAGCGCCCCGCCTCGGCGGCAATCGCGCTGCAGCGCGATTGCCTTAAAACAATTGCACAGCACGGTTTTAACTCTACGCGGCAATCTGGTCCCGCGCAAGCCCGGGCGCGAGCCGCAAGCGATTACGGTGGCCAACGGCGAACCGATGCGCTAAAACGGCGAGGCTGATTTCGCCCCGAGGACAAGCGCTTGCACGATGCGGAAAACCTGTTCGACGTATCCGGCAAGGTGGTGCTGATCACCGGCGGAAGCCGCGGACTGGGCCGCGCGATGTCGCTGGCCTTTGCCCGGCGCGGCGCGAAAGTGGTGATCGCCAGCCGCAAGATCGGGTCCTGCGAACAACTGGCCGCGCAAATCACGGCGCAAGGCGGCACGGCGATGGCCCTCGCCTGCCACGTGGGCCAGTGGGACGCGCTGGAAGGCGTGGTGGATGCCGTGGAGGCCCGTTTCGGCAGGCTGGACGTATTGATCAACAACGCCGGCATGTCGCCAACCGCCGAGTCGCTGCTCGCCACCGGCGAAGCGCTGTTCGACAAGATCATCGACATCAACCTGAAAGGCCCCACGCGGCTCACCGCGCTGGCAGCCACGCGCATGGGCAGGAACGGCGGCGGCTCGATCGTCAACATCAGCTCGCTCGCCTCGCTGAAGCCGACACCGCTCACGACCGTCTACAGCGCCGCCAAGGCCGGCCTCAATGCACTCACCCGCGCCTCGGCGCAGGAATATGCGCCGCTGGGCGTGCGCGTGAACTGCATCGTCTGCGGTACCTTCGACACCGACGCCACGGCCGGCTTCGTGCGCAACCCGGCTTTCCTGGCCGAGGTGGTGAAGCCCATCGCACTCGCGCGCGTCGGCAGAGCCGACGAAGTGGTGGGCGCGGCGCTCTACTTCGCGTCGGCGGCCTCTAGCTACACCACGGGCGCCATCATGAACATCGACGGCGGCGTGATGCCCTGAGCGGCGTCCGGTGCCGGCGAGCCGGGCGCCCACCGCGAGCGCTCCTCGGGGATCAGATCCCCATCAGGTTGTCGCGCTGGCCCATCGCCACTTCGGCGCAGTAACCGTAATCGACGGGCACGTTCAGGCCACTCACGAACCCCGCCAGCCGGCTGTTCAGCAGCACCAGCGCCTCGCCCATCTCGGCGGGCTCGGCGAAACGGCCGTTGGAGGGACAGAACAGCTTGATGGCGTCCGCGGGCACCTGCTGCGTGAGCTGGTCCATGAATGCCGTCGCGGTGGGCGAGGGGCTGATGCAGTTGATGCGCACGTCGCGACTGGCCAGCTCGCCGGCCATCGTCATCGTGTAGACGATCAGGCACTGCTTGGAAAAGCCGTAGGCGTCGGCGTTCAGCTCGGGCGCATCCTTCAGCCAGGCCTCGGCCGCATCGAAGCCCTCGAGCGCCAGGAATTTCCGGACCAGCTCGAGATTGGCTTTCCACCCCATGCCCGCGGTGGAGGCTATCGATGCGATGGCGCCGCCCTTGCCGATGCGCGGCAGCAGTGCGTCGGTCAGGTGCTTCAGGCCGACGAAGTTGATCATCATGGTGTCGAAGGCCGAAAACGGCGGGTGCGGCACGCCGGCGCAATTGAACAGCGCGTAGATCTCGCCGGGCAACTGTGCCAGCGCCGCATCGATCGACGCCTTGTTCTTCATGTCGGTGCGGATCGCCTTCGCAACCGGCGCCGTCACCTCGCCGATGTCCAGCGCATGCACCTCGGCGCCCAGCTCCACCAGGAGGCGCGCCGCCGCTGCACCCATGCCGGAGGCGGCACCGGTGATCACCACTTTCCTGCCCTCGTAACCCAGGACGTTCTTCATGTTGTCTCCTTTGTCCGAATGGACCTTTGCACGACTCGCCGCGTGCGGCGGGCGCAATCATGCTGTGCCGCGATAACCGGAGGCAATGCCCCGGATGCAATCGCGCCCGCCTGCGCAGGCGGGCCCCGGGGCACTCAGGGGGGCGTTGCGGGGCTGGCGTTGGCCGCCAGCGCGAGCATCGACGGCGTGCCGTCGAGCAGCGGCGCCAGCGTCGGCATCAGCGCGCCGAGCAGGCGTACCGGCAGGCCGCTGGTGAACTCGTACTGCGCGGCCTGCGCACCCGGCACGAAGGCCGTGATGGTGCCGAAGAAGCGGTCGTCGATCATGAACACGAAGGTCGCCACGCGGTTCACCACGCGCGACTCGAGGAGCCGTCCCGGCGAGGCATAGACCTCGAAGCGGTGATCGCCGGTGCCGGTCTTGCCGCCGACCAGGTGGCTGGAACCGTCGGGGCGTACAAGCTGCGGCAGCAGCGCGCGCGCCGTACCCTCCTGGACCACGTCGAGCAGCGCCGCGCGCGCGGTCTGCGCGACCTCGGGATGCATCACCCGCTTGCCCTCGGCGGACTGGGCCGCGTACTCGACCTCGTAGGGCGTGCCGGCGGCAAAGTGCAGCCCGGTCACGAGGCGCGAGGGATAGCGCACGCCGCCCTGCACGATGGTACCCATCAGCTCCGCGAGCGCCGCCGGGCGGTCGCCGGAACTGCCGATCGCGGTCGCCAGCGAGGGCGTCAGCGAGGCGAAGGGATAACCCAGGCGCTGCCACTGGCGGTGCAGTTGCTGGAAGGCCTCGATCTCCAGCAGGTCGAGGATGCGCCGGTCCTGCGCGCGCCGGCGGCTGGTCTTCATCAGCCAGCCGTAGACTTCCTGGCGCACCTCGGTGCCGGCCGCCAGCACCTCGTCGCGCGTCGCCTCCGGGTGCCGCTGCAGGTAGTCGATCAGCCACAGCTCCAGCGGATGCACGCGCGCGAGGTAGCCGCGGTCATTGAGGTTGAACTTCTCCGGCGGGTAGCGCTGGAACAGCGCCTCCCGACCCTCTGCCGTGAACTGTTCGTCCGGCACGTAGCGCGCGAGCCAGGGCGCGAGATCCTGCGCCTGCATTCCCGGCCACACCGAGCGCAGCGCCACTACCACCGCGCGCGGCGTCACGCGCACGCCGTCGAGCAGCGTGCGCAGCGCCTCGTCGCGGCTCTTGCCGTGGTATTTCTGGTAGAAGCGGCGCAGGTACACGCTGCCCTCGCGGTCGGCGAAGCGCTTGAGGTATTCGCCGCGCCCGGGATCGGCGGCGTTCTCCAGCAGACGCGCCGTGGTCGAGGGCGCGCGGTACATGTAGTGATCCACCACCTCGCGCATCATGCGGATGAACACCAGGTTCACCGAACGGCGCAGCGCCTCGGCCACCGTCATCACGGCGTTGTTGTCGCGGCTCTCGAAGTTGCCGAAGCGGTGCGCGCCGCCGCCGGTGTAGAACGTCTGCCCGGTGGCCGCTGAATAGCGGCGCTGCATCGCGGCCGCCAGCGTATCGGCGAGGCTGGCGCCGGGGTTGGCGCCGAGGTAATCCAGCACCCAGGCGCTCAGGCGGTCCCGCGGGTGGAGCTCGGCGCGCGCGCGCGCCAGGTCCGGCGCAGCCACGCTGCGCTCGTGGACTTCGGCGATCAGTTCCAGCCAGCTCACCAGGGTACGCAGCTTGGCGGTGGAGCCGAGGTCGAGCTTGGCGCCGGCATTGATGTCGAGCGGCTGGTCGAGGTTGTCGGCATTGATGCGCAGGTGGTTCACGCCCTCGCCGCGCTCGTAGAGCGTCAGGCTGTAGACCACCTTGGACGGGTCGCTGGCGCGCAGCAGCCGCGTGCCGGTGAGCCCCAGTTCCCCGATGCGCGCCGGATCGGCCAGCCCGCGCAGGAACGTGGTGACCTCCTGCTGCACGGTGGCGTCGAGCGTGGTGCGCGCCGTGAGATCGAACCGGTCGAGTTCGTAGAGGCTGCGCACGCCGAGCAGCGAGAGCAGTTGCGTGCGCGCGAGGTTCACGCCCTTCTGGCGCGTGAAGTCGACCACCGGCGAGGCACCGGCGCGCGCGCGCAGCACCAGCGGCGCTGCCTGCGCCGCCGCGGCCAGGTCGCCCGGGATCACGCCATCGCGCGCCATGCGCCGCAGGTGGCTGTCGGTGAGCGCCGCCAGCGCCGCGGTGTCGCGCAGGTAGTGGGTCGGGCGGCGCACCGCGAGGATCAGCGCGAGCACCTGCTTGTAATAGTGCGCCCGCTCGGCGAGCGGCGCCGCCGGATCCGCGAGCACGCGGTTGACCTCGGCGAAGGGGCTGCCGAACCAGGATTCCAGCCCGTCGCCGAGGCTCGCCACCTCACCGTAGCCCGGCTGTGCGGCCAGCGGCAGCGCGTTCAGATAATTGAGCAACAGCTGCTGGCGCGCGGGCAACGTGTACTGGCCGCCGCTGTAGACGCGCAGACTGGCCGAGCCCATCTGCAGCAGCTTGTCGCGCGCATCGCGCGTGATGCCCTCGGGCGAATGACGGAACTTCTCGAGCTGCGTGGCCAGCGTGCTGGCGCCGATGACTTTCTGCTGGCGCCCGAGCGACTTCAGCGCCTGCTGCCCCACGGCCACGCCGAGGCGCTCCCAGTCGACCACGGGATTCATGGTCGGGCGCGCGGGATCGAGCAGTTCGCGGTCCTCGACGTAGAGCAGCGTGCGCGCGACCAGATCGGGAACCGCGGCGAAATCGGCGTAGACGTTGCGCGGGTAGCGCGCCTGCTGCACCACGGCGCCGTTCAGGTCGAGCAGCCTGAGGCCGGCCTGGCTCTTCTCCGGGTAGACGTTGAAGAAGTCCCGGGCGGCGAGCTCGCTCATGCGGCGCGAAGGCACGGCCTGGCGCTCGACGGCGAAGCCCGCCTTCTCCAGCCGGGGAGCCAGCTCCGGCAAGGCGGCGTAGCCGAGGCGGATATCATAGGGGCCGCGATCGGGTCGCAGCGGTGCGCGCGCCGGCCCCTCCCCGAGCTCGAATGATATGCCGCTGGCAAAGGCCGCGAGCCAGCGCGACTGCAGCGTCGCGTGGCGGATCTCGTCCTGGGCGACGAAGCCGAGCGCGAGCACGGCGCCGAGCACGAGCACCCCGACCATGACCCGAACGGCCGGCGCGACGACGCGCTCCCATAACGACACCCTGCCCTTGGAGCGGTCTGCCGACGGCGCGTTCGGACGCGCATTGCCGGGGGCAAGCAGCAGCCCGCGGTGATCCACGAACGGGATGTGGCGGAGGACGCTGCCGCGCGTGATCACCGGGAAGACCTTCGCGGGAAAAGGGATTTGCTCGAAGTCTAGCCGGCCCCGGCGTACCGGCCCGTCTTTATGGCTTATTCCCGCAGCGGCGGTTGCACGGAACGTGATCAGGGTCCCAGGCGGTACTCGAGATAGCGCAGGCGGTCGAACTCGGCGCGCATCGTGGCATCGAGATAGCGCAGTTCGTTCAGCAGGGTGCGCCGCGTATCCTCGTCATCGGCGTCATCGAGCGCGTCCATCAGCGTGTGGCGCCGGCTCTCCAGCGAATCGATGCGCTGGCGCTGCACCTGCACCTCGCGCCCGGCCTGGTAGTAGCGCTCGAACATCACCCCGGTCTCCCCGGGGCATACGCCGGCATACATTGCGCCCGAGAGGCCCTCGCGCACCGCGTTGGCGGGCGTGCAGTAGCTGTCGATGCCGCGGTCGTAGCCGGCGCGCCAGGTCTCCTCGTCGACGGTGAAGCCGTATTCGGCGCAGGCCCTGGCGTGCGCCGCGATGCGCTGCCCGCTGGTGCCGGCGGCGCCGTCGCGGTAGCCGATCTGCTCCCAGTCGGCATCGGCGCATTCGCTCTCGGACAGGCTGGCGCAGCCGCCGAGCGCAAGCGCGAGCAACGGAAGCAGCGGGGAAATTCGCATCATGACCGGGACCGCGGTTTAAGCCAGGCTGACAGCCTACCGTTGCCCGCCCCGCCATGAAAGACGGGCCGCAAAAAATCGAGCAACGCACAAAGCGCGCAGGCGGTTGACGCCACTTTTACCTACCACAGGCGCGGCTCGTGGCTGCTACCATCCGCGACACCGATCACAGGAGGAGAGTTGCATGAACAAGTCGATGCTCATTGGCGGCGTGCTCGGCGGCGCGGTGGCGATCGCCGGCGGCGGCATCGCCGGATACAAGATGCTGGAGGAGCCGAAATACGCCGAAGTCGTCGCCGTGACGCCGGTGACCGAGCGCATCGAGACGCCTCGCGAGGAGTGTCACCAGGAGCAGGTGACGCGGCGCAAGCCGGTCAAGGACCAGCACCAGGTGGTGGGCACCGTGCTCGGCGCGGTCGCCGGCGGACTGCTCGGCGACGCCCTCGGCGGCGGCGGCAGCAACAAGGGCGCGAAGATCGCCGGCGCCGCGGCCGGCGGTTATGCCGGCAACAAGACCCAGGAAAAGATGCAGCAGGGCGCGACCTACACCACCACCGAAACGGTCTGCAACACCGTGACGGACGTCAGCGAGCGCACCGTGGGCTTCGATGTCGACTACCGCATCGGCGACAAGGCCGGCCGCGTGCGCATGGACCACGACCCGGGCGACGTGATCCCGCTGCGCGACGGACAACTGGTGCTCGCGAGCGCGCCCGCCGCCCAGTGACGCTGCCGCCGCCGTGGGTCCGCATTCGTGCGGACATTCTCCGGATAAATCCGGACCCACGAAGATTGCCGGCTGACGCCGGACCTTTACGTGGGTTCGACTCCAGTCGAACGTCGGCAACCCGGCCGCCCTCGCGTCAGCCAGGGCGCAGCCGTGTATCATTCGCAGCCTCCTCTCCGGGCGATTGCGGCGAGGTATCGAGACTCTGACCAACTGTCTCCCATTTGCCCAGAGGAGTAACCATGTCGCTCGCACTCAAGGATCCCGGCCTGCTGCGCACCCGGGCGTTTATCGACGGCCAGTGGATCGATGCCGATTCCGGCGAGACGCTCGCGGTGCTGAACCCGGCGAGCGGCGAGACCATCGCCGAGGTGGCCAGGTGCGGCCAGGCGGAGACGCGCCGCGCCATCGCGGCGGCCGAACGCGCGCAGAAGGACTGGGCGCGGCGCACCGCGAAGGAGCGCGCCGTGCTGCTGCGCAAGCTCTTCGACCTGATGATGGCCAACCAGGAGGATCTCGCGCGCATCCTCACCGCCGAGCAGGGCAAGCCGCTCGCGGAAGCGCGGGGTGAGATCGCCTACAGCGCGAACTTTGTCGACTGGTTCGCCGAGGAGGCCAGGCGCGTCTACGGCGACACCATTCCCGCGCACGCCGCCGACAAGCGCATCGTGGTGATCAAGCAGCCGATCGGCGTGGTGGCCTGCATCACGCCGTGGAATTTCCCGAGCGCGATGCTCGGGCGCAAGATCGCCCCGGCGCTCGCGGCCGGCTGCGCGGTGGTGTGCAAGCCCGCGAACAACACGCCGCTGTCGGCCTTCGCGATCGCGGTGCTCGCCGAGCGCGCCGGCTTCCCGCCGGGCGTGATCAACGTCCTGGGCGGGCGCACGCGCGAGATCGGCGACGAGCTCTGCTCCAACCCCGCGGTGCGCAAGCTCACCTTCACCGGCAGCACGCCGGTCGGCAAGGAACTGATGGCCAAATGCGCCGCGACGGTGAAACGCACCTCGATGGAGCTCGGCGGCAACGCGCCTTTCATCGTCTTCGACGACGCCGACCTCGATGCCGCTGTCGCCGGGGCGATCGCCTCGAAGTATCGCAACGCGGGCCAGACCTGCGTCTGCGCGAATCGCATGCTGGTGCAGGACGGCGTCTACGAGGCCTTCAC
>DAORUQ010000073.1:0-14521 GCA_035433265.1 Pseudomonadales bacterium | reverse complement strand
AGCTTCAGGTAGCCGCCGTCGGGCTGGGGCAGGAAATTCGAGATCGGCCGCTCGATCACGCGGTAGCCGTGATCGACGAGCCTCATGTCGGCGATGACCCTCGGGCTGAGCAGGCTGACGGTGTAGCTCGCCACCGAGTTGCGGTAGCCGGGGTGGAATTCCTCGGTCACCGCCGCGCCGCCGATCACGTCGCGGCGCTCGAGGATGCGCACCGACAGCCCGGCCCGCGCCAGGTAGAAAGCGCAGACCAGGCCGTTGTGCCCGCCGCCGATGATCACCGCGTCAAGTCTTTTGCCCACGAGATCCCCTCTTGGCCGAAGGCACGCCCGCCAGCGTGCCGGCGGCTCGCGAACAGGAATCGGCACCGGCTCGATTCAGTCTGGAATGACCCGCGACCGGATTCGCCGAACGACTGTATGGGAACGGCATCACGCCAACAAGCGCCGCTCGTGACACGCTCGCTCGCGCACAGGCACTCGGCGCGCGTGCGCGTGGCGGCCGGTATCACGGTGCAGTTCGCGGTCGCGCCCGAGCACCTGCCGGCGATCCGGCGCGAGGACGAAATGGCGACGCAGACGTATAGCGGTCCACGCAATAAAAGGTTTTATTCGAAAGGTTTTTTACGTAGAGTGCGCCGACACCCCCGCCAAGGAAGCCGACATGCACAGATGGATCATCGCGGTGATTGCGCTCGCGCCGCTGCAGGCGCTGGCGGCCACCTACGTCTTCACCGGCAACAACTACGTCGACCCCGTTGGCGTGTATACGACCGAGATGCGAATGACCGGGTGGTTCACTACCGCCGAGCCGCTGCCTCCTGACATGCCCAAGACCGAGATCGGGCCGAAGGGGGCAAATCTCGTGACCGCACTCAGCTTCACCGACGGGGTGTTCACGTGGACACACGAGAATTCGGTCGCCGCGATCGATTCCGACTCGTTGTTCTCCGTATCGACCGACGCCGACGGTAACATCGACGGTTTCCACCTGGCCTTGATGAGCCCGCTGCCGCCGCACGCCCTGGACTCGCCGATCAACGTGTTCAACATCCGCAGCGACACGCTGGTCTACACGCGCATCTACAACCTCGGAACCTGCGGCGGAACATCGCCCAACGAGCTCTGCAGCATCATCCGTTTTCCGGACGACCCGCCGCCCGGCGGCTATGTCGACTATCTCGTTTTACCGATTAGCGAGAGACCGCCGACGGGCAGCTTCGTGACGCAGCTCTCGCCGGGCAACGGCGCGGAAGGCGGGTCCAATCCGATCCCCACACTGTCGGTCCCGGGTCTGGCGCTGCTCGGCACCGTAATGGCGTTGCTCGGCTGGCGCAGGCACCGCACACATGCAAGTGCCCGCCGCTAGCCGCGCAACGCTGATTCACCAGTCGATGAGGAATCTTGCCAGGATGCATACCATGACACGAACCGGATCGCATGCCATTGCTGGAACAGTCGCCCTGACTGTCCTGATGTCACCGCTCGAGAGCCTTGCTGCCACGGTGCCCGGCAGCCTCAGCTACGCCGCCGCGCAGGTGGTCGCCCCGGCCACCGCGGTTCCCGGGCTCGGCGGAGGGGGTATCGTCCTGCTCGGACTTGGACTGATGCTCGCGGCGTGGCTGATCCGAGGCAAGGGCATCCACCTGGCCGTAGTGCTCGTCGTCGCGGGCGGCCTGCTGGTACTCGGTGGCGGCAACCGGGGTATCGCGCAGATCATCGCCACCAGCCTGAGCGACCCCCAAGGAGGCACGGTCCAGGTGCTGGACGGCCCGCAACAGTTCAACAATGACAGCGGGAGCCCCATCCGTATCACGGAACTGCTGGCGCCGAGCTGCAATGACGGCCCGCTGGACATTCCGGGGATCCAGCCCCAGGACCTCTGTGCGGCGGGACTGCTCCTGGCCGCGGACGAGCACTGCAGCACCGATTTTCCCGGCTGCGCGCCACAGCAATGCGTGCCCGACTGCAGCGGCAAGGAGTGCGGTGACGACGGTTGCGGAGGCAGCTGCGGCAGCTGCGGGCAGGACCAGAACTGCCAGACCGGCATCTGCGTGAACGTGGTGCCGCTCGGCTGAGACCGCGGCGGGCATCGCGCCGCGGCACCGGGGCCTGATCGCCGACGAACTGCGGACCGAACCAGTGCGGCCTCGGAGCGTGGGCCTACAGTGCCGTGGCCTCCACGTGCGCCGGCGGCCCGCGTCGGCGGTAGTTAGCCAGAATGCAGCCGGCCACGATCAGCGCGGTGCCCAGCAGGGTCGCGCCGCTCAGCGTCTCGCCGAACAGCACCCAGCCCAGTGCCGCGGCCCAGATGAAGGCGGTGTACTCGACCGTGAGCAGCACCTGCGCCTCGGCGCGCGCATAGGCCCAGGCGAGCAGGCCGAGCGCCACGAGCGCCAGGGCGGCACTGCCGATGATCTGCGGCAGATGCAATGGCGAGGGCACCACCGCCAGGAACGGCGCCGGCAGCGCGAGCAACGCCAGCACGAACAGGTTCTGGAAGAACGCGATCTCGATCGGCGAGGCAAGCTGCGCCTGGCGGCGCTGCAGGATCAGGTTCCAGGCGTACAGCACCGCCGAGAAGAGCAGCGATGCCAGCCCCGGCAGCTCCTGCGCGGCGTGATCGAAGCGCAGCTTGCCACCGACGATGGTCAGCACCCCCGCCAGGGCGAGCAGCGAGGCGATGATCGCGGCACGCCCGATGTCCTCGTCGAGAACCAGCCTGGCCAGGTACAGTGCGATCAGCGGTGCCACAAAGGTGATGGCGATGCCCTCGGCGAGCGGTACCCGCACCAGCCCCCAGAAGAAGGCCATCGCCATGACGGTCACGATGGCGCTGCGCAGCAGGTGCAGGCGCAATACCGGCCGCGTCGGCCACGACGAGCGCAGGGCGAAAAACACCAGGCCTCCGATGACCGTGCCGGCAAGCATCCGCCACAGCATCGCGTTGTAGACGCCGATCGAGATCGAGAGGCCTTTCATGATCGCGTCCATCCCGGTGAATGCCGCAATGCCGAGACAGGCGATCAGGAACGGCAGCGCGCCATGCCGGTTCATGGCCGGCGCAGACCGGCGAACCACCCCCCGGCGCAGCGCGCCGGCCCGGAGCGGAAGTCCCGGTTCATCCGCCGCACCGGCTCACGCAGCGCGCCAGGCCTGCCCTCGAGGTCGTACAGCCCGCCGTACTGCACGTGGTCGAAGATCATGGCCTCGCGCAGCGCGAGCGCACCGCCGCGCAACTGCAATGCAAACTCCAGTCCCTCCTCGTCGGGCCGCGGCGGGATGTCGGCGCAGCGACGCTGGCGCCCGGTCGCCCCGAAATCGAGCATCACCGGCTCGCCACCTGCACGCGCTTCCAGCACGCCGGGCGCGGAAACCTCGGCCTCGACGCAGACACGATCGGGTAGTGCGTCACCGGCGCGCGGCATGCGCCCGTGCCGGTACGGCACCTGCTGGGACAGGCGGTCGCCGTCGGCGAGGCGCAACTGGAAGTCGCCGCTGGGCAGCACCTGCAGCGCCTGCTCCGGCGCTCCCGCCACGCGCTCGAGCCGCCAACCCTCCAGGCCATAGCCGAAGACGGGGTTGTGCAGCGGGCTCTCGGCGTAGTCGCGCGCGGTCCAGATGGCGTAGCCCAGCACGTCGTGGCGTTTCATCGTGCACACGGCGTCGCGCAGGAATGCCGGGATCTCCCCGGGACGGATCACCGCGTTGTGCTCGTGGCCGGGCGTGTTGTCGACGAAGTTGAACTGGTCGATGAACAGCAGCCGCCCCGATTTTTCGGCCGACTGGCGCAGCAGCGCGTCCAGCAATTCGAGGCTGCGCGCCGCGGGCAGCTGTTCGCCCCGGTTCAGCGCGCCCCAGAACGGCGCCCAGTAGATGGTCAGCGGATGCCCCTGGGGCATGCGCATCATGCCGTCGTGGGTGATCCACTCGGCAACCACCGGTGCGCCGTCGGGGCCGGGTTCCAGGCGCGGCTCGCTGTCGATGCGCGCCTCGAACGACAACGCCGGGAACAGCGGCACCGCGGGCGCGAGCAGTTTCTCGATCACCAGCCAGTCCCAGTAACCGTGAAACAGGCGCACATCGCGCGTGGCGTCCGGCAGCCCCGGCGGGCGCGCCGGGTCGGGCGCCAGCGTGGCCAGGTACTCGGCATAGGTGCCGGCGCCAAGCTCGTCCACCTGCCGCAGCCACAGGTCCTCCCAGCTCATGAAGCCCATGAGCACGTTGTCGTGTTCGCTGATCTCCGCCGACACCCGCTCGAGGAAGCTGCCGAAGGCGGCACGCGCGGCCGGGTCGTTGAGCACGCGATGCTGGCGTTCGCCGACGTCGCCGGCCTGCGGGTGGAAGCTCCAGCCGTAGCCGAGGCGAAGTATCACGGCGAGGCCGGCCTCGTCGGCGCGATCGAGCAGGAAGCGCAGGCGCTCGAAGGCGCGCTCGTCGTAGACGCAGCACGGTGCGTAGACGGGCTGGAAATCGCCCCAGGCCACCAGCAGCACCACGGTGTCGAAGCCGTCCTGCACCAGCGCCCGGAAGTCCTCGGCCACGTGCTCGCGCCGGAATCCGGGCAGGTAGTTCTTCGGCCACTGGCGACCGAACCAGTGCGCGGCGACGCGCCCCTGCAGCGCGTCCGCGGGTTGGGTCGCGCCGTCCGGGGGCGAGGCAGGAGGGCCGCAAGCGGCGAGGAGGATCAGGCTCGCAAAAATCGCGAGCACGCTCGGTCGAAGGGGCATGCGGGTGGGTCCGGGATCCAGTGCGGGATTGGCGTGGCGCAAGCATAAGCGGCAGGGCGATCCGCAACCACCCTCTCCACGCCCCGCCCTCTCCACGCCCCGCCGTTGTCTGCCGCGACGCCTGTGACGCCGCGCTGCAGCAGATCGGCTAGCGCGGCACCGGGCCGCCGCGCCGCAGTGCCGCGAGCACCACCACCAGGAACATGACCCCGCCGATCACCGCGATCATCCCGCCGAGCCCCATCAGCCCCATGCCGATGATCTCCTGCGCGCTGTGCAGGCCCTGTGCGGCTCCCGCGGTCTTGCGTTGCACCCCGTGCCCGCCGGTCCACGCCAGCGCGGTGATGTGCATGACCTGCCCGACGCCATAGACGTAGGGTTGCCAGTGCGCCGTGCGCAGCATGGTCAGGGGGCGTCCGAGGCGAGGCAGCAGCAGGTACACCACGCCCATGTACGCCAGCGTCACGCCGACGATCGAGCCGTGGTAGTGCGCGGGGATCACGGTATTCAAGCCGCGGATCATGAAGCCCATGATGCCGCCGCCCGCGAACAGGCTTATCGCGCAGATCAACGCGCCGCGCAGCGGCAACTGGGCGGGCGCGAGGGGGCCGTGCCGTCCCAGGCTCGCGATCACCAGCAGCAGGAGCGGAATGCAGGCCATGCCGCCGTAGCGCATCAGCGACGTGAAATTCACGATGTGCTCCACCGAGGACACCGGGAAGCCGTTGATCCAGGGCACCGCCGCGAGCGGCAGCACGGTCAGCGTGAACAGCGCGGCTTGCAACCGCGGCCCGCCTCGCAGGCGCGAGCCCGAGGCACGCAGCAGCATCATCGAGGCGACCAGCATCAGTATCGTGTGCGTGAACTGCAACACGTGGCCGCCGCCCCAGAACAGCAGGTCGAAGTAGTATTCGCCGGAGGCGCTCGCGGGCATGCCACGGTAGCTGATACCCACGCAGGCGACCGCCAGCAGCGCGCTCAGTGCCGCGAGTCCGAGTGCGTAGCTGATCACTTCGTCCTCGTCGCGCGAGTGCGCGCGGCGCAGGAATACCAGCAGGTAGCTTGCGGCCTGTATCACCAGGCCGGTCGCGACCGCCGCGAGCCCCGCGTAGAACCACGGGTGCTCCAGCACCGGCACGTAATTGTTCATCAGCGGACGCCCGGCGCCGACGAAAGGCGCGACACTGATCATCACGGTACCGATCACGGCGAACGCGATCGCGACGCGGCTGGCCGTGCGCGCGGCCGAGCCACCGTGCAGGCTCCACAGCATGCCGGCGCCCGCGATGAACCACACCAGTACCGAGAGATCCACGTGCGCCACCAGCGCGACCCGGAACCACTGCGATCCGGGCACCATGTCGTGGATGAACGGTGTGCGCGACAGCGCCAGCAACAGCGCCAGCATGCCGGCGGCGAGCAGCGCGTAGACGCCGAGCCAGATCCACGCGAGCACGGTGCGCGCCGGCGCACCGTCGGGCGCGCGCAAGGCTTCCACGACGTGCGAGCCCGGCAGGTCGCGGGCTTCGGGCTGGTTCATGCGCTGTTTCCTGTGACCGGCATCGTCATTCGGCGAGCAACCGGCGCATGGTAGCGACCATTTCGCTGGTCGTGGCGGTATTGGCGAAAGTGCCGCGCACGCGGCCCTGGCGGTCGAGCAGGTAGATCTGGTCGCTGTGGGCGAAACCGTAACCGAGCTGGGGATTGTCCTCCCGCTCGTAGTAGACCTTGAACAGCCCCGTGACCGCGCGCGTTGCCTCGGGCGTGCCGCTCATCGCGACGAAGGCCGGATGGAAGAACTCGACATAGGGTTTCAGCTTCTCGAGCGTGTCGCGCTCGGGGTCGATCGTGACGAACAGAGGCTGCACCGCATCGGCGTCCTTGCCGAGCCCGCGCAGCGCCTCGCGCATGCGCGAGAGCACGGTCGGACACACATCGGGGCAGCTCGCGAAGCCGAAGTTGAGCAGTACCAGCCTGCCGCGGAACTCCGCCAGCGCGGTTTCGCGCCCCAGCGTGCTGGGCAGCGAGAACTCGCCGCCCAGCGCATCGAGCACCGGCAGCGGCGGTTGGGGCGCGATCAGGGGCGCGGCGAAGCGGGCTGCGACGATGCCAGCCGCGAGCACGAGGGCGGCGATCAGCAAAGCTCTGGCGCGGCTCATGAGCGGCGCTCCGGCGACGCCGGCTGAAGCGTGTAATCGAGACGCAGCAG
Organism: Pseudomonadales bacterium; assembly: GCA_035433265.1. Taxonomy (GTDB): domain Bacteria; phylum Pseudomonadota; class Gammaproteobacteria; order Pseudomonadales; family UBA5518; genus UBA5518. The sequence continues at coordinate 7,586 of DAORUQ010000073.1, read as the reverse complement.
TGCGAGCAGCAGCAGCGCGGCGACCGTGCTGTGGGCGAGCACGAGCGGGAGCGGCAACGAGGCGCTCACCATGAACGCGCCGAGCCCGAGCTGCGCCATCAGCAACGCGAGCACCGGCAGCACGACCTGACGGGGCACGCGCTCGCGCAGCGCCTGCACTCCCGCCGCGAGCAACGCGAATGCCGCGAGGCAGGCACCGGCGTGATGCGCCACGTGGATTGCCACCGATCCCGCCGTCGTGGGCACACGACCGTCTGCGTCGAGCGCCAGTTCGCGGAAATACCAGAAGGCCGCGGGAACCGAGTCCGTGCCGGCGTTCGCCGGCGCCGCGCAGTCGAGCAGGCCGCCGCACGCCAGGCCCGCGAAATTCGCGCTGACCCACGCACCGAGCGCCAGTTGCAGCACGAGCAGGCCCAGCGCCATGCGCGTCAGGCGTCGCAGCCGAACGCTGGATACGACCCGCGCGCTGCGCCGCAGCCCCAGCAGCAAGCGCCAGCTCAACGCCGCGAGCGCCATGCCGCCGAGCAGGTTGCAGGCGGCGATCGCCGGGCGCGTCTTCAGGTAGCTCGCAGGCCCGATGACGGCCAGCAACAGCAACAGCGCCGCCATCAGCAGCGGGATCTGGGCCTCGAAGCCCGTGAGCGCGCCGCGCTGGCGGCTGCGATGCAGCAGCAACAGCACCATGACGACCAGTCCCGTGGCGAGCAGGCGGTGGGCGCGCTTGGCGAGCGGGTCGGGCGTGAGTGCGTGGCGGGCGATGCCGGGCTGCTCGACGCTGGCGATGGACTCGCCGATCTGCCCGTAGCAGGCCGGCCAGTCACGGCAGCCGAGCCCGGCTTCGGTATGGCGGATGTAGGCGCTCAGGAAATCAATCGACAGCGTCGCAACGAGGATCAGCGCCACGAGAGGCGCGAGTGACAGCTGCAATCTTCCGGCATGTTCTCGCATCGTTTAACCTGTGCTCTCCCGGGGTGAGCGTCATCGGCGTGTGATTCTCGGTCATGCATCGCTCCCCTTCAATCGCGAGGAGACGCGACATTGGAGATTGTGCTCTTCACCATCGTCGCGGTGGCGCTCTATTTCGCCGCCGACTGGGCCTTGAGAACCCTGGAGCGCATCCACGGCGCGCCACTGCCGTATCGCAACGTGATCTACTTCGTGATCATCCTGGTGCTCACGCTGGCGAGCTTCGAGTTCCTGCAGCGCCTCGGCCCGTAGTTGGTCACCTACAGGAACTCGAAGCGCCTGTTCTGGGAATCGAAGTCGATGACCAGCACCTGCGCCGGGCGCAGCGTCATCTCGCGCTCCACGCTGTACGGGAACTCCGTTTGCCCCGGGTGATCCTTCATCCTCACCTTCAGCATCACCGGGCCGGACGGAACATTCACGCGGCGGTACATCGACGCCATGCCGTCCTTGTGCAGGCCCCGCGGCATGATCTGCTCGTCCAGTATCGTCTCGCCGTTGACCTCGAGCACCAGTTCCAGCGGTGAACGCTCGCGCGGGCAGTCCGCCGGTGCACGCATCGTTGCCGGCAGCTTCGCCAGCTCCTCCGGATCTCGCTGCTGGCATTCCCCGAGCAGTTGCCCGGAGTGCCTGAGGCTCAGCTTGACCATGGCCTGGTCCGGCGGAAGATGCTGGTAGGCGGGCGAATTCGAGAAGTAGCCGATGAATGCGGCGAACAGCGCATAAGCCGCGCCCTGGCCCGCACAGCGACGCAGTCTAGTGGTGTTCATGCGCAGCCTCTCCGGCGGGTGGGGGCGTGCCGCCGGCGATCGGCTCGTGCGCCAGCCGGGCGCGGAATTTGTCGAGTTCCGCGGCGAGCATCTCGCCCTGGAACACGCTGGCCCAGCACACCTCGACCTTGTCGTGGCCCGCCGATGTGCGCAGGTGCGGCATGCGCCGGCTGGCGAAGCGCTCCTCGGTCCAGTGGTTGCCCTTGCGGTAGAAGCAGTCCCCGCTACAGCAGCCGCTGACCATTACCCCGTCGACATTGTCCTGGCGCGCGATGTAGTCCACGAAGGAGGGCGGCAGCATGCCGATGCAGGGCAGGCTCAGTGCCGCGACACCCGCGGTCTCGATCTGAGCTATCGGCAGCGCGTGATCGCAACCGAAGACCATCACGCGCGCTTCGCCGCTCAGCGTCGCGAGCTTTGCCACGGCTTCCTCGCGCAGGCGATCGATCGGATAACCCGGGATCTCGATGCCGGATACCAGCTCTTCGACATGGCGGAACGGCGTGGCCGAGGGGCAGGATCCGGCGCAGATGCCGCAGGCCGTGCATCGGTCCGGGTCGACCCGCGCCTGGCGCTGTCCCTTCCTGAACTCGTGCGGGATCATCGTGATCGCTTCGTAGGGGCAATCCTGGAAGCACCAGCTGCAGCCGTTGCAGTTGTTCGGGTCCACGACCGCCGCCTGGGGCGCGGGCGCTTGCTGCGGCGACAGCCACGGGAGCAGCATCAGCAGCCCGGTGATGCCGGCGAGCATGATCCACACGTATAGCGGGTCCATCCGGTCGAGCAGGGGGTAGAAGTTCATGTACACCCAGTCGAGATCGACCGATGCCACGGCGGTTTTCAGGTCTGCCGGCCCCATGCTGCGTGCCGGCTTGACCAGCGACAGCACCACCAGCATCACCACGACGCCGATCGCGAGGCCATTGGCCGGCTGGGTGCGAGCGAGCTTGAGGCGGTTCACGTGGATGAACATGCCGACCAGCAGGAACAGCGGGATCGCGATGTGCATGAAGACCAGCAGCGAGAACAACCGGTCGCTCAGCGTTGCGTCGGACAGGAAGGTTCGCGCGAGCGAATCGCTGATCGCGGGAAGGCGTTCGAGCCATTCCGTGGTGGTCTGCGCGACGTACTGCCCGAACTGGTCCCACACCAGCCAGTAGCCGCCGATCCCCGCGGCGAACAGCAGCCACAGCAGGGGCAGGCCGCTCACCCACGAAAAGGTCTGCGCGCCGCGGAAGCGGCCCTTGGCAAATTCACGCAGCAGGTGCAGCGTCACCGTGACGACCATCGCGTCCGAGGCGTAGCGGTGGAGGCTGCGCATCACGCCGCCCAGGTACCACTGTTCCTCGGTCAGCGCTTGCACCGAGGCATAGGCACCGAGGATGCTGGTGTCGAAGAACACGTACAGGTAGACGCCGCTGACGACCACGATCCAGAAGAAGTGGAACGACAGCGCGCCCAGCTGGTACCAGGGATTCCAGTGCGCGCCGAACACGGAATCGAATGCGGCCTCGGTACGGACGAGGACGCCGAGCATCACTTGCTGCAACTTGCGGATCATGTCGTCGATGCGTTGTCGTTCAGTTCGAGTCGGGCCGGGCGCGCCGGCTGTAGCGCCACTCCCGCACCAGCAGGAACACGAAAAAGATTCCCATCGCGATGCCCATCGCGATGCCCACGAAGATGGAGTAGTTGAACCGGTAGCGGTCGGATGCCGGATCGTAAACGGTGCAGAACAGCCGGAACTTGTTCGTCATTCGCTCGAAGAAGCCTTCAGACAGCTGCTCGCCGAATATCAACCGCTTGATCGGCTCGATCAGGATCGGCGTGTCGTAGTCCATGCCGTAGACCTGGCGGCGCACGACACCATCCGCATCGAGGATGGTGGTCTGGAGCAGATGGTCGAAGCCGCCGCCCGCGGGGCGAAACTGGAATCCCAGATCGCGCGCGAACGCGTCGATCGTCTGCGCGTCGGAGGACAGGAAGTCCCAGTGCACCGCGGCCACCTTCTGCTCGCTGGCGAAGTTCTTCATGGCTTGCGGGGTATCGCGCGCGGCGTCGAAGCCCACGCTGACGACGGCAAAGCTGTCTTCGCCGAGCACCGATTGCGCACGCTCGATGACCTCGGCCAGATGCCGCGTGGTGGTGGGACAGATGTGGTAGCAGCTGGTATAGATCAGGCTTATGACCAGCGGCTTGCCACGGTACTGCGCGAGCTGGTGACGCGTGCCGTCGATACCGTAGAACGCGTAATCACCCACCTGCCGCCCGATCGCGGCCTGGCTGATCCGCAGTGCCGCGTCGCGGTCGCCGGGAGCCGCGGAGCCGTGACCGCCTTGCGGCGCTGCGTCAGTCGCGTTACACGTCATCGACAGGGCGAGCAGCAGCGCGCAAAAAAACGATGCAATGGCGGGGGGCTGCGAGGACATCACGCGCGCAGGAACACGTCGAGCATCGCGGCGAGCAGCACTGCCGAGAGCTGGACCAGGGAAGCCAGGAAACAGCGCATGGCCACCTTCTGCGTGGGCGAGGCTACCAGCTGCATGCCGCGGAAGATGAAATAACCGCCACCGGCGAGCGCGCCGGCGAGGTAGATCCAGCCCATGGCGAACAGGGACGGCAACAGCGAAACCGCGACGAGTACGACCGTGTTGACGAGGATCACGCGCGCGGCGACCGCGTCGCCTTTCACTACCGGCAGCATCGGCACCCCGGCCGCTTCGTAGTCCTTGTGCAGCACGATGGCCAGCGCCCAGAAATGCGGTGGCGTCCACAGGAACAGGACGACGGCCAGCAGGGCCGATTCCGGGCCGAGACCCGGATCCGCCGCTGCGGCGCCGGCGAGCACGGCGAAACTGCCGGCCGCGCCGCCGATGACGATATTCAGCGGCGAGCGGCGCTTCAGCCACAGCGTGTAGATCACGCCGTAGAAGAAGGCACCCATGAACAGGTGGAATGCCACCGCGAGGTTGAATGCCCAGCCGCCGAGCGTCACCGACACCAGCAACAGCGCGGCTATCAATGCCAGCCAGCGATTGTCCGGGGTCGCGGCGCCAGTGACGAAGGCGCGCTTGGCGGTGCGGGCCATCTTCGCATCGAGATCGTGCTCGGCGAACTGGTTGAAGGCGCCGGCCGCGGCGGAAGCTCCCAGCACCACCAGGGCGAGGAGCAGCAATTGGGGAGACGACAGCCGGATGCCGGGCGTGACCACGTAACCCGCGACCGCCGTCAGCGCCATCAGGGCACCGATGCGCAGCTTGAAGATATCGATGATCTCGCGGTGAGTCATGCAGGGCGGCTCGTCGTCAGGAATCTTGTCGTGGGATCGCCGTCCGGGGAGCCCAACCGCTCCCCCGGACGGCGACAGCGCATCAGCTCAGACCCCAGGTCTGGGCCAGGAACTTCCAGTTGATGAAGTAGTACAGCGCGAAGGCGATGAAGAACACGGTCAACATCACCAGCGTGCCGGGGATCGTGATCGAACCGATGCCGATGTTGTGGTATTTCTCCTCCGCGGGCGGCGCCTTGATCATCTCCACGCCGAGTTTCTCGTTCTCGCCGAGCTTGCGCCCGAACAGGATCGAGCCGACCACGACGATGACGTACATCGCGCCTCCGAGTCCCGCGAGCACCACCGACATGCCGTTCAGGCTCATCATGGTCAGCGCGGCGGCCGAGAACTCGTAACCGTTGCCGGCGCCAGCCTGGCTGAAGAGGATGTCCCAGTGACGGCGCGGTACGCCGAGCGTGCCGGCGCCCATCAGGAACATGGCCACCCCGGTCATGCCCAGGCCGAACACGTAGGGCTGCCACCTGGCCACGCCCTTCAGGATCAGGTCGCGGCGGAACAGGATCGGTACCAGCCAGTAGGTGATGCCCATGAACGCCAGGGTGGAGCCAATCACGACCGTGGCGTGGAAGTGCCCCGGCACGTACACCGTGTTGTGGACCACCAGGTTGATCTGCTCGGCGCCCATCACCACGCCGGTGATGCCGCCGAGAACACCGAAGCCCACCAGCGACAGGAACATGGCCGAGAATACCGGGTTGCCCCACGGGGCCTTGCGCAACCACTCGAACAGCCCCGAGTTGAAGCCGTGCGCGCGCTGCGCGGCCTCGATCGAGCCCGGAACGGTCAGGCCGTGCACCATGCTCGCCATGACCGCCAGGTACATCGCATAGCTGGTGTTGAAGATCTTCCATTCCGAGCTCAGGCCCGGATCCACCAGCAGGTGGTGGGCGCTGGCGATCTGCAGCACCGCGATATACAGGAAGAACGCGAAGCGGCTCACTTTCTCCGACAGTGGCTTGGCGCCGAACAGCACCGCCGCGGTCAGATACCATATCGAGACGTGGGCCGCGACGTTGATCTGCTGCGAGGAGTGGCCGAAGGCCCACCACACCAGGCGGTACATGCCGGGGTCGATGTGCGCGACCAGCCCGAGGTTCCACAGCAGCGTCGGGATCAGGATGACGGCGCCGGAGGCGATGGTGAAGATCGCGATGATGCACGCCGTCAGCGCCCCGAAGGTCACCAGCGGAATCGATCCCTCGTAGGTCCGCTCGCCGCGCGCGATGACCAGCGTGCCGAGGAAGATGAAGCAGTGGATCAGTGCGCCGACTGCGAACAGGATCAGGCCCAGATAGAACAGCGCGTCGGCCGGCATCGGCACGTACGAGGTCATCATGACGCTCGAGTTGCCTTTCACCAGGACCGCGTAGTTGTTCATCAGCGCGCCGATGACCATCAGGATGGACGCCGCCCAGCCGAGCTTGGGCGTGGCGATGCGCGATCCCAGCAGTATCGCCGAGGCCACGTGCAGCACGGCCACCTCGAAGAAGATCATCCAGAAGATCAGCACGTTGATGCCGTGCGCGGTCAGCACCTGGTAGAACAGGTCGGCCCGCAGCAGGTGGACCTCCGGCCAACGCGTCAGGCCGACGCCGATGCCGAGCACGCCCCCGATCAGCAGGAACACGACGGCCGCGACGGCATTGGCCCGGATCAGGGCTTCGGCGGGGCGGTGGATCTTGAGTCCCGTTTCCGGGCAGATGCGAAATTCTGTCTGGTTGTTCATGGCGCCCCTCACTCCACCACGTAGATCTTGCCGAGCATCATGTGGTGCCCGATGCCGCAGTATTCGTTGCACACGATCGAGTACGTGCCGGTCTTGTTGGGCGTCACGGTCAGCACCATGTCGTAGCCGGGCAGCACCTGCACGTTCAGGTTGGCCGGCTGCAGCGAGAAACCGTGCTGCCAATCCACCGATGCCAGGTGCAAGCGATAGCTCTGTCCGACCTGCAGCTCGAAGATCGGCCACCAATCCCACAGCCGTCCGACCATGTAGATATCGGTACCTACCGGCGGCTTGACCACCGGCGTGTTGCGATCGCCCTCGGTGCGAACCGTGTACTGGTCCACGACCGCCTGGACCTTCTTCATGTAGATCTCGGGCGACGTGCGGTAGGCCTCGCTCGAGAGGTTCTGCTTACCGTAGACGTGCCAGAACGGCATCATCAGCGTGAGGATGATGCCCCACACCACGACGACGGCAATCCACATCAGCTCGCTTTTTTCTATCGGTTCCTTCCACCACAGCTTGTTGCCTGGAGGTGAGATGCTGCTCATTGGCTGTTTCTCCTCGGGAATTTCTCATGGCGTGATGCCTCACGCCTCCGATGCCTTGCCCTGGCGTCAGGTGCTTCCCGCCGCTAGGGCGAGGAAATCGGCAGCGCCACCAGTTCCATGATTCCCCACACGATGTAGGTCAGCGTCGGAATGGTGATGCCGATGAACAGCAGCAGGAACGGGTTGTCGAGGACTTTCTGCATGAACGGAACGTCTCTCGG
>DAORUQ010000072.1:5821-14607 GCA_035433265.1 Pseudomonadales bacterium | reverse complement strand
GGATCGCCACAAGGAGCCTGCCTCCGTGACCGATGCACCTGTGCGGCCCGATGGTCGCGCTTTCCTCGACAGGATGGCGGCGAACCCGCGCCCCGTCTTCAGCGACGAGGGGATGGCGCAGGCGCGTTCAATGAGCGGTGTCATCACGCGCACATTCGCGCTGTATATTTTCGCTTCAGTTGATATATTGGTGACGCGACCGATCGCGCACTCCGATGCGGCGCCTTTGATGACTCCTGGCCGGCAGCGCAGAATCCGGTGCAACCCGACGACAGGGGAATTTCGCGATGTGCAGGAAACCGATCACCAACGCGGGAGGACATTCGATGAAGTTCTGGAACGGACTTGCGGCTGCCGCCGCGGCATTGCTGGTCTGCGGCCCCGTCGCCGCCGCGGACCGCAAGGAACTCCACATCTACAACTGGAGCGACTACATCGCCGAGGACACCATCAGGAATTTCGAGAAGGAGACCGGCATCAAGGTCACCTACGACGTCTACGACAGCAACGAAGTCCTGCAGGGCAAGCTCTCCGCCGGCAGCACCGGGTATGACATCGTCGTGCCGTCCACGAATTTTCTCGGCAAGCAGATCCCGGCGGGAACGCACCAGAAACTCGACCGCAGCAAGCTGCCGAATTTCAAGAACCTCGATCCGATGATGCTGAAGTACGTGGCCGAGGTGGATCCGGGCAACCAGTACGCGGTGCCCTACCTGTGGGGAACCGTGGGCATCGGCATCAATGTCGACAAGGTCAGGGCGGTGCTGGGCGAAGACGTCGCGCTGGACAGCTGGGACCTGCTGTTCAATCCGGAGTACATGGCCAAGCTGGCCTCCTGCGGCGTGTCGTTCCTCGATTCGCCCTCCGAGGTCTACCCGCTGGCGCTGTTCCATCTCGGCAAGAACCCGAATTCCCTCGACGAGGCGGACTACACCGGGGCGGCCAACGAGCTGCTGATGAAGATCCGCCCCCACATCCGCAAGTTCTCGTCCTCGGAGTACATCAACAGCCTCGCGGACGGCGAGATCTGCGTGGCGATGGGATTTTCGGGTGACATCGGCATCGCCAAGGCCCGCGCCGAGGAAGCGGGCAATGGCGTCAATATCCGCTACATCATCCCGAAGGAAGGCACCGAGATCTGGTTCGACTCCCTCGCGATACCGGCGGATGCACCGAACCCCGAATCGGCGCATGTATTCATCGACTACATGCTGCGTCCGGAGGTCATCGCGGCGGTCACGGATTTCGTGACTTATCCGAACCCCAACAAGGCGGCCACGGCACTGGTGGACAAGTCGCTTTCCGGCGACCCGCTGGTCTATCCGCCGCAGGAACAGATCGACCGGATGTTCGGTCTCTCGCCCAAGCCGCCGAAGGTCGAACGCGTGATGACGCGCGCCTGGACCAAATTCAAGACCGGGCGCTGAGCGCGCGCCGGCGACAGCGGAAGGGCGGTTCGGGTCCCTTACAGTGGAGCACTGAACGATGTTGCAGCAGGCAGCGAGCTCCACGCGAGCTCCCGCGCAGGACGGTTACGTCCGCATCGAGAACGTGAGCAAGTCCTTCGACGGCGTGCTCGCCGTCAACGATGTCAGCCTGAGCATCCCCAAGGGCGAGCTGTTTGCGCTGCTCGGCCCTTCCGGCTGCGGCAAATCGACGCTGCTGCGCATGCTCGCCGGCTTCGAGACGCCGAGTGCGGGACGCATCCTCATCGACGGCGCGGACATGGCCGGCACCCCGCCCTACATCCGCCCGACCAACATGATGTTCCAGTCCTACGCGCTGTTTCCGCACATGTCGGTGCGCGACAACATCGCCTTCGGCCTGAAGCAGGATCGCTTGCCCGCGGACACCGTGGACAAGCGCGTCGGGGAGTTGCTGGAACTCGTGGACATGAAGACCTATGCCAGGCGCAAGCCGCACCAGCTCTCGGGCGGGCAGCGCCAGCGCGTGGCGCTGGCGCGCTCCCTGGCCAAGCGCCCGAAGCTGCTGCTGCTCGACGAACCGATGGGCGCGCTCGACAAGAAATTGCGCGAGCGCATGCAACTGGAACTGGTGGACATCATCGAGACGGTCGGCGTCACCTGCGTGATGGTGACGCACGACCAGGAAGAGGCCATGACGATGGCCTCGCGCGTGGCGATCATGAGCGAGGGCCGCTTCGTGCAGGTCGGCGCGCCGCGCGAGATATACGAGTACCCGAATTGCCGTTTTTCCGCCGAGTTCATCGGCCTGGTCAACAGCTTCGAGGGCGACCTGCTCGAGAACGAGAGCGACCACGTGACGGTGGGATGCAACGATTTGCCCGTGCACATCCATGTCGACCACGGCATCAGCGGCCCGGACGGCATGCGCGTGTGGCTGGCCATCCGTCCGGAGAAGATCCAGATCGAACGCGTGCAACCGGAGCAGGAATACAACTGGGCGAGCGGTGTGGTGCGCGACATCGCCTACTTCGGCGACATGTCCGTGTACCACGTGCAGCTGCCCTCGGGCAAGAAGGTGCTGTGCACGATGGCGAACACCCGGCGCAGGCACGAGGAGGAACCGCCGACCTGGGGCGACGAGGTCTTCGTGAGCTGGGACGGCGCCGACAGCGTGCTGCTCACCGCATGAAAGCGCGCCGCTTCGGCTTCGGGCGCTTCGGGATCATCATGGTCCCCTACGTGTGGCTGATCCTGTTCTTCCTGGTGCCGTTCGGATTCGTCCTCAAGATAAGCTTCGCCGAGATCGCGAACGCAATTCCGCCATTCACCAGCCTGATCCAGTACGACGCGGATGGCCACGCGCACATCACCCTGAATTTCGACAATTACCGCTACCTGTGGGAAGACGAGCTCTATTACATCGCGTACCTGAGTTCGCTGAAAATCGCGGCACTCTCCACGCTGCTGTGCCTGCTGGTCGGCTATCCGATGGCTTACGCGATCGCCAACTCCAGCGAGTCGCTGCGCAACGTGTTCCTGATGCTCGTGGTGCTGCCCAGCTGGACCTCGTTCCTGATCCGCATCTACGCCTGGATCGGCATCCTGAAGAACGAGGGCCTGCTCAACAACCTGTTGCTGTGGCTCGGGCTCGTAGAACAGCCGATCCAGATACTGCAAACCGACGTGGCGGTGTACATCGGCATCGTCTACGCGTACCTGCCGTTCATGATCCTGCCGCTCTACACCAACCTCGCAAAGCACGATTACAGCCTCATCGAGGCCGCGCAGGATCTGGGCTGTTCCGCCTGGAAGGCGTTCCTGAAGATAACGCTGCCCTTGTCGCAGCGCGGCATCATCGCCGGATCGATGCTGGTGTTCATTCCGGCCGTGGGCGAGTTCGTGATTCCCGAGCTGCTGGGCGGGCCGGACACGCTCATGATCGGCCGCGTGCTGTGGAACGAGTTCAACAGCAACCGCGATTGGCCGGTGGCCTCGGCGGTAGCGGCGGTGATGCTGATCGTGCTGATCGGGCCCCTGCTGTTCCACCAGCACATGCAGAACAAGGAACTGGACAGGCAGGAGGGAACGGGCTGATGTCGCCGCGCCGCTCGCGCCTGCTGCTCGGATTCCTGGTATTCGGCTTCGCGTTCCTGTACGTGCCGATACTGCTGCTGGTGATCTATTCCTTCAATGAATCGCGCATGGTCACGCTGTGGGGCGGCTTCTCCACCAAGTGGTATGCCGCGCTGCTGCAGGACCGCGCGATACTCGACGCGGCGTGGAAGAGCCTGAGCCTCGGCTTCATGTCGGCCAGCGCCTCGCTGGTGCTCGGCACCGCGGCCGGGATCGCGCTCACGCGCTTCGGCCGCTACCGCGGGCGCAACCTGCTGGGCGGCCTGATCACGGCGCCGATGGTGATGCCGGAAGTGATCACCGGCTTGTCACTGCTGCTGCTGTTCGTCGCGATGGAGCAGATGATCGGCTGGCCGGCCGGGCGCGGCATGACAACGCTGTGGATCGCGCATGTCACTTTCACGACGTCCTATGTCGCGATAGTGGTTTCCTCGCGACTGCGCGAACTGGACCTCTCGATCGAGGAAGCCGCGCTGGACCTCGGCGCCACGCCGCTGCGGGTATTCTTCCTGATCACGTTGCCCATCATCGCGCCGGCGCTGGTGTCGGGCTGGCTGCTGGCATTCACCATATCGCTGGATGACCTGGTGATCTCGGCCTTCGTGTCGGGACCGAGTTCGACGACCCTGCCCATGGTGGTGTTCTCGTCGGTACGCATGGGCATTTCGCCCAAGATCAACGCGCTGGCGACGATCATCGTCGGCGTGGTCACGGCCATCGTGGTGCTGTCGGGCATCTGGATGATGCGACAGGAGAAACGGCGTCAGCGCGAAATTGCGCAGGCGGCGCAGGAAGTCACCGGCTGAGACCCAGCATCCCGTGCAGGTGCGTGCGGAAGAAATCGCGCCGCCCGGCAAGGGAGAACAGCTTCGGGGCAAACAGCCAGCTCTGCGTGATCCCCATCAGGTAGGTGTAGCAGAGCAGTCCCAGTGACTCGGCATCGACATCGCCCGCGGGCCGCAGCTCCCGGATGCGCGCCCCGAGGGTGGCGATGATGGCGCGCGTGAGCTGTCGTTCGCGCCGGATCGTGCGCACCATCGCCGCGGTGAGCTCGGTCTTGTTCAGCAGGATCTCGAAGGACTGCCGGAACCAGTCGTCCTCGACGAGCAGGCGGAACCATTCGTCGACAAAGTCGTCGATGGCACGGCGCGGATCCGGCTCCAGCCGCGCGCGTTCCACCAGTTGCAGCAAGGGCTCCTGCGAATGGCCGATGACGGCCTCGAACAGCTCGTCCTTGTTGCTGAAGTGCCAGTAGATCGGGCCGCGGCTGTACCCGGCCTCGGCGGCGATCATCGCCAGCGTGGTCTGCGAATAGCCGTTGCGGCTGAACAGCTTGAGCGCGGCCTCGATGACCCGCCTGCGGGTCATCTCGGCTTCTTCACGGGTACGTCTCATGGGCGTCCAGGCGGGGGCCGCAGCCCCCTTGCGGATGGTGTTCCCTCACAGCTTGCCATCGGCCGCCATCTGCATGTAAGTGGTGTCGAAGCGCAGCTTCGTGTTGGCCGCGTTGCCCAGTTGCTTGCCGTCCGGGAAGCTGATCCCCACGAAATCGGCATCCGACGCCCCCTCGCCGAGCAGGCCGTGATCAAAGGAGAACCTGCGCACCGAATCCATCGCCTCGTAGGCCTGCGCGCTCTTCACGAAGGCCACCGCGTCGGCGGGCTTCCAGAACATTTTCAGTCGTGCCAGCTGGCTCTCATAGCCCGCGCGGTCGGTGCCCGAGGCTTCACCGAGCATGGCGCGCATCTTCTGCCCCTCGGGCCCGGGACTCTCGAGTATTGCCATCATCTCGAACCAGGCGCCCACCAGTGCCTTGCCGAACGCGGGGTTGTCGGCGAGCGTCGCGCTGTTGACGACGGTCAGGTCCTTGATGTGCCCGGGAATGCTGCTGGAATCGTAGATCTTGCGGGTGCCGGGCGTCGCGGCGACCTGGTCGAGCAACGGGTTCCAGGTCACCGCGTGCGTGACCTCGGGCGTGGCGTAGGCCGCGACGATGTCGGCATCGGAGGTGTTCACGATCGACACGTCGCGCTCGCTCAGCCCGACGCTCGCCAACGCGCGGGCGAGCAGGTAATGCGAGACGGAGAGCTCGACCAGGTGCACCTTGCCGCCCTTGAAGCCGGCGATCGAATCGGCTTGCTTCGACACGATGCCGTCGTTGCCGTTGGAGTAGTCGCCGACGATCAGCGCGGTGGTATCGACGCCGCTGGCCGAGGGAATCGACAGCGTGTCCATGCTGGTGGCCACGACGCCGTCGAACTGGCCCGCGGTGTACTGGTTGATCGATTCGACGTAGTCGTTGACCTGCACGATCCTCACGTCGATGCCGTACTTGTCGGCCCACTTCTTCATGATCCCGGACTCGTCGGCATACTTCCACGGGATCCAGCCGGCGTAGATGGTCCAGGCGATCGAGAACTTCTGCTTTTCCTCGGCGCTCGCGCCGCCAGCGCAGACGACGGCCGCGCCGGCGAGCAGCACGGCGGCAAGGCGTTTCAGGACGGGGTATCTCATGGTGTGACTCCGGTGTCGTGGTTGACGGAATTCGCGGCCTGCGTGCAGGCGCTCAGAACATCTTCAGGTAACGCTCGATCTCCCAGTCGGAGACGTGGTTGTGGTAACTGCGCCACTCGGCGCGCTTGAACTGCACGAAGGTGTCGAACATGCGCGGGCCGAAGACCTCGCGCGAGAGCGGGTCGGCCTCGAAGGCATCGATGGCCTCCTCCAGGCTCTGGGGCAGGAACTGGATGTTGCGCGCGGCAATCTCGGCGTCGGAATAGTTGTACATGTTCTCGCGGTGCGGCAGCCCGGGGTCGAGCTGTTCACGCACACCCTCGAGGCCCGCCGCGAGGATCAGCGCGGCGCCCAGATACGGGTTGCAGCTGATGTCGGCCGCCCGGCACTCGATGCGCGAGCCGCAGGCAGGCACGCGGATCATGTTGGTGCGGTTGTTGTTGCCGTAGCAGCAGAACACCGGCGCCCAGGTCGAACCGGACATGGAACCCTGGCGCACCAGGCGCTTGTAGCTGTTGACTGTGGGCGCGATGACCGCGCTGATCGCGCGCGCGTGGCGCAGCACGCCCGCCGTGAAGTGGTAGGCGAGCTTCGACACCCCGACACCGTGCACGTCGTCGCCGGCGGGCGCGAACAGGTTGGTGCCGGTTTCCCGGTCCGCCAGCGACATGTTGTAGTGCGCGCCACTGCCGGTGCGGTCCGCGAAGGGCTTGGGCATGAAGCTGGCGAACGCGCCGTGCTTGCGCGCGATCTCGTTGGCCATCATGCGAAAGAACACCAGCCGGTCCGCCATCGTGAGCGCGTCGGCATAGGTGAAGTCGGTCTCGAACTGCCCGATCGCGTCCTCGTGGTCGAAGGAATACACGTCCCAGCCCAGCGCGTTCATCGCGCTCACCAGTTCGTCGACGATCGGCAGGTTGTCCATCAGGGTGCACGGGTCGTAGCAGGGCTTGCCGAGATTGTCGCGGTCGCTGACGGGGCCGAAGCCGCCGCCGGGCAGGTCGCGGAACAGGAAGAACTCGGTCTCGATACCCAGGTTGAACGTATAGCCGAGCGCCGCAGCCGCCGCGGTCTGGCGCTTCAGGATGACGCGCGAGCAGGCCTCGAAGGGCTTGCCGTCGAGGTACAGGTCGCTGGCGAACCACACCAGGTCCGGGTTCCACGGACACTGCGTGGCGCTGGCAGGATCGGGCATCGCCGCGACCTCGTTGTCGCTGATCTCCTGCGGCACGCCGTCGAGCGCCGCGCCGGTATAGAGCTCCGAGCCCGCGAGCATGTTGCCCAGGTGCCCGAGCGGGACCATCTTGCCCTTGATGCGCCCGTGGATGTCCACGTAGCTGGCCATCGCGTAGCGCGCGCCCGCCTTCCCGAGCCGGGTGGCGAGCGCGTGGTCGGTGTGAGGTGCTGACATTGTGCCTATCTCCGTTGCTGGTTGCGTCGTGCGGCGGCGCCGCTGGCACGGATGTTTCATTCAATATACATGCCAGCGTGTATGTAAATTTCGATACGGGCTCCACGCCCGCCGCCAGGAGGAAAGGAAAATGCAGACGGAACAATGGATTGAGCACGAGCTGCCGCTGGGCGACATGCCCCTGCAGTGCGGCGCGGTGCTGCGCGACACGCGCATCCGCTACCTGCAGCGTGGCTACCCGAATGCACCGAAAGACAACATCGTGCTGCTGCCGACGTACTACGGTGGTGCAATGGCGGGCAACCGCGCGCTCGGCGACGGCGCGAGCCCGCTGGCCGATCCGCGCTGGTGCCTGCTCATCCCGGCGATGCTGGGCGCGGGCGAGTCGACCTCGCCCTCGAACGCGCATCCCGCGCAGGCCGGCGCACGGTTTCCGCAGATCACGCTGGCCGACCAGGTCATGGCCCAGGCGCGGCTGGTGGACATGCTGTTCGGCGATGTCACGCTGGCGCTCGTCGCCGGCTGGTCACTCGGCGGAATGCAGAGCCTGCAATGGGGCTGCCTGCTGGCGCAGCGCGTGCGGCGCGTCGCGGCGTGGTGTTCAGCCGCGCGCTGCCATCCGCACAACCTGCTGTTCCTGCGCGGCCTCGAGGCCGCGTTGCTGGCCGACCCGCTTAGCGCCGGCGACGACAAGCCGGTGGCGGGCCTGCGCGCCTTCGGCCGCGTCTACGCGAGCCGCGCCTACGGGCCGCGCTTCGTGAGCGAGGGCCACTACCACGCGCTCGGCTTCCAGGACATCGAGGCGCTGCTCGGCTGGTGGGAAGCCGATCACCTCGCGATGAACCACCACGACCTGCTCGCGGTACTGCGCATGTGGGCCGCGGCCGATATCGCGGCGAACCCGCGCTTCGCGGGCGATCACACGGCGGCGCTGGCCGCCATCGGCGCGCCGGCGCTGGTCATGCCCTGCGCCACCGACCAGTACTTCCTGGTCCACGAGGCCGAGGCCGAGGCGGCATGCATGCCGCAGGCGGATTTTCGCGTGATGCAGAGCGAATGGGGGCATTGCGCCGGCGGCCCCGGGCGCGAACCCGCGGCGATGGCGCAGCTGTGGCAGGGACTGCGGGACCTGCTGGCGCGCTGAGGGATCCCTGCGCCGACACAGGGCGGCAACAATCCGCCAACACGGCGGAAACGGCGGGAAATGCGCCAGCAACAGCCGGGGGCAATGATCGCAGCGTCAGAGTTGCCCCACGGAGAAGCGTCATGAACACCGTCAGGAACTGCTCCCCTGCCCGCTC
>DAORUQ010000072.1:0-5721 GCA_035433265.1 Pseudomonadales bacterium | reverse complement strand
TCGAGGCGCATGGCGCCGTCTACCAGCGCCGGCTGCTGTGCACGGTTGCGGCCAACGGGAGCGTGTCCCGGCTGGCGGGACGGCCCGTCGCTCCTACTCCAGCGCCTGGCTGCGCAGGTACTCGTCGTAGGTGCCGCTGAAATCGACGATGCCCGCGGACGTGAACTCGAGGACGCGGGTCGCCAGCGAGGACACGAACTCGCGGTCGTGGCTCACGAAGATCAGCGTGCCGGGGTAGTTCTCCAGCGCGAGATTCAACGACTCGATCGATTCCATGTCGAGGTGGTTGGTGGGCTCGTCGAGCACCATCACGTTGGGGCGCTGCAGGATCAGCTTGCCGAACAGCATGCGACCCTGCTCGCCGCCGGAAATCACCTTCACGGACTTGGTGATCTCGTCCTGCGAGAACAGCATGCGCCCGAGCGTGCCGCGCACCAGCTGCTCGTCGCCCCTGGTCCACTGCTTCATCCAGTCGAACAGGCTCATGTCCTCGGCGAAGTCCGCCGCGTGGTCCTGCGCGTAGTAGCCGATATCGGCTGCCTCCGCCCACTTCAGCTCGCCGCTGTCCAGCGCCAGTTCGCGCATCAGGCAGCGCAACAGCGTGGTCTTGCCGGCGCCGTTGGGCCCGATGATCGCGACGCGCTCGCCCGCGTCCACCTGGATGCTGAAATTCGTGAACAACGGCGCCGCGCCGTACCCCTTGCTCACGTCGCGCAGCGTCACCGCCTGGCGATGCAATTTCTGCTTCTGGTCGAAGCGGATGAACGGGCTCTGGCGGCTCGAGGGCTTGATCTCGGTGAGCTCGATCTTCTCGATCTGGCGCGCGCGCGAGGTGGCCTGCTTGGCCTTGGACGCGTTGGCGGAGAAGCGGCTGACGAAGGACTGCAGCTCGGCGATCTGCGCCTTCTTCTTCGCGTTTTCGTTCTGGAGCAGCTCGCGCGCCTGCGTGGCGGCGGTCATGTAGGCGTCGTAGTTGCCGGGGAACAGCTTGAGCGCACCGTAATCGAGATCCGCCATGTGCGTGCAGACGCTGTTCAGGAAGTGGCGATCGTGCGAGATGATCACCATGGTGCTGTTGCGCGCCTTCAGCACGCCTTCGAGCCAGCGGATGGTGTTGATGTCGAGGTGGTTGGTCGGCTCGTCGAGCAGCAGCACGTCGGGATCGGAGAACAGCGCCTGCGCCAGCAGCACGCGCAGCTTCCAGCCGGGGGCGACCGCGCTCATCGGGCCCGCGTGCTGTTCCACCGCGATGCCGAGGCCTAGCAGCAGTTCGCCGGCGCGCGCCTCGGCGGTGTAGCCGTCGAGCTCCGCGAAGCGCACCTCGAGGTCCGCTACCGCCATGCCCTCCTCCTCGCTCATCTCGGCCAGCGCGTAGATGCGGTCGCGCTCGGCCTTGACCTGCCACAGCTCCTCGTGGCCCATGATCACCGTGTCCAGCACGCTGAACTGCTCGTAGGCGAACTGGTCCTGGCGCAGCTTGCCCAGGCGCACGTCGACCGGGCGCATCACGCTGCCCGAACTGGGCTCGAGGTCGCCGCCGAGGATCTTCATGAAGGTGGACTTGCCGCAGCCGTTGGCGCCGATCAGGCCGTAACGGTTGCCGTTGCCGAACTTCACGGAAACGTTCTCGAACAGGGGCCGGGCCCCGAACTGGATAGTGAGGTTGCTGGTCGCGATCACGGAAATAACCTGGAGTTGACGGCGGCGCACGGGCGCTCTGCGGGGCCGGCCAGTGTAGTGGCTGGCGCGAAAACCGCAATTGCACTATTTGCGAAATCGCGCGCGAATCCTGCTACCAGTCCTTGAAATCGGGCAGCAGGCCGGCCAGCTCGGCGTCGCTCAGGTTGCGCCAGGCGCCGGGCTTGAGAGTGCCGAGGCGCACGTTGATCACGCGCACGCGGCGCAACTGCACCACCTTGTAGCCCAGCGCCTCGCTCATCAGGCGGATCTGGCGGTTGAGGCCCTGCGTCAGCGTGATGCGAAAGCCGTACTTCGCCAGCCTGGAGACCTTGCAGGGCTTCGTCAGCTGGCGGTGGATGTGCACGCCGCGCGCCATGGTGCGCAGGAACTCGTCGGTGACGGGCTTGTTCACGCCCACCAGGTATTCCTTCTCGTGGTTGTTCTCCACGCGCAGGATGCGGTTGACGATGTCGCCGTTGCTGGTCAGCAGGATCAGGCCCTCGGAGTCCTTGTCGAGGCGCCCGATCGGGAAAATGCGTTCCTGGTGGTCGATGAAGTCGACGATGTTGCTCGCGTCCGCGGTATCGGTGGTGCAGGTGATGCCGACCGGTTTGTTCAGCGCGATGTAGACGTGCCGGCGCCGGTTCTTCGCCGCGGGCTTGCGCCTGATCTCCTTGCCGTCGACACAGACCACCATGCCCTCGGCCCACTTGGCGCCCGCCACCGCGACACTGCCGTCCAGCGTCACGCGCCCGGCGGCGATCAGCTCGTCGGCCTCGCGGCGCGAGCACAGCCCGGTCTCGCCGATGAACTTGTTCAGGCGCATGCCGCTCACAGGCCGCGCACCCGGAAATTGCGGCCCTTGATCCTGCCGTTGCGCAGCTGCTGCAGCGCCGCGTCGAAGCGCGCGCGGCTGATCGCGACATAGGCGCGCGTGGCGAACAAATCGATCTTGCCTATCTCGGCCGCCTGCAGGCCGGCCTCGCCGGTCAGCGCACCGAGGATATCGCCCGCGCGCAACTTGTCCTGGCGGCCCGCATCGATGGCAAGGGTCCTCATCGCCGGCGCCGGCATGGAAAGCGAATGGCCGCGACTGGGCAGCTTCGCCCAGGCGATCGGCGCGCCGATGATCTCCTCGATGCGCGCGACCCGCCCCGTCTCGCGGCTCGCCACCAGGCTCAGGGCCAGGCCCGACTCGCCCGCGCGGCCGGTGCGCCCGACGCGGTGCACGTGGGTGTCGGCGTCGTGCGCGAGCTCCCAGGAGATCACCATGGGCAAGGCCTTGATGTCGAGGCCGCGCGCGGCCACGTCGGTGGCCACCAGCACGCGCGCGCTGCCGTTGGCGAACTGCAGCAGGGTTTCGTCGCGCTCGCGCTGCTCGAGATCGCCGTGCAACGCCAGCGCCGACACGCCGCGCTTGCACAACGCCTCGCTCAGGGTCTTCACGTCGACCTTGGTATTGCAGAACACCAGGCAACTCGCCGGCTGGTGCTCGAGCAGCAGGGCAATCACGGCATCGGGCTTGTCCGCCGCCTCCACCTGGTAGAAGCGCTGCTCGATCGCAGCCTGCTCGTGCGCGTCCTCGATCGCGACCGTGACCGGCGCATCCTGGAACTGCGCGCTGAGGGCCCGGATCTCCGCCGGCCAGGTCGCCGAGAACAACCAGGTGTTGCGTGCCGCGGGGGTCCCGGCGAGGATGCCGCGCACGGCGTCGAGGAAGCCCATGTCGAGCATGCGATCCGCCTCGTCGAGCACGACGCAGCGCACGCTGTCGAGCCTGAGCGCCTCGCGCTCGATCAGCTCCCCGATGCGCCCGGGAGTGCCGACCGCGATATGCGGCTCGTGCGCAAGCGAGGCCAGTTGCGGGCGCAGCGGCACGCCGCCGCACAGCGTGAGCACCTTGACGTTCGGGATGAAGCGCGCGAGCGCGCGGATTTCCTTGCTCACCTGGTCGGCGAGTTCACGCGTGGGACACAGCACCAGGACCTGCAAGCGGCTCCGCTCGCAGTGCAGCTTCGCGAGCAGCGCCAGCGCGAAGGCCGCCGTCTTGCCGCTGCCCGTGCGCGCCTGCGCCAGCACGTCGCGCCCCTCCAGCAGCAGCGGCAGCGCGCCGGCCTGGATCGGAGTCATGTCGGTGTAGCCCAGGGCGTCGACGGCCTGCAGCAGGGCAGGCGAGAGGTTCAGGTCGGTGAATTTGCTCATGCGCCATTATCGCACGGCAATAGCGGGCCACCGGCCGGCCAATGCTGCGTAATCCTTCGCGTGTCCGGGCGGGCGGCGCAGCGGTGCGCTCGGGCTCGCCACGACCGGCACAATCCCCGATACTGCGCCCGGCATGGACCAGCGCGTCGTCTTCCTGCTCTCCCTCGCGGCGTTCACCAGCGCAGCGAGCCTGCGCGCCACCGATCCGCTGCTCGCGCTGATCGCCGGCGAATTCGGCGTGACGGCCGGCAAGGCCGGCGCGGTGATCACCGGGTTCGCGCTCTCTTACGGCGTGTTCCAGCTCGCGCACGGCCCGATCGGTGATCGCTTCGGTAAGTTCCGCATCATCACCGTGATGACGGCCGTATCGGCCGTGGCCACCTTCGGCTGCGCGCTGGCGCCCACGCTGGGCACGCTCACCCTGATGCGCTTTCTCGCCGGCGTCACGGTGGGCGCCATCATTCCGCTGGCGATGGCCTGGATCGGCGACACCGTGGCCTACGAACGGCGCCAGGCAACGATCGCGCGCTTCATGATCGGCCAGATGCTGGGCGGGGCCGCCGGGGTATCGCTGGCGGGCGCGCTCGCCGCGTGGCTGGGCTGGCGGGCCATCTTCGTCGTGCTCGGCGCGCTGTTCATCGTCATTGCCGCGCTGCTGCGGCGGGAACTGGCGCGCAACGAGCCGCTGCGCCTGGATGGCGACCGCTCGGTGACGATCGCCAATGCCCTGCGGCGCATGGCGGGCCTGCTGCTGCGCCCATGGGCGCGGGTGATCCTGGCGGTGGTCGCGATCGAATGCGCGCTGAGCATGGGCGTGTTCGCCTACGTGGCCTGGGACCTGCAGCACCGCCACGGCGTCAGCCTCGCGCTCAGCGGCTTCTGGATCGTGGCCTATCCCGCCGGCGGCCTGCTGTATGCCACGTTCTCCGCGCCGCTGGTGGCACGCCTCGGCGAGCAGGGCCTGGCACTCGCGGGCGGGCTGCTGATCGGCGCCGGCTATCTCTGCCTGCTGCTGGCCCCCGCGGCCCGGGTGGTGCTGCCGGGGCTGGTGGCGGTGGGCCTCGGCTTCGCGATGCTGCACAACACCCTGCAGGTGAATGCCACGCAGATGGCGCCCGAGGCGCGCGGCGCGGCGGTGTCGCTGTTCGCCTTCTGCCTGTTCACCAGCCAGTCGGCCGGCATCGCGATAGTCGGGCGCGTGATCGACGCAGCGGGCATCTGGCCGGCCTATCTCGCGGCGGCGCTGGGGCTGCCGCTGCTGGCACTGGAATTCCGGCGCCGGCTGCGGCACAAGACGGCCGGCTGCGCCGCCTGAGCGACAGCGCGCCTGCATGACGCAGGTGTCGATGCCCCGGCCGAAGCCGGGGCGATGCGTCAGCCGGCCCGCAGCAGGCGCGGCATCGACAGCACGTGCTCGATCTCTCCGCGCTCGTTCACGCTGCAATACAGACGCAGGCGTACCGGCAGCCGTGCCCCGTCGGAAGCGATGTCGAGATACACGACCTGCATCGCCTGCGCGTCACCGAACATGCGCACCGAGCCCTCGATGCGCTGCGTGAGCTCGCTGCCCATCCGGGCCACCGCGGCCTGCACGCACTCTTCAACGGGCGACTCGCGCTGCGGGTTGGTGTTCGCCGCGGCGCCAGCAACGGCCACCGGCAGCACGATCAGTGCACAGGCCAGGGCGCGCATCCTGGAGACGCTGCGGGCCGCGCGGGCACCACGTGCTAACGGTCGATATGCGTTTGTGTTCATCTGGGCTTCTCCTGTCGGTTGACATCCGGGGCGCGGGAGGGAATTCCCCGACGCCTGGAGAGAAGCGTACGCGCGACTCGTTTC
>DAORUQ010000071.1:0-14740 GCA_035433265.1 Pseudomonadales bacterium | reverse complement strand
ACCGCCCGGGCGGCGCGCTGCTCACCCACCCCGCCGTGATGGGCGCCGGACCGGACGACAACCCCAAGGGTGCCTTCGCGCGCCGCGCGACCCGGGTCAGCGGCTATCCCGAGTTCGGCGGCGAGTTCCCGGTCGCAGCGCTCGCCGAGGAGATGCTGACGCCGGGCGCGGGACAGATCCGCGCGCTGGTGACGGTGGCCGGCAACCCGGTGCTCTCGGTGCCGAACGGACAGCTGACCGACCGCGCACTGGCGGGGCTCGACTTCATGCTGAGCGTGGACATCTACCTGAACGAGACCACGCGCCACGCGCACCTGATCCTGCCGCCGAGCTCGACGCTGGAACACGACCATTACGACCTCGCATTCCACAAGTTCGCGGTGCGCAACACCGCGCGCTACAACGCGCCGGTGCTGCCCAAACCCGCCGGCGCGCTGCACGACTGGGAAATCTTCGCCGGGCTCGCCGCAGCCCACGCCGCGCTGAGCGGCGAGCCGGCCGCGCCGGTGGTGCCGCCGGCCGATATGCTCGACTTCCTGCTCCAGTCCGGGCCCTACGGCGCGCGCTCGGGCTTCGCGCCGCCGCTCAGCCTCGCCACGCTGCAGGCGCACCCGCACGGCATCGACCTCGGGCCGCTGCGGCCGTCGCTGACGGAGCGACTGTGCACCGCGGACCGGATGATCGACTGCCTGCCCGCCGCGATTCCCGGCGAGATCGAGCGTCTCGCCGCCGAACTCGCAGTGCCAGCCGCAGCCGATGCGCTGCTGCTGATCGGGCGCCGCCACATCCGCAGCAACAACTCGTGGATGCACAACAGCCACCGGCTGGTCAAAGGGCCGCGCCGCGACCAGTTGCTTATGCACCCGCAGGATCTGGCGGCGCGCGGAGTGCGCGACGGCCAGCGCGTCACCGTCAGCTCGCGCACCGGCAGCGTCAGCGTCGAAGTCCAGGCCTCGGAGGCGATCATGCCGGGCACGGTGTCGCTGCCGCACGGCTGGGGCCACGACCGCGAGGGCGTTAGGCTCGGCATCGCGGCGCAGCACGCCGGCGTCAGCGCCAACGACCTCACCGACGAGCGCTGCATCGATGTCGCTTCGGGCAATGCCGCGCTGAACGGCGTGCCGGTCAGGGTGTGTGGCGCGCACGACTGATCCGGCGCTGCGCGCACGCCTTCCGGGCACGCCCGCGCGCCGCTACCATAGCGCCCTCGAGCGCCATCCACCGTTTCGCCCACCCGCCGCAGGAAAGCTCCGCGACCATGACCTCACCGCAGCATCAGCAGACGGCACGCGCATGGCGCTGAAGTCCACGATCCACCGCCTCGAGCTCGATGTCGCCGACATCGACCACGGCAACTACGGCAGCTTCTCGCTGACGCTGGCGCGCCACCCCTCGGAGACCGGGGAGCGGCTGATGATGCGCGTGCTGGCCTTCGCGCTGCACGCCGACCCGGCGCTCGAATTCGGGCGCGGCATCTCGAGCGAGGATGAACCGGACCTGTGGCTGAAGGACGTCACCGGTGCGATCAGGATGTGGATCGACGTCGGACTGCCCGACGAGCGGCGCCTGCGCCGTGCCGCGGGCCGCGCCGAGCGCATCGTGGTGATCGCCTACGGCGGGCGCGCGGTCGATGTGTGGTGGGAGAAGGGCCGCGAGGCGCTGCAACGGCTGCCCGCGCTCACGGTGCTCGCGATCCCCTTCGAGGCGGGACGCGAGATGGCCGCGTTCGTCGATCGCTCGATGCGCCTGCAGTGCACGGTGCAGGAGCAGCAGGTCTACCTGAACGACGACGCGCGCTCGGTACTGATCGAGCCGGCGCTGCTGCACGAGCGCGGCGCTGGCCAGCCAGAGTCGTCCTGAGCGTGGTGGAACACAGCTCGCGCGCACTGCGCGCCGTCTTCGTCGGCCTGGGCATGACCGCGCTCGCGCTCGGCATCGCCGGCATCGTGCTGCCGGTGCTGCCGACCACGCCCTTCGTGCTGCTGGCCGCGGCCTGCTTCGCGCGCGGCTCGACGAAGTTCCACGACTGGCTGCTGGGGCACCCTCTGTTCGGGCCGATGATCGTCGAGTGGCAGGAGTACGGCAGCATCCCGTGGCGCACCAAGATCGTGGCGATCGCGCTGATGAGCACCACGCTCGGCGTCTCGATCGTGTTCTTCGTGGAACCGCGATGGCTGAAGGCCGCGCTGACGGTGCTGGGACTGGTGCTCGCCACCTGGCTCTATCGCGTGCCCTCGCGCGACCGGTTGTAGGAGCGGCCCATGGCCGCGACCGTTCGCGCGCATGGCGCGCTCCTACTTGATCTGCCGCCGGCGTGCGGCGAATATGCGCTGCACCGCGCCGGGGCCAGGAAGCACATGAACAAGCGATTCAGCGCCGGGGAGCTCGCTTTCCGTGACGAGGTCCGCGCCTTCCTGCGCGACCAGCTTCCCGAGGATATCAGCCACAAGGTCGGGAACGATCTGCAGCTCGAGCGCGAGGACTACGTGCGCTGGCAGAAGATACTGCACGCGCGCGGCTGGGCCGGCGTCAACTGGCCACCCGAATACGGGGGTACCGGCTGGACGCCGGTGCAGAAGTACATCTTCGCCACAGAATGCGCTTTCGCGCACACACCGCGCATCGTGCCCTTCGGCCTCGCGATGGTCGGTCCCGTCATCTACACCTTCGGCAACGCGCAACAGAAAGCGCGCTTCCTGCCCGACATCCTCGCCAGCAATGTCTGGTGGTGCCAGGGCTACTCCGAGCCGAACGCGGGATCGGACCTCGCCTCGCTGCGCACCAGCGCGGTGCGCGATGGCGAGCACTACGTGGTGAACGGCACCAAGACCTGGAACACCATGGGCCAGTGGGCCGACTGGATCTTCTGCCTGGTGCGCACCGGCGGCCCGGAACTGAAGCCGCAGGCCGGCATCAGCTTCCTGCTGATCGACATGAAGACGCCGGGCATCACGGTCTCGCCGATCCGCCTGCTCGACGGCACCCCCGAGGTGAACGAGGTGCACTTCGACCACGCGCGCGTGCCCGCGGCGAACCTGGTCGGCGAGGAGAACCGCGGCTGGACCTACGCCAAGTATCTCCTGACGCACGAGCGCACCGGCATCGCGCAGGTGGCCAAATCGCGCATGCGTCTGGCAAAGCTCAAGGAGATCGCGCGCGGCACCGCGCACGAGGGCGCAGCGCTGATCGAGGAGCCTTGCTTTGCTCGTCGCGTGGCCGAGGTGGAAATCGACCTGATGGCGCTCGAATACACCGAGCTGCGCGCGCTGGCGAGCGTCAGCACCGGCAAGGCACCGGGACCGGAGTCCTCGATCCTGAAGATCAAGGGTACCGAGATCGCGCAGGCCATCGACGAGCTGCTGGTCGAGGCCGCCGGCTGGTATGCCCTGCCCTTCGTGCCCGAACAGTTCCACGCCGGCTACGAGGGCTGGCGCGTCGGCCCGGGCGCCGCGGCCAATGCCGCGCCGATCTATTTCAACAACCGCAAGGCCTCGATCTACGGTGGTTCGAACGAGATCCAGCGCAACATCATCGCCAGAGAGGTGCTCGGGCTGTGATGGCATTTGCTGTGCTCCGTAGCACGCGGGCAGGCTTGCCTTGGCCCGTCGGGACACGCCGTGAACACATCCCTGTGGGCTCGACTGTCGCCATCCAGGCGACAGACGGTCCCGCCGCGCCAAGGCAAGCCCGCCCGCTAGGCGTGGGTGCCAACGGCTGAAGGAGGCAACAGGCGATGGACTTCGAATACAGCGAGGAACAGCAACTGCTGCGCGACAGCGTGGAACGCTTCGTGCGCGAGCACTACACATTCGATGCGCGCCGCGCCATCGTGGCGGGCGCGCGCGGATTTTCCGCACAGCACTGGCAACTGTTCGCCGAGCTCGGCTGGCTCGCGTTGCCGGTGGCCGAGGATGACGGCGGACTCGGCGGCAACCTCACGGATCTCGCCATCCTGTTCGAGCAGTTCGGCAGGGGCCTGGTCGTGGAACCCGTGCTCGCCACCGTGGTGCTGGGCGCAGGCCTGGTGTCCGAGCTCGGCAGCCTCGTGCAGCGCGAGTCGATGCTGCCCGCGATCATGGCCGGCGAGATGCAGCTGGCGCTCGCCTTCGCCGAGCCCGGCAGCCGCTACAGCCTGGCGCGCATCGCGACCACCGCCGGGCGCAACGACGAGGGCTGGATACTCGACGGGCACAAGTGCGTGGTACTGAACGCGCCGAATGCCGACACCCTGCTGGTCAGCGCGCGCGATGCCGGTGGCGCGATCGGCATCTTCCGGGTCGCGCCCGCCAGCGCCGGCCTGCGGATGCACGGCTACGCGACGATCGACGGCGGGCGCGCCGCCGACATCGAACTCGACGCCGTGCGCGTGCCGGCCGACGCGCTGCTCGGCACCGCCGCGATCGGGCTCGCCGCGCTGGCGAGCGTGATCGAGCGCGCCACGCTCTGCGTCTGCGCCGAGGCGGTGGGCGCGATGGACGCCCTGCTGGGCAAGACCGTGGAGTACACGAAGACGCGCAGGCAATTCGGCGTGGCGATCGCCTCCTTCCAGGCGCTTCAGCACCGCATGGCGGAGATGTTCATCGAGCTGGAGCAATCGCGCTCGATCCTGATGATGGCGCTGATGGCGGCCGAGGCCGGCGAGGCGCTCACGCGCCCGGTGTCGGCGGCGAAGAGCCGCATCGGTCGCGCGATGCGCCGCGTCGGGCAGGAAGCGATCCAGCTGCACGGCGGCATCGGCGTCACCGACGAGCTCGATGTCGGCCACTACTTCAAGCGCCTCACGGCGATCGAGACCCTGTTCGGCAACACCGCCTTTCACCTGCAACGTTTTGGAGCATCTCATGACCGATAAGCACAACACCCTGACCCGCCGCGACTTCGTGCAGGGCGCCGCGACGCTGGCAGCAGGCGCCGCGCTGTTCCCGCCCGGGGCCTCCGCCGCCGGCACCTCGAAGATGGCGATCCGCGACTACGTGGCGCACGACGCCATGGGTCTCGCGGCGCTGGTCAAACGCGGCGAGGTCTCGGCCGCCGAGCTGCTCGAGCTCGCGATCGCGCGCACCGAGGCGGTGAACGGCAGCATCACCGCGGTCTGCCTGAAGCATTACGACGAGGCGCGTGCGGCGCTGAAGTCCATCGACCCCAACGCGCCGCTCGCCGGCGTGCCATTCCTGCTGAAGGACCTCGGGGTGTATCTGAAGGGCACCATCACCAGCAACGGTTCGCGCTTCTTCGCCGATCGCGTCGCCACCCAGACCAGCACCGTGGTACAGCGTTACCAGGCCGCGGGCCTGAACATCTTCGGCAAGTCGGCTTCGCCGGAGTTCGGCCAGATTCCCAACACCGTCTCGACGCTGTGGGGCAAGACGCGCAACCCGTGGAACCTCGAGTACTCCGCCGGCGGCAGCTCGGGTGGCGCGGCCGCCGCGGTGGCCGCGGGCATACTGCCGGCGGCGCACGCCACCGAC
Organism: Pseudomonadales bacterium; assembly: GCA_035433265.1. Classification (GTDB taxonomy): domain Bacteria; phylum Pseudomonadota; class Gammaproteobacteria; order Pseudomonadales; family UBA5518; genus UBA5518. The sequence goes on along the minus strand of DAORUQ010000071.1, from coordinate 9,272 downwards.
GGCGGCGGCTCGATCCGCTTCCCCGCCGCGATGTGCGGACTCGTCGGCCTGAAGCCCACGCGCGCGCGCACGCCGCTCGGCCCGGACAAGAGCGAAGGCTGGTCGGGGCTCTCGAGCGGTCACGTGGTCTCGCGCACGGTGCGCGACACCGCGCTGCTGCTCGACCTGACGCAGGGTCCCGAGCCGGGTGCGGCCTACTGGCCACCCGCGCCCGCCGACAGCTACATGAACGAACTGGCGCGCGAGCCCGGCAAGCTGCGCATCGCGCTGATCACGCGCGCGCCGACGGGTGCGGCCGTGCACCAGGACAACCTCGATGCGATCGCGAAGGCCGCCGATCTCTGCCGCTCCCTCGGCCACGAGGTACGCGAAGCCGAGCTGCCGGAACCCTTCTCCAAGCTGATGGAGAGCTTCGGCTTCCTCAGCATGGTGGGGGTGTCCGCACAGATCCGCGAACGGGCACGCGAGCTCGGCCGCGAACCCGGTCCGGACGACCTGGAACCCGTGGTGCTGGGCTATTACCGGCAGGCGCCGTCGATCAGCGCGCTCGACTACGAGGCCGCGCGCCAGTCCGTGCAGCGCCTGGGCTTCACGATGAACACCTTCATGCAGGACATCGACGTGCTGCTGATGCCCATGGCGCCGCGCGCGCCGTGGAAGGTCGACGACGTCACGCTGGTGATGCCGACCGAGGAGTTCTACAAGAAGGCGGTGGGCTACAGCGACTTCAGCGCGATCTTCAACGCCACCGGCCAGCCCGCGATGACGCTGCCGCTGCACGAGAACGCGGCGGGCATTCCGGTGGGCACGCATTTCGCGGCGCGCTACGGCGACGAGAAGACGCTGATCCGCCTGGCCGCGCAGATCGAGCGCGCCGCACCGTGGGACAAGCGTGTGAGTCCCATGCTCGCGCAAGCGATGAAGGCGTGATCGCCGGCATCAGCGCGGCCTACGCACTGCTGGCGGCCGTCTACCTGCTGTTGTTCGGCTACAACGACAGCTGGGCCGGCGCCATCGTGAAGATGCTGCCGATCCTGCTGCTCGCCGCGGCGAGCGCGCGGCTCATGCGCGGCACCTGGCGGCGCTGGATGGTGGTCGCGCTGCTTTTCTCGGCGCTCGGCGACTGGCTGCTGGGCATGAACGGCGTGGTGGGCAACCTGTTCGCGGCGGGCCTCGGCAGCTTCCTCGTCGCGCAGCTCGCCTATGCGCAGCTGTTCTGGCGCCAACGCGCGCCAGATCGCCGCCGGCGCTGGCTGGCGGCCTGTTACCTGCCGGTGGCCGCGGGGCTGGCGTGGCTGGTGCTGCCCGTCGCCGGCGAGATGGCCGTGCCGGTCGCGCTCTACATGCTCGCGATCACCGCAATGGTCACGGGCGCGGCCCTCGCCAACCGTCCATTGCTGCTGCTCGCCGGTGCGCTGGCGTTCGCCTTCTCCGACGCCACGATCGCGATCAACAAGTTCGTCAGCCCGGTGCCGCAGGCCGGGCTCGTGATCATGCTCAGCTATTACCTGGCGCAGTGGCTGCTCTGGCGCGGCGCGCTGCGCGAACCGAAGGAGATTTCCGCGTGAACCACACCGACGCCGGCGCCGCGCTGGCCTTTGCCGAGGAGCTGGTGCAGGAGGCCGGGCGCATCGCGCTGCGCCATTTCCGCCAGCCGCTGGACGTGGCGAACAAGCTCGCCGACGGCCGCTTCGATCCGGTCACGATCGCCGACCGCGAGGTCGAATCCTTCCTGCTCGAGCGCATCCGCGCGCGCTACCCCGACCACGGCATCGTCGGCGAGGAGCACGGCGCCGTGGCAGGCGACTCGCGCTACAGCTGGATCATCGATCCCATCGACGGCACGCGCGCCTTCATCAGCGGCGTGCCCGCCTGGGGCATCCTGCTGGGGCTGCGCGACGCCGGGCGCTGCATCGGCGGGCTGATGCACCAGCCCTATCTCGAGGAAACCTTCACGGGCTCGCCGGCCGGGGGGTGGCTGTCGCGCCGTGGCGAGCGCCGCCGCCTGCAGACGCGAGCCAGCGCGCGCCTCGTCGACGCGATCCTCTACTGCACGCATCCCACGATCTTCCCGAGCGCCGGGGAGCTCGCCGCCTTCGAGCACGTCGCGGCGCACACGCGCCTGATGCGCTACGGCGGCGACTGCTATTCCTACTGCCTGCTGGCGCTCGGGCACATCGACCTCGTGATCGAGGGCGGCCTGCAAGCCTACGACATCCAGCCGCTGATCCCGATCATCGAGGCCGCCGGCGGGGTGGTCAGCGGTCGCCACGGCGAAGATGCATCGGGCGGCGGCTTCGTGGTCGCGGCGGCGAACCGGGCGTTGCATGCAGAAGCACTCGGGATTTTGAGATCCGCCGAGAACAAGGATTGATTTGCATGGCCATACCAGACTATCAATCGTGCATGCTTCCGCTTCTCGAGTTCGCCAGCGACCAACAGGACCACAAGGTCAGCGAAGCAGTAGAGGCACTTTCGGATCTATTTGGCTTGACGCCTTCTGAGCGGACCGCTCTTCTCCCGAGCGGTGCTCAGAAAATATTCCACAATCGCATCGGTTGGGCACGGTCTTACATGAAAAAGGCAGGCCTCCTCGACTCGCCGAAGCGTGGACTGTTTCGAATTACCGAACGCGGGTTAAACGTAATTGCGCAGAAGCCCAGTCGAATCGACGTCAAATTTCTGGGTCAGTTTCCGGAGTTCGTGGCATTCAGGGAATCCGGGAAGAATGACGGGAGCTATTCATCCCCAAACAACGCCAGTCCGGCAGAAATTACACCAGAGGAAACCCTGGAGCTCGCCTATCAGGATTTGCGGAAGGAGATCGCACAGGAAGTGCTTTCCAGGATCATTTCCTGCTCCCCGACATTTTTCGAGAACCTCGTAGTCGAATTGTTGGTGAAAATGGGTTACGGCGGCTCGCGGGCCGACGCGGGCGAACGGATTGGCCAAAGCGGTGACGGGGGTATCGATGGCATCATCAAGGAAGACAAACTCGGACTGGACGTGATCTACATTCAGGCAAAGCGCTGGCAAGGAAACGTCGGCCGCCCCGAGATACAGAAATTTGTTGGCGCGTTGCAAGGACAGCGGGCGCGAAAGGGTGTTTTCATAACTGCGTCGTCCTTCACCTCGGATGCCATCGATTACGTTGGCAAGATCGATACGAAGGTGGTTCTGATCGATGGGAATATGCTTTCGAGCCTGATGATAGATTTCGATGTCGGTGTATCCGCCTCGGCGACATATGTCATCAAGAAAATTGACTCGGACTATTTCGAGGAACTATAGCGCTGATCCAACCTTGCTCCCGTTCCACCGAAGCGCCGACGTTTCCGCGGAAACGTCGGCGCCTTTCCCCACGACCCCGGACTTCAATGGGCACGGCGCAAGCGGGAAATGTGCTGCTAGGCCACGCACTGCATCTTGTTGACAAAATCACGCCCGGACGTCGGCGGCGGCAACGGCTTTCCCTCCCGCCTGTACAGGAGAATCGCCTCGTCGACGATCAGGCAAAGCTCGGCAAAAACCGCCATTTCATCATCACCGTGACAGCCTCCAAACACGAGTCCGGGCGCGCTGCCGACAAAGCATTGGTCCTCTTCGGACCACTCCACGACCTTTACGTACCGGGCTGCGTCCTTCATCGCTCGATCTCCTCGATAGCTGCGCGCACGGCGCGTACCTGGTACTGCCTCGCATCGTCGCCCGGGTTGCCGGACAAGGTCACCGGGCGGGAAGCATCCGGATGCACGAAGTTACGGTGGCTACCCTTTCCGCCCCGGTCCGCAAAGCCGGCACGCTGCAACTGCAGGATGAGTTCACGAATTTTCGGTGGCATGCTCTGTCTCCGTGTAGAGCGCGGTCGGAGTCCTTCCCTGCCAGCGCGACCGAATATATAGCGGGCGATCGAACAAGTCCACGCGACGTTTCCGCGGAAACGTCCTCACAGAAAGTGTTCAGGCGCCACGCACCGGGGCTTGAGTTCCGCCCCCCGCCTCTCCTATGATCGAGCCGGCTCTGTAGCTCTGATTCGTCCTGCGCCAGCGCAAGGAGGATTCCATGCCCGGCATGCAGCAGCTCCCGCCCCTGCTCGGCGCCCTCGGCCTTGCCTGTGCCCTGATCATCTACCTGTTGCTCACACGCCGTCCCGAAGGCGAGGGCAAGGTGCGCAAGATAGCCGCGGCGATCCATCTCGGCGCCATGGTGTTCCTGCAGCGCGAGTACAAAACGCTGGCGCTGTTCGCCGCGGTACTGATCGCGCTGCTGTGGTACTTCCTCGGCGCCAATACCGCGCTCGCGTTCCTCTGTGGCGCCGCCTGCTCGGCGCTAGCGGGATGGCTCGGGATGTACGCCGCGACCCGGGCGAACGTGCGCACCACCACGGCCGCGCACACGCAGGGTGCGGCGGCCGCCCTGTCGGTGGCCTTCTACGGCGGATCGGTCATGGGGCTCTGCGTCGCCTCGCTGGGGCTGCTCGGCCTCGGTTCGCTGTACCTGGTGTTCGGCGGCGACCCGCACACGGCGCATGCGATCCACGGCTTCGGCATGGGAGCGTCTACCGTCGCGCTGTTCTCGCGCGTCGGCGGCGGCATCTACACCAAGAGCGCCGACGTCGGCTCGGACCTCGTGGGCAAGCTGGAAGCGGGCATCCCGGAGGATGACCCGCGCAATCCCGGCGTTATCGCGGACAACGTCGGCGACAACGTCGGCGACGTGGCCGGCATGGGCTCGGACATCTTCGAGTCCTACTGCGGCGCCATGATCGCCACGATCGCGATCGCATCGACCATGGCCTTCGGGCAACTCGGCATGCTGGCGCCGCAACTGGACGAGGCGCCCGCGCGCGCGGCGCTGATGTTCCTGCCGCTCGCGCTCGCGTCCACCGGCTTGCTGGCCTCCGTCACCGGCATCGTGGTGGTGCGGTTCCTGTGCGCGCAGCGGCCCGCGCTGGCGCTGCGCAGCGGCACCATAGCCGCACCGCTGCTGTTCATCGTCGCGGCGTGGTTCCTGATCCGCGCGCTCGGCATCGACGCCGCGGTGTGGTGGTCGGTGATCTGCGGCGCCGCCGGCGGCATCGTGATCGGGCTGGTCACCGAGTGGTACACCTCGTCCACGCCCGTGCTGCGCATCGCCGCGGCCGGGCAGACCGGGCCGGCGACGGTGCTGATCACCGGGCTTGCGGTCGGCATGCAGTCGGTGACCGTGCCGATGCTCGCGATCTGCGCGATCATTTATGTGTCGACCGGGTTCGCGGATCTCTACGGGGTCGGGATCGCCGCGGTCGGCATGCTGGCGACGGTGGGTATCACGATGGCAATAGACGCATTCGGGCCGGTGGCGGACAACGCCGGCGGCATCGCCGAGATGGCGGGCCTCGGCCCCGAGACGCGCGAAATCACCGATTCGCTGGACGCGCTGGGCAATACCACCGCCGCGATAGGCAAGGGCTTCGCGATCGGTGCCGCGGCACTGGCGGCACTTGCGATCATCGCGGCCTACGTCGAGACCGTCGACGCGCACTGGGCCGCGACGGGACAGGGCACGATCGACCTGTCGCTGAACAACCCGCACGTGCTGGTCGGGCTGTTCATCGGCGGCATCGTCCCCTTCCTGATCGCCTCGATGGCGATGACCGCGGTCGGTGATGCCGCCATGGAGATGATCGTCGAGATCCGGCGCCAGTTCCGCGAGATCCCGGGCTTGATGGAAGGCACCGCGGAGCCAGACACCGCCAGGTGCATCGACATCGCCACGGCCGCGGCGCTGCGGCGCATGCTGCTGCCCGGACTCATCGCCGTCGCCACGCCGCCGCTGGTGGGTTTCGGCATCGGCGCCGAGGCGCTGGGCGGTGCGCTCGGCGGCGGGCTGCTCGCCTGCGTGCTGCTGGCCCTGATGATGTCCAACGCCGGCGGGGCGTGGGACAACGCCAAGAAGCACGTCGAGAAGGGCCACTACGGCGGCAAGCACTCACCCGTGCACGCGGCCACGGTGGTCGGCGACACCGTCGGCGATCCCTTCAAGGACACCGCCGGCCCCTCGATGAACATCCTGATCAACGTGATGGCGATCGTGAGCCTGGTGATCGCCCCGCTGCTCTGAGCGAACCGACGAAGGGAGACCGCGAACGATGGAAACCGTGCTGGTACCGGTTGACGGGTCCGATGCATCGGCGCGCGCCGCGGCGTGGGCCGCGACGTATGCGGCCGGTCGCGGGGCGCAACTCGTCCTGCTGCACGTGCACGCTGCGCGCGGCTCGGAGACGCTGGCGCTGGGCGCGCTCGATGCGGCACAGATCGAGGAGGCCGAGCGGCGCATCGCGGGACCGAGCTTCGACAAGGCGCGCGCAGCGATCGGCCCCGCGGCTGTCGCACGCACGCTGGTCAGCATCGGCGACCCGGCCGAGGAAATCGTCGCGCTCGCGCGCCGCGAGCGGGCCAGCCTGATCGTGATGGGCAGCCGCGGGCTGTCGCCGGTGCGCGAACTGCTGCTCGGCAGTGTCAGCGAGAAGGTCATCCGCCACGCCGATTGCGCCGTTACCGTGGTACGCTGACCCGGTTGTCACCGGAGTCCGCGTGTTCGAGTTCTGGCGCCGTCGAAAACTTGCCCGTCATGCCTTTGCCGATCGCGACTGGGAGGCCGTCTGCGCGCGGCTGCCGCTGCTAGCGCGGCTGGACGCTGCCGGGCGCCAGCGCCTGCGCGAGACCGCGACACTGTTCCTCGCCGACAAGATCGTCGCGCCAGCGGCCGGTTTCAGCCTGCAGCCACGGCAACGCATCGAGATCGCCATCGCCGCCGCGCTGCCGGTGCTGCACCTCGGCCTCGGCGCCTATCGCAGCTTTCGCGGCGTGATCGTGTATCCGGACGAGTTCCTCGCGCCGCGCGAGGAAATCGACGAAGCCGGCGTGGTGCACACGGGTCACGAGCGCGTCGCGGGCGAGAGCTGGGATGCCGGGCCGATGCTGCTGTCGTGGGCGGACGTGGAGGCCTCGCGCGAGGCCGACGGCTACCACGTCGTGATCCACGAGTGCGCGCACAAGCTCGATCTCGGGGACGGCGACATGAACGGTGTGCCCGACCTGTCGGGATCGGGCGTCAGTGGCGCCGAGTGGAGGCGCGTGATGACCGCCGCGTGGGAGCGCACCGGAGCGGACTGGGACGCCTACGGCGAGACCGAGGTGGACGACTACGCGCTGGAATCTCCCGCGGAGTTCTTCGCGGTGCTCAGCGAACACTTCTTCACGATCCCGGAGCACCTGCAGGAGGTGCTGCCCGAGGCCTACGCGCTGCTCGCGCGCTTCTATCGCCAGGATCCGTTGCACGGACAACACGCCTGACACGCAGGTCCCGATGACAGGCAGCAACTCCCGCAATCCGCCCCGTCTGCAGCGATTTCGCGCCGAATCGCGCCGCATGCTGCAGCTCGCGCTGCCACTGGTGGCGGGACAGTTCGCGATCATCGGCATGGGGGTCACCGACGTGGTGGTCGCCGGGCATGCCGGCACCAATGACCTCGCCGGCGTCACCATCGGCTTCTACGCCTGGGACCTGTCGATGCTGCTGGTCTTCGGCACGATGCTCGCCAACAGCGCGTTGATCGGTCATGCGTACGGTGCCGGCAACGTCGCGGCCATCCGCCGCCAGTTCCAGCAGGCCATGTGGCTGGCGTTGCCGCTCGGCGTGCTGTCGGCCCTCGCGATCTTCGGCGCCATGCACGCGGTACGCCTGCTCGACGCGGAGCCGCAAGTCACCAGGGTAGCGGCAGGCTATCTGTTGCCGACCATAGGCACGGCGCTGCTGCTGCCCGTCGCGATCTGCTTTCGCACCACCAACGAAGGCCTCGGCCTGACGCGGCCCGTCATGTGGCTCAGCCTGGGCGCCTTCGTGATCAACATCCCGCTCGACTACGCACTGGTGCTGGGCGCCTTCGGCCTGCCGCGCCTCGGCGGCGCCGGCTGCGGTTGGGCAACCATGATCTCCTTCGCGCTGCTCGTCTTCGCGTGGACCCTGTACGCGCTGTTTGCGCCGGCGCTGCGCGGTTACCGCTTGTGGCAAGGCTTCGGCGCTCCAATCGTGCGCGAGCTGCGCGCCATGCTCGCGCTCGGGCTGCCGATCGGCCTGTCGCTGCTCGCCGTCGGCGGTTTCTTCGCGGTGTTGCCGATGCTGATGGCCTCGCTCGGCGCGGTCGCGATCGCCGGGCACGCGGTGGCCATCACCGTCGATACCCTGATGCTGACGATCCCGCTCGGCGTGGGCCAGGCGATGTCGGTGCGCGTGGCGCACGAGCTGGGCGGCGGCAATCCGCGCGGCGCGCGCGACGTCTGCGCCACCGGCATGCTGCTGCTCGTGGGCATCGCGCTGCTGCAGGCCGGCGCGATCATCGCGCTGCGCCACCCGATCACGTCGCTGTTCACCCGCGACGCCGCGGTCGCCGAGCTCGGCACGATGCTGTTGCTGTTCGCCGCCGCCTACCGCGTGTTCGACTCGGTGCAGATCGGGGCCGGCATGGCGCTGCGCGGCTACAAGGACACGCGCGTCGCCTCGGCCATCAATATCGCCGCCTACTGGCTGTTCGGGCTGCCGCTGTGCTGGACGCTGGCGATGGGCTCGCCGTGGAGCGCCGGGCTCGGGGTCGCGGGCTTCTGGATCGGCATGCTGGCCGCGATCGGCGTGGCGGCGTTGGCGATCGCCTGGCGCCTGGCGCGCACCAGCCGGCGGCACCTGCGCGCGGCCGCGCCCGCACCCGGCGCAAGCGCGGCGCAGGCGGTGGGCGCGTGAGCGCGTTCCATCGCGTGGTGCCGCCGAACCGGCGCGGTCGCGATTTCGTGGTCGGCGACCTGCACGGATACCTGGGCGCGCTGCAGGATGCGCTCGCGCGCGCGGGCTTCGACCCCGGATGCGATCGCCTGTTCAGCACAGGCGACCTGATCGATCGCGGTCCCGACTCGCCCGGCTGCGCAGCGCTGCTCGGCGAACCGTGGTTTTACGCGGTACGCGGCAACCACGAAGACATGCTGCTGCGCGTACTCGCCGGCGAGATATTGCTGCTCGACGTCTGGCGCCAGAACGGCGGCGACTGGGCGCTGGACGGCTGGGAGCCGAACGCGGCGGGCCGCCGCGCGGGCGCGCTGTGCGCACGGATGCCGTGGGCGATCACGGTGGAGCATCGCAGCGGCAGGCGCTTCGGCATCTGCCACGGGCAATGCCCGGTGGCGGAGTGGGGCGAGATCGCATCGATCGCGCGCGATGAGAAACTGCAGCAGGAGATGCTG
>DAORUQ010000070.1:10536-14795 GCA_035433265.1 Pseudomonadales bacterium | reverse complement strand
CGGGTGCGAGGTGGTGTAGCGGATGCGCTCGATGCCCGGCACCGCAGCCACCAGGTGCAGCAGCTCGGCGAAGTCGGTGATCTCGCCCAGGTGGTTGCGGCCGCGGTAGGCGTTGACGTTCTGCCCGAGCAGGTTCACCTCGCGCACGCCCTGGGCGGCGAGGTGCGCGATCTCGGCGAGCACGTCGTCGAGCGGGCGGCTGACTTCCTCGCCGCGCGTGTACGGCACGACGCAGAAGCTGCAGTACTTGCTGCAGCCTTCCATCACCGAGACGAAGGCGCTCGGGCCGTTCACCGAGGGCTCCGGCAGGCGGTCGAACTTCTCGATCTCCGGGAAGCTGATGTCGACCACCGGGCCGCGGCGTTCGCCGGCGAGCGCGGTGTCGAGCATCTCGGGCAGGCGGTGCAGGGTCTGCGGGCCGAACACCAGGTCCACATACGGGGCGCGGCGGCCGATGTCGCCGCCCTCCTGGCTGGCCACGCAGCCGCCCACGCCGATCACCAGGCCCGGGCGTTCCTCCTTCAGCTTGCGCCAGCGGCCGAGCTGGTGGAACACCTTCTCCTGCGCCTTCTCGCGGATGGAGCAGGTGTTCAACACCAGTACGTCCGCTTCGTCCGCGTTGTCGGTCGCCTGCAGGCCGTGGCTCTCGCGCAGCAGGTCGAGCATGCGCGCGGAGTCGTACTCGTTCATCTGGCAGCCATGGGTCTGCACGAAGACTTTCCGGACGGGACGGTCGTTCATTGGCGTGGGGAGGAGGTGCGAAAAAAGGGCGGAAATTATAGCGGCCGCGGCGGGCGATGCACAGGCGGGGGCTGTGGTATCCTTCGCGCCCCCTTGCATTTACCCACCGACGAGCGATATGCGCATGGCGGCCGAACCGATCTACAAAGTCATATTTCTGAACCAGAACCAGGTGTTCGAGTTATATGCCAGGCAGATCTACCAGAGCGATCTGTACGGTTTCATCGAGGTCGAGGAATACGTATTCGGCGAACGCAGCCAGATCGTGGTCGATCCGGCCGAGGAAAAGCTGAAGAACGAGTTCGCCGGTGTGAAGCGCAGCTACATCCCGATGCACGCGATCATCCGCATCGACGAGGTCGAGAAGGAAGGCTCGGTGAAGATCCGCGAATCCAAGGGCAGCGAAGGCAAGGTCATGGCCTTCCCGCTGCCCGGCATGCGCCCGCAGTTCGGTGGCGAGCCGCCCGGCGACGGCTGATCTCCCGCGGGTCCGGGCGGATCAGCCCGCCAGCCGCTGCCGCACGCTCGCCAGTTTCACGCACACCACGAACACCTCCATCGCGCGCTCGATTTCGGCCTGCGTCGGGAAGCTCGGGGCGATGCGGATGTTGCTGTCCGCCGGATCCTTGCCGTAGGGGAATGTGGCGCCGGCCGGGGTCAGCTTGACGCCGGCCTCGGCCGCGAGGCGCACCACTTCCTTCGCCAGTCCGGGGCGTGTGTCGAAGGACACGAAATAGCCGCCGCGTGGCCGGCTCCACGAGCCCATGCCGGTGCCCGCGAGTTCGCGTTCCAGCGCGTCGAGCACCGCGGCGAAACGCGGGCGCAGCAGCGCCGCATGACCGTCCATGTGATCGAGCACGCCGGCGTAATCCTTCAGGAAGGCGACGTGGCGCTTCTGGTTCACCTTGTCCGGGCCGATGCTGCTGAAGCCCATGTGCTGGCGGATCGCCGCGAGGTTCGCCGCCGATGCCGCCAGGAACGCGACGCCCGCGCCGGCGTGCGTGATCTTGGAGGTCGAGCCGAACAGCAGCACGCTGTCCTCGGTGCCGGCGCGCCGGCAGGCTTCGAACACCGGGGCGAGCTTCGGCGCCTCGCGCTCCAGCGCGTGCACCGCGTAGGCGTCGTCCCAGAAGAGGCGGAAGCCGGGCGCTGCACGCTTGCCGAGCGCCGCGCAGCGTCGCACCGTGGGCTCGTCGCAGACCGCGCCGGTCGGGTTCGAGAAACGCGGCACCACCCACATGCCGCGGATCGCGGGGTCGCTGTCGATCAGGGCCTCGACCGCGTCCATGTCCGGGCCGTTGTCCGTCATCGGCACCGTGACCATCTCGATGCCCAGGTGTTCGCAGATGCCGAAGTGGCGGTCGTAGCCGGGCACCGGGCAGATGAACTTCACGGGCCCGCCGTTGCGCCAGGCCGAGTCCGGACCCTCGAAGCCGAAATGCATGCCATAGAGGGCGCATTGCCACATCAGCGTGAGGCTGCTGTTGCCCCCGACCAGCATGTTGTCCACGGGCACCTGCAGCACCGGCGCGAACAGCTGCTTCGCTTCCGGGATGCCGTCGAGGCCGCCGTAGTTGCGCAGGTCGGTGCCGTCGTCGCTACGGTAGTTCGCGTCCAGCACGCCATCGAGCCGGTCCGAGAGGTCCAGCTGCGCGCTGTTGGGCTTGCCGCGCGTCACGTCGAGCTTCAATCCCGCCGCGGCCAGCGCGGCATGGCGCGCCGCGAGTTCGCTTTCCCAGGCGGCCAGGGTGGCGCGGTCGGCTTCGTCGATACGCACTGCCGGTATCCTCCAGTGTCACGGTGTGATGATGTGCCCTGCTGCGGGCGAGCGCATTCTAAGGGCTGGGGGCGTCCGTCTCACGGGCGGGTTTTGGTGAAAGTAGGCCCTCCAGGCTCGCGGCGAGTTCGCGTGCAGCCAGCGCGGGATCCAGGGCGGCGAGGCGGTCGCTGAAGACCTCGGCCGCGACCGGGCAGGCGACGCCGCGTCGTTCGAGCGCGGCGAGAAGGCGCGCGAGATCGATGGTCCCGGCGCCCGGCAGCAGCCGCTCGTGCAGGGTCTCGTGCCAGAGGTCCGCGGCCGGTGTGGCGGGCGCATCACTCAGCTGCAACATGAAGACGCGCGCGGGGTCGAGGGCGGCGGGCGCGTCCAGGGGGGTGTTGGCGCGCGCCCAGTGCCAGCTGTCGAGCAGCAGGCCGCCGTTGGCGCAGCCGGCGCGCTCGATGACGTCGATGGCCGCCTCGAGGTTGCCGATCACCGACCACGGCACGAATTCCAGCGCCACGCGCAGGCCGTAGCCCGCTGCCATCCGGCACAGAGAGCGAAACGCGCGCGCCAGCTCCTCGCGCGGCCACGGCGTGTCGTCCAGCAGCACCGCGCAGGTGTCCCGGGTACCCAGCGCTACGGCGCATTCGAACAGCGCGCGCGCCTGCGTCGCCGCCACGCTGTCGCGCGCCACGTCTGCTGGCCAGCGCGTCAGCGCCTCGATCATCACCGCGCCGAGGGGGAGTTGTTGCAGCAGTTCACGGATCGCGTCGTCGCCGAGACCCGCTGCGCGTGCCTGGTCGATGTGATGGCGGCGCAGCGTGACGCCGGCAAAGCCCGCCTGCGCCGCGGCGCCCACGAGCGCCGCGAGTGGCGCGGCGCCCAGCGTGGCGAGGCAGAGAATGCGGGGCGACTCGCGCAGCATCGCGTCACAGCCCCAGCGCGGCGCGCATCACGTGGAACACGTAGCTCTGCTCCTGCACGCCGTGGAAGTGTTGCGCCGCGGGGCCGCCGGCGAAGATCGCGACGTCCTCGCCGCCGTGGGTCTCGGACTCCAGTGGCACCAGCGCCTCCTGGTGAAAATCCGCGTGCGTGGTATCGACCGCCGCCAGGTCCTGCGTGCGGCCCGTCTGCGGCTCGCGCGGGTAGGGCGGGATCCCCTGCGCGCCGTCATGGAAGCCGGCGCCGTTGGCATAGCCGAGCGTGGTGTAGGGCTTGCCGTCGGCGGCGAGCGCGGGCGCGCTCGCGCCGGGCTGCACGACCTTGCCGAGGATCGGGTTGCCGCGCGCCGGGTAGCCGGCCATCGTGAACACGTGGCTGTGGTCGGCGGTGACGATCACCAGCGTCTCGCGCAGATCCACCTTGGCCAGCGCCGCGCGCACGGCATCCGACAGCGCGATGGTGTCGGTGAGCGCGCGGTAGGCGTTGCCGGCGTGGTGGCCGTGGTCGATGCGTCCGCCCTCGACCATCAGGAAGTAGCCGCGCGGGTTGCGCGCGAGGATGTCGATCGCCTTGGCGGCCATCTCCGCCAGCGAGGGCTCGCCGCCGGCGTCGCGCGCGCGGTCGGCCTCGTATTCCATGTGCGAGCGCTCGAACAGCCCCAGCAGGTGCGTGCTGCGCGCGGGATCGACCGCCTCGAAGCCGGCACGGTCGTACACGTACTGTCCGCCGAACTTGCGCTTCCATTCGCGCGTGAGGTCGCGCCCGTCACGGCGCACGCCGCGCGCGCCGTGGTCCTCGGGGTCGCGCGTGCCGG
>DAORUQ010000070.1:0-10436 GCA_035433265.1 Pseudomonadales bacterium | reverse complement strand
GCGCCCTCGGCCAGTTCCAGCAGCGTGGGTTGCGCGGCAGCCGCGACCGCCTCGCGCGCGGGCTCGCCGTGCGCCACCGTGGCGGCGATGCTGATCAGCCCGTCGCTGGTCTTGTTGCCGGTCATCATCGCGCTCATGGTCGGCGCGGAATCCGGCGTTTGCTGGTTGGCGGAGTAGGTCTTCGACAGCGCGACAAAAGGCAGCCGCTCGAAGGCGAGCGAGTTCTCCTCGCCGCTGCCGCCCTTCTGCTGTCCCTCGAGGATGCGCGCCGCGGTGATCGTGGTGATGCCCATGCCGTCGCCGACGAACAGGATCACGTTGCGCGCGCGCTCCGGCATGCCGGGGAAGAGGGCGCGCGACTCGGCGAGTGCAACGGCTCCCCTGGCGGCCCAGTCCTCGACTGGCGCGCTCGGCGGCTCAGCGTTGGCGCAGGCCATGCCGGAGCCGGCGAGGCCGAGCAGCAGGGCGGCGCAGTGGCGGGCATGGATCATGGCTTGTCCCCGGATCGCGCGCGGCGGCGGTGTGGTGGCCGGCGATCGTGCCGGCATGGTGACGGCACTGTCGCGGGCTGCCTCGGCCGCGTCAATCGGCGCGTACAGGCGTTGCAGGTTTCCCGCCGCGCGGCGGCGTGGTAGCGTCATGGTGCCTTCCCGCGGCATCCGCATCGAGGAGTACCAGGCGATGAATTTGCACCTGCACGAGCTGCCGCGCGCGGCCGCGGTGACGTGATGCCCCTGCCCCAGTCCAAGCTGCCCGACGTGGGCACGACGATCTTCACGGTGATGTCGCGCAAGGCCGAGGCGCACGGCGCGATCAACCTGTCGCAGGGATTTCCCGATTTCGCGCTGCCCGCGGGCCTCGGCGAGGCGCTGGCGCGCCACGTCGCGGAGGGGCGCAACCAGTACGCGCCGATGGCGGGCGTGCTGGCGTTGCGCGAGCAGATCGCGCTGAAGCTGGGGCGCTGCTACGGCTGCCGCGTCGACCCGGAGGCGGAGGTGACCGTGGTCCCGGGCGCCACGGAAGCCATCTTCTGCGCGATCATGGCGACGGTGCGCGCGGGAGACGAAGTCATCCTGTTCGACCCCAGCTACGACAGCTACGAACCCTCGGTGCGTCTCGCGGGCGGTCGCGCGGTGCGCATCCCCCTGCTGCCGCCGGCCTTCGCGATCGACTGGCAGCGCGTGGCCGAGGCGCTCACGCCGCGCACGCGGATGATCGTGATCAATTCGCCGCACAATCCCACCGGCAGCGTGCTCGGCGCGGCCGACCTCGATCGTCTCGAGGAACTGGTGCAGGAGCATGGCCTGCTGGTGCTGTCCGACGAGGTCTACGAACACCTGGTCTACGACGGCGCGGCGCACCACAGCGTGCTGGCGCGGCCCGCGCTGGCCGAACGTGCCTTCGCGGTGTTCTCCTTCGGCAAGACCTACCACGCCACCGGCTGGAAGACCGGCTATTGCGTGGCGCCGCCCGAGCTGACGCGCGAGTTCCGCCGCGTGCACCAGTTCGTGACCTTCGTGGCGGTCACGCCGATCCAGCACGCGCTGGCGGATTTCATGGCCGGGGCACCGGCTCACGTGGACCGATTGCCCGCGTTCTACCAGGCCAAGCGCGACCTGTTGCGCCGCCTGCTCGCCGGCTCGCGCTGGCGTGCGCTGCCCTGCGCCGGCACCTATTTCCAGCTGCTCGACTATTCCGGCATCGGCGACGCGGACGACGTGGCGATGGCCGAGGAGCTCGTCAGCCGCCACGGTGTGGCCGCGATCCCGGTGTCGGTGTTCTACGAGCGCCCGCCGCGCCTGCGGCTGCTGCGTTTCTGTTTCGCCAAGCAGGACGAGACGCTGGTGCGCGCGGCGGAGTTGCTATGCAGGATCTGAGCGTCACGATCTTCCAGCAGGATCTCGCGTGGCAGGACGCGCCGGCCAATCGCGCGCAATTCGCCCGCCTGCTGCCGGCAGCCGCCGGCAGCGCGCTGGCGCTGCTGCCGGAGATGTTCGCCACCGGCTTCACGATGGAGCCGGCGGCCTGCGCCGAGGGCATGGATGGCCCCACGTTGGGCTGGCTGCGCGAGCAGGCGGCGCTGCACGGATGCGCCATCGCCGGCAGCCTCGCGATCGAGGAGGGCGGGGCGTTTCGCAACCGCTTCCTGTTCGCGCGCCCGGACGGTGGGCTCGTGCATTACGACAAGCGCCACCTGTTCCGCATGGCCGGCGAGCATCACGGCTATGTGGCGGGCAGCGAGCGGCGCGTGATCGAATGGCAGGGCTGGCGGTTGTGCCCGCAGGTCTGCTACGACCTGCGCTTCCCGGTGTGGAGCCGCAACCGCGGCGACTACGACGCGCTGCTGTACGTGGCGAACTGGCCGGCGCGCCGGCGCGAGCACTGGCGCGCGCTGCTCGTCGCGCGCGCGATCGAGAACCAGGCCTGGGTCATCGGCGTGAACCGCACCGGCGTCGACGGCAAGGGAGTCGACTACGCCGGTGACAGCCTGGTGATCGACCCGTGGGGCAGGGTGGTGCTGGATGCCGGCTGTGCCGCGGGCGTGCACCGCGTGACGCTCGCGGCGGCAACGATCGCGGATTGTCGCGAGAAATTCCCGGTGCACCTCGATGCGGATGCATTCCGCATCGGCGGTGCGCCGCAGTGAAGGCTCAGGCGGCCGTGTCGAACAGCGGGCGCGACAGCTCGGCCCAGTCGATATCGCCGTCGTCCTTCAGGTTCTCGTAGTCGAGCATGCCGAGCTGCTCGAACAGCGGGCGCACCGAGTCGGTCAAAAGCCCGATGCGGCGCAGGTTCGGCATCACGCGCATGAACATCAGGTTGCGGAACATCTGGCGGAACTCGCCTTCGAGGTAGATGCGCCGCGCCTCCTCGACGTTCCAGCCCCAGTGGTGGAACACGTCCTTCGGGATCATGCGCTCGCGCGCCACGACGCAGGCCTCGTAGGCGAAGCGCGCGCGCTCCTCGCGCTCGGCCTCGCTCAGGTTCCTGAGATGCTCCTCGAGGTAGTTGATGCCGAAAGTCACGTGGCGCGCTTCGTCGCGCAGCACCAGCTCGACCACGTCGTTCAGCAGTTCGCCCTTGGGCGTGGTTGCCTTCATCGTGGTGAAGGCCGACAGCGCCAGCCCCTCGATGATCAGCTGCATGCCGATGAACTTCAGGTCCCAGCGCGGATCGGTGAGGATCTTGTCGAGCAGGCTCTTCAGCGCCGGATCCACCGGGTACATATAACCTGCCTTGGTCTGCAGGTACTTGTTGAAGACCTCGACGTGGCGGGCCTCGTCGAAGGTCTGCGAGGCCGCGTAGAGTTTGGCGTTCAGCGTCGGCGCGCAGCTCGTGAGCTGCGAGGCCACCAGCAGCGCGCCCTGTTCGCCGTGCAGGAACTGCGACAGCGTCCATACATTCTCGTGCTCCGCGAACTCCTGCTTCTGCTCCTCGCTGAGCGCTTCGTACGGACCGTAGCCCTTGAAGGCGACGATCGCGTCGCGCTGCTCGGGCGTGAGACGCGTGCGCCGCTTGCCCCAGTCGATGTCGGTCTCGACGTTCCAGTTGAGCTGCTTGCCCAGTTCGTAGAGCTTCTTGATGCGGTCGTCCTGGACGCGGTAGTCCCAGTTGTAGCTGCCGGTCAGCGGAGTCTGGAAGATCTCGGCGACCTGCTGCGCGGTGCCCGCGTCCATGCGCTGCGCTTCCTGGTCGAAGTAACGGACTTCGCTCGGGGTGTCGATGACGAATTGAACGCCCATGGGCTGTCCTCCGTGATTGCTGTTGTCTGTCTTTTGTCCGGCCGGCGCCGGAGGAAGTTCATTCTTGGTTGCCGGCGTTTGTCGAACAAGGTTATCTTGTGCCACAAAATGGTCAATCAAGGCCAATGATGGTGCATCGCCTGAGGGTTCCGCGCCACGACCTGCCCGCGCCGATCGGGGCGATCATGGTTGAGGTCGCCGCCGATTTCGGCATCACCCCGTCCCAGGTGCTGGAGGGCACCTCGATCGACGAGGGAGCGCTCGGTGCGCCCGATACCCGCATCTCGCTGCGCGACCAGACGCGCATGCTGGAGAACTGCCTGCGCCGTTCCGGCGATCCGGGTTTCGCACTGCATTTCGGCAGCCGCATCTCGGTGGCCGCGCTCGGCGAGCTCGGCTACGCGCTGATGTGCTGTCGCAACGTGCAGGAACTGATGGAGGTGATGGGGCATTACCACCGCCTGATCAGCGGCAGCTTCCGCATCGAGGTCGAATCCGGGCGCGACGCGGTCTCGATCCGCCTAGTCGGAGGCATGCTGCACGAGGCGGCGGAGCCGGCCGACTGCGAGATTTTCTTCGCGGCGGCGGCAGCCTCGCTGCGCCGGCTGTGCGCGCTGTCCGATGACGCGCTCAGCGCCACGCTCGCCTATCCCGATCCGGGGTATGGCGAGGAGTATCGCCGGCTGATCTGCCGGGACGTGCGCTTCGATGCGCCCGACAGCCGGCTCGCCGTTGACCGGCGCTATCTGGACGTGCCGCTGCAGTTCGCCAATCCCACGCTGCTGAAGCTCTACCGCCAGCAATGCGACGAGCTGCTGGCCGCGCTCAACCGCAGCGACGGCTTCACCACCGAGATCCGCAATTACCTGCTGGCGACGCCGGGGCGCTTTCCCCCGTTCGAGGAGGCCGCCGACCACCTGCACGTGAGCCCGCGCACGCTGCGCCGGCGGCTCGACGAGGAGGGCACGAACTACCAGCGCATCGTGCACGAGTTGAGGCGCCAGCTCGCCGAGACCTACCTGCGCGACAGCATGCTCTCGATCGCGGAGATCGCCGACATGCTGGGCTACAACGATGTCTCGAATTTCCGTCGCGCCTTCCTCAGCTGGACCGGCCGCTCGCCGGCCGCGTACCGGCGCGGCATGCGCGGCGGCGCGATGCTCATTCCCCGGTGAAACGCGGCGCGCGTTTCTCGCGCTGCGCCGCGAGGCCTTCCTGCAGGTCGCGCGACTGCGTGCACTGCTGCACCAGGCGGGCCGCGCCTGCGCTGTCCAGGTCGCCGCGCGCGATGCCGCCGAGAATCTGCTTCATCGCGCGCACCGCCAGCGGCGCGAGCCCGGCGAGGTGGCGTGCGAAGGCGTCGCTCTCGGCGTCGAGTCGCTCGCGCGCCACGACGCGGTGCAGGAAGCCGATGGCGAGCAGCGTTTCCGCCGCCAGTTCCTCGCTGGCCACCAGGATGCGTTTCGCCGCGCCGAGCCCCAGCTTGTCGACGTAGCGCTGCAGGCCGTTCAGCGGGTAGCAGATGCCGATGCGCGCCGCCGGCACCAGCAGCCGCAGGTCGTCCACGCCGATGCGGTAATCGCAGCACAGCGCGATTTCCGCTCCGCCGCCGAACACGTTCCCGTTCAGCGCGCACACGGAGGGGATCGGCAGCGCCGCCAGCCGGTCGGTCAGCGTGCTGAACAGTTCGCCGCTCATGTCCCCGCTCCGGAACTGCTTCAGCGAGGCGCCCGCGCAAAAGGTGCGCTCGCCGTTGCCGGTGAGCAGCAGCACCCGCAGCGAGGGATCGGTCTCGACGGCGTCGAGGCAATCGCGGAAACGGCCGATCTCGGCGGCGCCCAGCGCATTGTGCTGCGCCGGGTTGTTCAGCGTGATGCGGGCGATGTGGCCGTCGCGGGAGAACAGGATCGGGTCGTCGGACATGGCGGCATTCATGGCGGGGGAGGCGGGAATGGTAGCGTATAATCGCGCGCCGAAAAGCCCGGCGGCGGGCGATCAGCCACAGACCCAGGGGACGCAATGAGCCAGGACCGGTTCGCGCAGATCAGACCCTACAACGACGACGAGGTGCGCGGCGTGCTGGACCGGCTGCTGCGCAATGCCGAGTTCATAGCGGCGCTCACGCGCCTTCGCTTTCCGCGTGCCGGCGGCGCGCTGGGTGCGCTGCTGCGCCCGATCGTGCGCCTCTACCTCGGGCGCCAGCTCGCTGGCGTGGCCAGCGTCGCCGGCTTCCAGAAGGTCGTCGAGAAGTACATGACCGCGATGATCGAGTCCAGCACCACGGCGTTCACGGTGAGCGGACTCGAGCGCCTGGATCCCGCCCGGGCCTGCCTTTTCATCGGCAACCACCGCGACATCGCGCTGGATCCGGCCTTCGTGAACTACGCGCTGTATGCCAACGGCTGCGACACCGTGCGCATCGCCATCGGCGACAACCTGCTGACCAAGGACTATGTCTCGGACCTGATGCGACTCAACAAGAGCTTCATCGTGCGCCGCTCGGCAAAGGGGCCGCGACAGATGCTCGCGGCCCTGCAGGAACTGTCGGGCTATATCCGGCATTCGCTGCTCGAGGAGTGCAGCTCGATCTGGATCGCGCAGCGCGAGGGCCGCGCCAAGGATGGCTGGGACCGCACCGAGCCGGCGATCATCAAGATGCTGTGCATCAGCAAGGCGCGCGAGACGCCGATTGCAGCGCACCTGCGCGCGCTCAACATCGTGCCGGTTTCGATATCCTACGAATGGGATCCCTGCGACGGCGCCAAGGCCCGCGAGCTGTACCTGCGCGCGAGCGAAGGCGATTACGAGAAGGAGGAGCACGAGGACGTGGCCAGCATCGCGCACAGCATCACTTCACCAAAAGGCGCGGTGCATGTGAGCTTCGGCGAACCGCTCGACGCCGACTTCGCGGGCCCCGACGAGGTAGCCGCGGAGATCGACCGCCAGGTACTGGCGCTGTACCGCGTCCACTCCAGCAATATCGCGGCGTTCCGCATGCTGCAGGGCCGGCTGCCGGAGGGATTCGCCGACGATGCCGCGGTCGCTGCGGCGGATGCCGAGCTGCGCGCGCGCCTCGAAGCGCTTCCCGCGCCGCACCGTCCCTACCTGCTCGCGATGTATGCCAATCCCCTGCTGAACCGCGCGGCCCTCGACGCGCCGTAGGTCGCCATTCATGGCGACAGTGGTGCATGCGGGCGCATGTCGGCATGAATGCCGACCTAGGAGTGGCGCATCCAGTGCACCAGTCCCTGCGCGCTCAGTTCCATGTCGAGCGCGAGCAGTGCGCGCAGCGTGGTGACGGGCAGCGTGCTGCCGGCCGCGTGCAGGCCCTCGAGGGTGTAGGTTGTCAGCGCCTCGGTGAGCGCGGCTTGCGCGTGGGGATCGGTGATATCGATGCCCTCGGCCAGGCGCACGTAGTCGAGGACCTGGCGGCGCAGCGATCCGGCGTGATGCGCGCTCGCCGCGATGCGCCCGAAATGCGTGAGATAGCAGTAGTGCGGCTCGGCCGCCATCAGCAGCTCGATGGAAGCGAGCAGCGCCTCGGGCTCGAACTGCACCGGCGTGGTGGTGGGGATCAGGTAGGGCTCGCCGCCGCAGTAGAACTCGCGGTAGGCGATGCCGAAAGTGTCCCCGGTGAACCAGCCGCGGCTCGTTTCGTCCCACACGCAGAAATGGTGCCGCGCGTGTCCGGGCGTGTCGCGTACCAGCAGTTCGCGCCGTCCCAGCGTCCAGCGGCTGCCGTCGGCAGCCTCGCGCACGCGCTCGAGCGGCGCCGGCACGATATCGCCGTACATGCGGGTGAAGGATTCCTCGCCGTACACCGCCTTGGCCCCGGCGATGAGGCGCTCGGGGTCGACCAGGTGGCGGGCGCCGCGCGGATGCGCCACCAGCGTCGCCTGCGGGCAGCGCGCGAGCAGCGCGCCGGCGCCGCCGGCATGATCGAGGTGCACGTGCGTCGGCATGATGTAGCGCAGCTGCTCCGGCGCGACGCCGCAATCCGTCAGGGCCCGCAGGATGGCGGGCAGGTTGAGCGCGGTGCCGGTTTCGATCAGCGCCGCCTCGCCGTCATCGACCACCAGGTAGCAGGCCGCGAGGCCGGCGCGGTGGTAACCCGTGTCGATGCAGGTGATGCCGTGGGACAGTGTTTCGATCATCGCTTGCTTGCTTCCGGAGAATTGCCGCCGTGGCGGCTGGCGAGCGCCGCGCGACGCCTGCCCTGCTATAGTCCGCTTCCTTCCTGCGCGGGGACCTCGCTTGCTGAACGACGACGTCAAGAATGCCATCCAGGGCGCGTATCGCAACTGGCTGAACGCACGCGGCCTCAGGCCGCGCAGCGGCCAGCGCGCGATGATCGCGCAGGTGGCGAACGCCCTGGCGCGCTCGAACGATCCCGACAACGAGGCCAGCCCGATCTGTGTGGTCGAGGCCGGCACCGGCACGGGCAAGACCATAGCATACGCGGTCGCCGCGATCCCCATCGCGCAGGCGCTCGGCAAGAAGCTGGTGATCTCCACGGCGACGGTGGCGTTGCAGGAGCAGCTCTTCCACCGTGACCTGCCCGACCTGAAGACCGCCGGCGCGCTCGACTTCAGCTACGCGCTCGCCAAGGGGCGCGGGCGCTACGTGTGCCCCGCGCGCCTCGACTCTCTGCTGCGCGGCGCGCGCGATGAAGACGGCGCGCAGCTCGCGCTGGTCGAGCAGATCGTGCCAAGCGTGAACCAGGAGACCCGCGAGCTGGTGCGCGAGCTCTACACGGCGGTGACCGACGGCAGCTGGGCCGGCGATCGCGATTCCTGGCCCGCGGCGCTACCGGACTCGCGCTGGGCCCTGATGACCACGGACCACCACCAGTGCAGCGGGCGGCGTTGCTCCTACGTGAGCCAGTGCCCGTTCTTCACCGCGCGCGAGGGGCTCGACGGCGTCGACTGCATCGTGGCCAACCACGATCTGGTGCTGGCGGACCTCGCGCTCGGCGGCGGCGCCGTGCTGCCCGCGCCGGAAGATGCGATCTACGTGTTCGATGAGGCGCACCACCTGCCGGACAAGGCCTGCAACCACCTGTCGTTCCGCGCGCGGCTGGGGCTCGCACGCGAGCACGCCGAGGATTGCCGCCGGCTCGCGACGGAGCTGATGGCCGAGCCGCGCTCGAGCGACGCCCTGCGTCGGCGCCTCGCGGAAGTGCCGGCGCTCTGCGAGGAACTCGACCACGGGTTGAGCGCCGCCGGACGGCTGCTGGGCGCCCTGCTGGCGGGAGCGGGCCGCAAGGGCGACACGGCCGTCGAACACCGCCTGCCGCATGGCGTGGTGCCGGCCGATGTCGCGGCAATCGCCGCCACGCTGCACCATGCGCTGCGCAAGCTCAGCGACGCGCTGGAAGGCGCCGAGGACGAACTGTCGCGCCAGCTCGATACGGGCGGCGCGGCGGCGCAGGATCGCTACGCGGCAATGGGGCTCTCGATCGGGCGCGTGCAGCGGCTGGCGGGGCTGTGGAAATCCTGGGCCGAGCCCGATCCCGCCGGCGCGGCGCCGCAGGCGCGCTGGATCCGCGCCAGCGAGCAGCAGTCGAGCGCGGATCTCGAGGTCTGCGCCGCGCCGGTGCTGGCCGCGAACGTGCTGCGCGACAGCATCTGGACGCGTGCGGCGGGCGCCGTGCTGACCTCGGCCACGCTGACGGCGCTCGGCAAGTTCGACCGCATCGTGCTGCGCGCGGGGCTGCCCGCAGATTGCGTGTTCGCGACGGTGCCCAGTCCCTTCGACTACCGCGGCCGCGCCTGCCTCGCGGTGCCGCGGCTTGCCGCCGACCCGGGCGATCCGGTGGCGCACACGCGCGAGGTCGCTGACTGGCTCGACGCCAACCTCGATCGCGCCGAGGCGAGCCTGGTGCTGTTCGCCTCGCGCAAGCAGATGCGCGAGGTCTACGACCGCGTGAGCCTGGGGCTGCGCGACCGCATCCTGCTGCAGGATCACTTCGCCAAGCAGGAACTGCTGCGGCTGCACCGCGAGCGTGTCGATGTCGGCGAGGGCTCGGTGATATTCGGTCTCGCCAGCTTTGCCGAAGGCATCGATCTGCCCGGGGGCTACTGCATGCACGTGGTGATCGCGAAGCTGCCTTTCGCGGTGCCCGACGATCCGGTGGAGGCGGCGCTCGCCGAGTGGGTCGAGTCGCGCGGCGGCAACCCGTTCATGGAGATCTCGGTGCCCGACGCGGCGCTGCGACTGGTGCAGGCAAGCGGACGGCTGCTGCGCACCGAGGAGGACACCGGGCGCATCACGTTGCTCGACCGTCGCGTGGTCACGCGCCAGTACGGGCGCAGGATCCTCGATTCCCTGCCGCCGTTTCGCCGCGAGGTCGCCTGAGATGAACGGCCGCATCCGTGTCGCCGCGCTCCTGATCGACCTCGAGGCGGCGCTGCGCAGCCGCCTGCTCTGGGACGCCGGCGAACCCTCGCCCGAAGCGCTGGCCAGCACCCAGCCGTTCTGCATCGACACGCTGGACTTCCCGCAGTGGCTGCAGTTCGTGTTCCTGCCGCGCATGCGTGCACTGCTCGACGCGGACCTGCCGCTGCCCGCGCAGTGCGCCGTCGCCGAAATGGCGGAAATGCACTTCGCCGCCGCAGATGCGGCCGACGTGATCGCGCTGCTGCGCGAGATCGACCTCGCCGTCGTCGCCGCGTCCCCGTAGGCCCGGACGTG
>DAORUQ010000069.1:0-14973 GCA_035433265.1 Pseudomonadales bacterium | reverse complement strand
TCGCCACCTTCCACGCGAACAGCAGGTCGCGCATCTCGTCTTCCGACGGCGCGCGCGCGCTCACGACGCGCAGCTCGCCGAACAGCGCAAAGTCGGCGTCCTGCACCAGCAGGCCACCGGTGACGCGTTTGTAATCGAGGCGCGGCGCGGACGTTTCGGGTAGCGCGCCGCAGGTCAGCAGGCGCACGTTCTTCTTCGCGGCCACCGCGCTCACCGCGTCTGCGCTCGCCGCCGGCGCGATGATCACCTCGACGAACTGGCGCTCGACGATCAGCGCGGCGGTCTCTGCGTCCAACTCGCGGTTGAAGGCGATGATGCCGCCGAAGGCGGATTCCGTGTCGGTGGCCCACGCCTGTTCGTAGGCCTCGCGCATCGTGGCGCCGAGCGCGACACCGCAGGGGTTGGCGTGTTTCACGATCACGCACGCCGGGCTGTCGTGGAACTGCTTCACGCACTCCAGTGCCGCGTCGGTGTCGGCGATGTTGTTGTACGAGAGTTCCTTGCCCTGCAGCTGGCGCGCGGTGCTGATGCTCGCCTCGCCCGCCTGGTGCTCGACGTAGAAGGCCGCCTCCTGGTGCGGGTTCTCGCCGTAGCGCATCTCCTGCGCCTTGGCGAACTGCAGGCTGAACGTGCGCGGAAACAGGCCGCGCGCACCGGTCGGGTCCAGCGCGCCGAGGTAGTTGGCGATCGCGCTGTCGTAGCGCGCGGTGTGCTCGAAGGCCTTCACCGCAAGGTCGAAGCGCGTCGCGGCCGTGGTGCCGCCGCAAGTCTTCAGCTCCTCGACGACGCGCGCGTAGTCGGCGGCATCGACCACGATGCCGACATGACGATGGTTCTTCGCGGCCGAGCGCACCATCGTCGGGCCGCCGATATCGATGTTCTCGATCGCGGTCGGCAGGTCGCAGTCGGGGCGGGCCACCGTCTGCTCGAAGGGGTAGAGGTTCACCGCCACCAGATCGATCGGCGCGATGCCGTGCGCCGCCATCACCGCGTCGTCCTCGCCGCGCCGCCCGAGGATGCCGCCGTGCACGCGCGGGTGAAGCGTCTTGACGCGGCCGTCCATCATCTCGGGAAAGCCGGTGTAATCCGACACCTCGCGCACGGGCACGCCGCTCGCCGCGAGCAGCTTTTGGGTGCCGCCGGTCGAGAGTATCTCCACGCCGAGCCCGGCGAGCGCGCGCGCGAACTCCACCACGCCGGTCTTGTCCGACACGCTGATCAGGGCGCGGCGCACCGCAACGGTATCCCCGGTATCTTTCATGTTCACAGCATCCCGTAGCGTTTGAGTTTCTTGCGCAGCGTGCCGCGGTTGAGACCGAGCACGGTCGCGGCGAGCGTCTGGTTGTTGCGCGTGTACTTCAGCACCGCCTCGAGCAGCGGCGCCTCGACTTCGGCCAGCACCATGTCGTAGACATCGGTGACCATCTGCCCGTCGAGCTGCGCGAAGTAATTGTCCAGCGCAGCCTCGACGCTCTGGCGCATCGAGCGCGGCTCGGGTTGGCCCGGCGCGCCGCCGGCCTCGCCGGTATGGACCTCGGGGTAGCGGGGCGGCGCGTGGTTGATCTGGTTCATGCTGCCCTGGCCCCCGAGAAATAGTCGCCCAGCGCGGCCAGCTGCGTCGCCGCGGTGTCGAGGCGGTAGAAATCGCGCAGGAAGTCGCGCGCCCCGGCACGCTCGGCAAGGTACCAGCCGACGTGCTTGCGCGCGATGCGCGCCCCCACCGTTTCACCGTAGAAGCCGTGCAGCGTCTCCAGGTGCCCGAGCATCAGTTGCTCGAGGAGCTCGCGCGCAGGTTGTGGCGGCTCGGCGCCGGTGGCCAGCGCCGCGTCGATCTGTCCGCAGAGCCATGGACGGCCCTGCGCCGCGCGACCGATCATCACCGCGGCCGCGCCGGTATGTTCGAGCACCGCGCGGGCTTTCGCGGCACTGTCGATATCGCCGTTGGCGATCACCGGCAGGCGCACCGCAGCGACGATGTCGCGGATCGTGTCGTACTCGGCGCTGCCCTCGAAGCGACAGGCGCGCGTGCGTCCGTGCACGCTGAGCGCGCGCACGCCACAGTCCTCGGCAATGCGTGCGATGCGCACACCGTTGCGATCGGACGGGCTCCAGCCGGTGCGCATCTTCAGCGTGACCGGTACGTCGGGCACCGCGTTCACCACGGCGTCGAGGATCTCGCCTACCAGCCGCTCGTCACGCAGCAGCGCGGAGCCTGCCGCCTTGCGGCAGACGTTCCTGGCCGGGCAACCCATGTTGATGTCGATGATCCCGGCGCCGCGCGCCGCCTGGCGGCGCGCGCCCTCGGCCATCTGCGCCGGCTCGTTGCCCACGATCTGTACCCAGCGCGGTCCGCCGTGACTGTCAGCCGTGAGGCGTCGCCGCGCGCCCGGTGCGCTCCACAGGCGCGTGTCGGCGGAAACCATCTCGGCGATGGCGAGCCGCGTGCCGAGGCGCACGCAGAGGTGCCGGAACGGATGGTCCGTCACGCCGACCATCGGCGCGAGCACCACGCGAGTGTCGACGCAATGAGAACCGATGCGCAGCAATGAACGCCTCTCGCGGAAAGTGAGCACGGGATTCCCCACAGGGGGGGCGAATGATAGCGGCAGGCTGCGGGTGATTAAAGGGGGAGAGGGAATTGCACCGGCATTGTGGCGTCGCGGCGCGCTGCGGTCCGTGCTCAGCCGGTGGCAGGCGCGGGGCGCACGAACAGGCGGTAGTTGGTGGCGCTGGCGCCGGGGTCGCGGATCTCCAGGTGCACCGCGACGGCCTGGCGTACCGGCATGTCGCCGCGCGGCCACGCCGGCAGGTACTCTGACGGCATGAACACGCGGCCGGCAAGCGCGCGCCCCTGCATGTCGGAGAACACGATTTCCAGCTGCGGCCAGGCTTGCGGATACGCGGCGAGGTTGCTGAGCAGCGCATCGACCAGCAGCACGCCCTCGCGTCCGGGGGCCGGCCTGATCAGGAGTCCGTCGCTGCGGATCAGCGCCGTGTCGCGCGGGCGCGCCAGCGTGCAGCCGAGCAGCGCGCAGGCCGCATCCAGTCGCGGCCGCCAGTCGGGATCGCGCACGAGCCGGTCGCGGTCGTGCCAGGCCAACTGCACGAGCAGCGCCAGCGCGGCGGCGATGCAGCCCAGCATCCAGCCGATGCGCCGCGGTACCGGCGCCGCCCTGGCCGGGGCTCCGATCTCTATCGGCGGCGGAACGAATACCGGTGGTGAGCCGGGCGGCTGCGCCGCGTCGATCGCTGGCGCGTCGAGGGCGGCGACCGTTGCCGCCACTGCGGCGCTGGCCGCGCCATGGCCCTCGGCGAGCGCATCGCTGTCGGTCGGTGCGGCGGGCGGCGCGGCGGATTCCGGCCCCTCGCGCAGCAGGTCGCGGATGTAGCTCTCGTCCAGACCGGCGGGGCCGGGTGCTGGCGTCACGAGGCCGGGTGGCAGGTTCAGTCCGGGTTCGCCCGACACCTGCTGGCGTTCGGCTTCGAACACGTGATCGCAGGCGCCGCAACGTACCAGCCCTGCGGCCGCGCCCAGCTGCGCCGCGGTGACGCGGAACGCGGTCTGGCACCGCGGACAGCGGGTGATCAGCGCGGGCACGGGGCCGGGCGCTCCGTGCGCAGCAGTTCGATGCGGCACCATTCGTCGCGCTGCGCGGTGGCGAGATGCGTGAACCACGGCAGGTAGGCCGCGCGCACCGCCTCGGCCTGGGTCTGCAGCACGCCCGACAACACGGCGTGTCCGCCGGGCGAGACCAGTGCCGCCAGGCGCGGCGCGAGCTCGATCAGCGGCCCGGCGAGTATGTTGGCGAGCAGCAGCCCCGCGGGCGCGGCGCGTTCGAGCAGCGCGGGTTCACCCACGACCAGTTGCGCCGGATCGATGCGGTTGCGCGCCGCGTTGTCACGGGTAGCGGTGAGCGCCTGGGGGTCGATGTCGACCGCGCGCACGCTCGCGGCGCCCAGCAGCAGCGCCGCCACGCCGAGGATGCCGGAGCCGCAGCCGTAATCGATCACGTCGCGGCCGGCGATCTCGTGCGTCGCGAGCCATTCCAGGCAGAGCGCCGTGGTCTGGTGCGTGCCGGTGCCGAAGGCGAGCCCCGGATCCAGGTGCATCACGATGGCGTCCGGGTCGGGAGATTCCGTGCCGCTCGGGCAGACCCAGAAGCGCTCGCCAAAGCGCAGCGGCGCGAAATACTGCAGCCACTCGCGCTCCCAGGCGCGGTTCTCGAGGTGTTCCCACGGCAATTCGCGCGCTGCCTCGCCCAGCAGTTCGGCGAGTGCCGCGCCGACGGCAGCGGTGTCGGTGTCCTTGTCGAACAGCGCGACCAGGTCGACTTCGGGCCACAGCGGCGTCTCGCCGACCCCGGGCTCGAGGATCGGCACGTCGCGGTGGTCAGCGAGCGTGACCGACAGCGCACCGAGAGCGAGCAACGCGTCTTCCACCACCTCGACGCGGTCGGCGGTCGCTACCAGGCGCAGCTGCAGCCAGCCCATCGGGAGTTATTTCTGAAGCTTCTTTTCTAGGTAGTGAATGCTCACGCCACCGCGATGGAACGCCTCGTCGCGCACCAGCTGCTGGTGCAGCGGAATATTGGTGCGGATGCCCTCGACCACGATCTCGTCGAGCGCGTTGCGCATGCGCATCAGGGCGCCGTGGCGGTCCTCGGCCCAGCTGATCACCTTGCCGATCAGCGAGTCGTAATTCGGCGGCACGCTGTAGCCGCTGTAGAGGTGCGAGTCGACGCGGATGCCGTTGCCGCCGGGCGCGTGGAACAGCCGCACCTTGCCGGGGCTGGGCGCGAAGGTCTTCGGATCCTCGGCGTTGATCCGGCACTCGAAGGCGTGGCCGCGAAAATGCACGTCCTCCTGGCGGATCGACAGCGGCTGGCCACCGGCGATCAGCAGCTGTTCGCGCACGATGTCGATGCCGGTGATGGCCTCGGTCACGGGATGCTCGACCTGCACGCGGGTATTCATCTCGATGAAGAAGAACTGGCCGTTCTCGTAGAGGAACTCGAAGGTGCCGGCGCCGCGGTACCCGATCTTCAGGCAGGCCTGCACGCAGCGCTCGGCTATCGCGCGCTTGAGCGCGTCGGGGATGCCGGGCGCGGGCGCCTCTTCCAGCACCTTCTGGTGGCGGCGCTGCAGCGAGCAGTCGCGGTCGCCGAGGTGGATCGCGCCGCCCTTGCCGTCGCAAAGCACCTGGAACTCGACGTGGCGCGGGTTCTCGAGGAACTTCTCCAGGTAGACCGTGCCGTCGCCGAAGGCTGCCTGCGCCTCGTTGCGGGTCACGAACACCGAGTTCAGCAGCGCCGCCTCGCTGTGCACCACGCGCATGCCGCGACCGCCGCCGCCGGCCGCGGCCTTGATGATGACGGGATAGCCCACTGCGCGCGCCATGGCGAGGATCTCGTCGCCGTCCTCGGGCAGCGCGCCGTCGGAGCCCGGCACCGTGGGCACGCCGGCGGCCTTCATGGCGTCCTTGGCGCTCACCTTGTCGCCCATCAGGCGGATCACGTCGGCAGTGGGGCCGATGAAGACGAAGCCGCTCTTCTCGACCTGTTCGGCGAAGTCCGCGTTCTCGGCCAGGAAGCCGTAGCCGGGGTGGATGGCGACGGCATCGGTGATCTCGGCGGCGCTGATGATCGAGGGCACGTTGAGGTAACTCTGCCCCGAGGGGTTGGGGCCGATGCACACGGCCTCGTCGGCGAGGCGTACGTGCATCAGGTCGCGATCGACCTGCGAGTGCACCGCGACGGTCCGGATGCCGAGTTCCCGGCAGGCGCGCAGGATGCGCAGCGCGATCTCGCCCCGGTTCGCAATGACAACTTTCTCGAGCATAAATGGCGATCCTGTGCTGGGGCGGTGGCCGATCGTCAGACGATACTGAACAGCGGCTGGTCGAACTCGACCGGCTGGCCGTCCTCGACCAGGATCGCGCTGATCGTGCCGGCCTTGTCGGACTCGATGTGGTTCATCATTTTCATGGCCTCGATGATGCAGATCACCTCGCCGGCCTTCACGCTCTGCCCGACCTCGACGAAGGCCTTGGCGCCGGGCGAGGGCGAGCGGTAGAAGGTGCCGACCATCGGCGAGCGCACCAGGTGCCCGGCCGGTTCGGCGGCAGCCGCGGGCGCCATCGGCGCTGGCGCCGCGGGAGCCGCCGGCGCGGGGTGGGCCGCCGTGAACGGCATCGCCATCGGCGGCGCGGCGTACACCGGCTGCGCATGGCCGCGGCTGATGCGCACGGATTCCTCGCCCTCGCAGATTTCGATTTCGGTGACATCGGAGCCTTCGAGCAGCTCGATGAGGGTCTTGATCTTGCGGATATCCATGGCGTGCCCTTCGCTGGTTTCAGGTTGCTGGTGTGAGGCGCGCGATTGCCGCCTGCAGCGCCAGTTCGTATCCGATCGGACCGAGTCCGCAGATCACCCCGACGGCGACGTCGGAGAAATACGAGTGGCGGCGGAACGGCTCGCGCGCATGGACGTTGGAAATATGTACTTCGATGAACGGGACGGCGACCCCGAGCAGGGCATCGCGCAGTGCGACACTGGTATGCGTGAAGCCGCCCGGGTTGATCACGATGAAGCCGATGCCCTCGGAGCGGGCGGCATGGATGCGCTCGATCAGCTCGTGTTCGGCATTGCTCTGCAGCGTCTGCAGGTGATGGCCCGCGCCGACGGCGATGCCGGCGAGACGCTGGTTGATCTGCTCCAGCGTCACGCTGCCGTAGGTTTCCGGCTCCCGGGTGCCCAGCAGGTTCAGGTTTGGTCCGTGCAGCACCAGGATCGTGGCCATGTCGGTTTCTGCTTGCGGATCGCGGCGCATAGCGCTGCCGGGGGGTTGTCGGGAAGCTGGCGCGATTCTGCCGCAATTCACCCGTGGCGTCCATAGAACGGATCAGTTCAGGCACGATGCGGGCAGGTTCGCCAAAAATGGAGCAGGATCAGCGCGTGTTGATGAACTCCAGCACGATCGATGGTGTCAGCAATTGGGGCAGCAGAGTTGCCTGGGCCCCGGCCGCGGCGGGGTAGAACAGGTACAGCGGCACGCCGCTGCGCCCGTGCGCCTGCAACAGGGCCGTGAGCTCCGGGTCGCTGTTGGTCCAGTCACCCTTGAGATACACGATGCCGCGGTCGCGAAACGCCGCCAGCACCTCTTCCGAGGCCAATGCGATTCTCTCGTTCGCCAGGCAGGTGATGCACCAGTCGGCGGTGACGTTGACGAAGACCGGCGTGCCGGCAGCGCGCAGCTCCTCCAGCCGGGCCGGGCTGTAGTCCTCCCAGGCGCCGGTGCTGTCGGTGCGCACGGCCGGGCGCTCGTCGAGCAACGGTGAGCGCAGCACGAGCAGCGCGAGCACGCAGATCAGCGCGCCCAGCAGCCGCAGGGGGAGCGGACGGCGGTGCAGCTTCGCGTGTTCCCAGCACCACAGTCCGAGGGCCAGGAGCACGCAGCCGCCGGTCACCGCCGCCATGCCGTTCACGCCGGTCTGGTTGCCCAGCACCCACAGCAGCCAGACCGCGGCGGCGTAGAGCGGAAAGGCGAGGAACTGCTTGAAGCCGTCCATCCAGGGGCCGGGGTGGGGCAGGCGCCGCAGCAGCGCGGGGCTCAGGGTGAGCAGCACGAACGGCGCGGCCATGCCGAGCCCGAGCGCGGCGAAGATCGCCAGCGCGTAAACGGGCGGTTGCGTCATCGCGAAGCCGAGCGCGGTGCCCATGAACGGCGCCGAACAGGGGCTGGCGACCACGGTCGCGAGCACGCCGGTGAAAAACGTGCCGCGGTAGCCGCCCTGGCGCGCGAGGGCCTCGCCGCTGCCCATCACGCCCGAGCCCAGGTTGATCATCCCCGAGAGCGCCAGTCCCATGACCACGAACAGGTAGGCCAGGGCCGCGACGAATGCCGGCGACTGCAGGTGGAAACCCCAGCCGATCGCCGCACCCGCGCCGCGCAGCGCGAGCAGCAGGCCCGCGACGGCGACGAAGCTCAGGACCACGCCGGCGGCATAGGCCAGTCCGTGCAGCGCCTTGCCGTGACCGTTGCCGCCCTTGGCCGCGATGCCCAGCACCTTCAATGACAGCACCGGGAACACGCAGGGCATCAGGTTCAGGATCATGCCGCCGAGCGCGGCCAGCAGCGCCATCCATAGCAGCTTCGCGAGGTCCGCCGGGCCGGTAGCGGGTGCCGGCGCCGCGCTTTGCGCGGCGGTGACCGGGATCTGCTCCGGTTCGGTCTCGTCCAGGCTGCCCGTGACAGGATCGACGGCAAACACCCGTGTGCGCGGCGGGTAGCACAGTCCGGCGTCGGCGCAGCCCTGCGACTTCACCTCGAGCAGCGCGGGCTCAGAGCCGGGCAACGGCAGGGTCACCGCGAGCGTGCCGCGGTAGACCTCGGTTGCCCCGAGATAGGCGTCCTCGTGCGCCTCGCCCGCGGGCAGCGTGACCACGATCGCCTCGGCGGCGTCCTTGCCCTTCCACTTGAAACCGATCCGTTCCTTGTACAGGTAGTAGCCCGGAGCGATGTCCCACTGCACCAGCACCTGAGCGTCGCGCAGTTCAGCCCGCAGTGCGTAGGCTTCGTCGACGCGCAGGAAGGCGTGCGCGGAGCCACCCAGCATCCCGGCGTCGCGCGAGGCGCCCGGCAAGGCATCCTGGTTCGCAGTGGCAATGTTGGCGCCCCACAGCAGGGCGGCGATCAGCAGCAGTCTCAGCATACGTGCATCCGTCCGGCGGCGGCCGGAGTCGGCCGCGAGGCGCATTCTAGCCATTGCCCTCGCCGTCTGCCGAGGTCGAATAATTACTGCCGGTGCGCCGCCGGGCCCTGTGGCACAATGACCGCAGACTCGGATCGAGGCGCTCTTGCCCATGACATATTCGTTGCCCCAACGGGCCGTACTGCTGCTCGCGGCGCTCGCGGCGCTCGCGGCACTCGCGGGCGTCGGCCCGGCATATGCCGCCGCGCTGGATATCACGGGTGCCTGGCTGCGCCAGCCGCCGCCCGGACAGACCGGCGCGGCCATCTACATGGAGCTGCACAACGGCGGCACGGCGCCGCTCGCGGTGGTGGGCGCGCGCGTGGAAGGCGCGGCCAGCGCGGCCATCCACGGCCACAGCCATGCCGACGGCATGATGCGCATGTACCCGGTGCCCAGGCTCGAGATCGCCCCGGGCGCGGACCTGAGCCTGCAGCCCGGCGGCTATCACCTGATGGTGGGCGGCATGGGCAGCGCGCTGCAGCCCGGTGCGCTGCTGCCGTTCTGCCTGCGGCTGGAGGATGGCGTCGAGCAGTGCGCCGAGGCGCGCGTCAGGAAAATCGGGGAGTAGTACATGGATACGGACGTGAACATCGATGCAGGGCGCACCCGGGCGTTGGGCAAGGCGCTGGCGCCGGGAGGCGCCGCCGCGGTGGCCACGGCCGCGGTGGTCGGCGCGCTGGCGATCATGACCGTGGGACTGGGCCTGTACTGGTCGAACGAGCCGCAGCCCTTTGACGTGCGCGACAACGCTGCGCGCTTCGCCGAGCGCCAGGGGCGGCCGGTGGTGGTGGGCACCGCGACCACGGCCACCCTGGTAGGCGTGGCCGAGACGCTGCTGGACAAGCCCGGCGGTTACCTCAGCAACGACCGGCTGCCGCCCGGCGTGCTGCTCGACAACATGCCGAACTGGGAGTTCGGCGCGCTGGTGCAGGTGCGCGACCTCGCCAAGGCGATGCGCGAGACGCTGAGCCGATCGCAATCGCAGTCCAGGGAGGACGCGGATCTTGCGCTGGCAGAGCCGCAGTTCAATTTCGACAACGATTCCTGGTTGCTGCCGCCCACCGAGTCGGAATACCGCGAGGGCATCAGGCACCTCGAGTCCTACGCCAAGCGCCTCGCCGATGCCGACGCCAGCGACGCGCAGTTCTACGCCCGCGCCGACAACCTGCGCTACTGGCTCGGCACTGTGCAGAGCCGGCTCGGCAGTCTTTCCCAGCGCCTGAGCGCCAGTGTCGGCAAGGCGCGCCTGAACACCGATCTGGCCGGTGATCCGGCCGCGCACCAGTCGACGCCCGGGGCGAGCGAGTTCGAATCGAAGACGCCGTGGCTGGAGATCGACGACGTGTTCTACGAGGCGCGCGGCTCGACCTGGGCGCTGATCCAGATACTGAAGGCGATCGAGGTCGATTTCGCCGACGTGCTCGAACGCAAGAATGCGCTTGTCAGCCTGCGCCAGATCATCCGCGAGCTCGAGGGGACGCAGGACCCGATGTGGAGTCCGGTGATCCTGAACGGCACCGGTTACGGGCCGCTGGCGAACCACTCGCTGGTGATGGCCTCGTACATCTCGCGCGCCAACGCCGGCGTGATCGACCTGCGCGAATTGCTGGCGCAGGGCTGAGGGTCGCGTCCGTGGGTCCGGATTTATCCGGAGACCCGTGGGTCGCCATTCATGGCGACATTGTCATCCCTGCTCGCGGTCGAATTCGTCCAGCAGCCGCCGGTGCGCCGCGGCGGGCAGGCGCGGGCCGTAGTGCGTGACCAGTTCGGCCGCGGCGCGGTTCGCGAGCCGCCCCGCCGCGACCGCGTCGAAGCCGTTGGTGATGCCGTAGATGTAGGCGCCGGCGAACATGTCGCCTGCGCCGTTGGTGTCGATGGGCTTCACCGGGTACGGCGCGATGCGGTGGTAATGGCGGCCGTCGAAGACCAGCGCGCCCTCGCCGCCCAGGGTGATCGCGAAGGATCGCGCCACCTTGCGCAGTCCCTCGGCCGCGTCCTCGAGGCGCTGCTCGCCGGTCCATTCCTGCGCTTCGGCGAGATTGCAGAACAGCAGGTCGACGCCGTTGCCCAGCATCTGCGCCAGGCCGTCGCGAAAGTGCGCGACGATGCCCGGATCCGAGAAGCTGAGCGCGGTGCGCACGCCGCTGCGCTCGGCCAGTTCGCGCGCCGCGATCGCCGCCGCGCGTCCGCTGTCCGAGGTGACCAGGTAGCCCTCGACGTAGACGAATTCCGAGGCCGCGAGCGCCGCTGCGTCGAGGTTCTGTGCCGACAGCGTCGAGCTGATGCCGAGAAACGTGTTCATCGTGCGCTCGGCGTCCGGCGTGATCATCACCAGGCACTTGCCGGTCACGCCGCTCTCGCGTCCCGCGCAAACGTTGCAGTCGACACCGGCGCGCGCCATGTCGGCCAGGTAGAAGCGCCCGTTCTCGTCGTCGGCCACCTTGCAGCTGTAGAAGGCGCGGCCGCCGAAGCAGCTCGTGGCGATCACCGAGTTCGCGGCCGATCCGCCGCTTGCGCGTCGCGAGGCCACCAGGTGCGTGCTCAGCAGCTCGAGCAGGCGATCCTGGCGCGGCTCGTCGACCAGCGTCATCACGCCCTTGTCGATGCCGGCGCTACCGAGGAATGCGTCATCGACCTCGATCTCGGTGTCGACCAGCGCGGCGCCCACGCCATAGACGTTGTACTTCTTCTTCATGCTCTGTTCCGTTGTGCCCCGGGCCGAATGCCGGTTGGCGCGCGATTATCCGCAGCCCGCGGGCGCGGCTCAATGTGAAAACCTGCATTTATTTGTAGGGCTAGGGCCTTCTCCGTACACTTTCTCGCCATGCCTTCACCATCCGAGCGCAGCCCGCAACGCGGCGTCGTCCAGCCACCCGAACGCAAGCCGCCGCGCAGAGCCGCACGCAAGCCCGCGCGCAAACCCCCGAGAACAGCCCGACCGCTTCGCTGGCCCGTGGTGCTGCTGCGCCTGCTGGCCGCCGCCGCGGTGGTGGGCGTGCTCGCATTCATGTACCTGGATGCCTACATCCAGCGTGAATTCTCGGGCAAGAAGTGGGCGGTGCCCGCGATGGTCTACGGCCGTCCGCTAGAGCTCTACGCCGGCGCACCGGTGGGGCCGCGCGCGCTGGGCGCGGAGCTGGAAACGCTGGGTTATCGTGCCGCCGGCGGCGCGGGCAGCGCCGGAACCTACAGCGTCTCGGGCAGCACGGTGTCGATCGCGACGCGCGGCTTCCGGTTCTGGGACGGCGAGGAGCCGGCACGGCGCCTGCGCGTCGCGTTCGCCGGCAACTCGGTGCAGGCGGTCCACGACGAGCAGGGCGCCGAAGTGGCGCTCGCGCGGCTCGAGCCCGTGCACATCGGCGGGATCTATCCGGCGCACAACGAGGACCGCATCCTGGTGCGGGTGTCGGATGTGCCGCCGTTGCTGATCCGCACGCTGATGGCGGTCGAGGACCAGAACTTCGACTCGCACCACGGCGTCTCGCCGAAGGGCATCGCGCGCGCGATGTGGGTCAACGTGAGCAGCGGCGCGCTGGAGCAGGGCGGCAGCACGCTGACGCAGCAGCTGGTGAAGAATTTCTTCCTCACCCGCGAGCGCACCATCACGCGCAAGCTGATGGAGCTCGCGCTGGCACTGGTGATGGAACTGCGCTACAGCAAGGAGGAGATCCTCGAGGCCTACCTGAACGAGATCTACCTCGGGCAGGACGGGCACCGCGCGATCCACGGTTTCGGGCTCGCGAGCCACTACTACTTCAACCGGCCCATCGCGGAACTCGGCGCGCCGCAGATCGCGCTGCTGGTCGGCATGGTGCGCGGCCCCTCGTATTACGACCCGTGGCGTCATCCCGAGCGCAGCCGCGAGCGGCGCGACACGGTGCTCGCATTGATGGTCGATCAGCAGGTCATCGACGCCGCGCAAGCGGCACAGATCGCGCAGATGCCGCTCGGTGTGGGCGATCGCGAGCAGGCGCGCTCGAAGTTCTACCCGGCGTACCTCGACCTGGTGCGGCGCCAGCTGCGGCGCGACTACAGCGAGGAGGTCCTCAGCTCCGAAGGCCTGCAGATATTCACTGGCCTGGATCCCGCGGTGCAGCGCGCGGCCGAAGCCTCGCTGCAGGAGACGCTGGCGAAGATCGAGAGCGACTTCAAGGCGCGCGGCAAGCCGCAGCAGGGGCTCGAGGGTGCGGTGATCGTGACCCGCGTCGACAGCGGCGAGGTGCTGGCGGTCGTGGGCGGGCGCAACTCGCGCGTGGCCGGCTTCAACCGCGCGCTCGATGCGTTGCGCCCCGTGGGCTCGCTGATGAAGCCCGCGGTCTACCTCACGGCGCTCGAGGACGGACGCTACACCTTGCTGTCGCCGCTCGACGACGGCCCGGTGGCGCACAAGGGCGCCAACGGCCAGGTGTGGCGTCCGCGCAACTACGATCGCGAGGATCACGGCATGGTGCGGCTGCACCGTGCGCTGGCACAGTCGTACAACCAGTCCACGGCGCGGCTCGGGCTGGAGCTGGGCATCGAGCGCGTGGTCGATACGATCCACCGCCTCGGCGTCGATCGCGAGGTGCCGGCGCTGCCATCGGTCGCGCTCGGCGCCGTGGCGCTCAGCCCGATCGAGGTCGCCGGGATGTACCAGACCATCGCTTCGGGCGGCTTCAGTTCGCCGCTGAGCGCAATCCGCGAGGTCATGGATGCCTCGGGCGAGCCGCTGACGCGCTATCCTGTGGCGGTGGAGCAGAAGGTCCGCCAGTCGGCGGTGTACCTGCTGGAGTACGCATTGAAGGAAGTGGTGAGCGCGGGTACCGCGCGCTCGGCCTACAACCGCCTGCCGGCGGGGCTGGTGGTGGCCGGCAAGACCGGTACCACCGACGACCAGCGCGACAGCTGGTTCGCGGGTTACTCGGGTGATCTGCTCGCCGTGGTGTGGATCGGGCGCGACGACAACGGCACCACCGCACTCACGGGTGCCAGCGGCGCATTGCCCGCGTGGACCGGGCTGATGGCGGCGGTGAGCCGCGAACCGCGTCGCTCACGGGCGCCCGGGGGCATCACCGAAACGTGGGTCGACGAAGCGGGCGGCGGGTTGAGCGGGGAAGGCTGCCCCGGTGCGCGGCTGATGCCGTTCATGAACGGCACCGAGCCCGATTACGAGGCTGCCTGCACCGGCTCGGGGCTGCGCTGGCCGTGGTCCGGCGGCAAGCCGGCCGCGGAGCCCGGTGCCGCGGCCGAGCCGGGCGCGGCGGCGCAACCCGACAGCGCGCCGGAGCAGGAGGAAAAAGCGCGTGACCGGTGGTGGAAGCGCTGGTTTGGCGGGGATCGCTGAGGCGACAGCCTCGCGCCATCGCATGCTGCGACGGACATGCAACAGCGGCAAGCAGACGGGGAAGCAAAGATGAGCGAATCGACCGGCCTGTGCTTGCGCGTGCTGCGCATCGGCGCGCTAGCCTGCCTGCCTCTGCTCGGCGCCTGTGCCGGGCAGTTCGCCGGCTCGACGCATACGCCACCGCGCGTCGACGTGCCGGAACCGGGTAACGGGCGTGCGGCGCCCGCCAACCGAGCGCCCGCCACGGCGCAGCCGCAGACGAGCGCGGTGAAGGTCTATCCCGCGCCTACGGCCTCGACTGCTGCGCAAGCGTCGGCCTATCCGGCCGCGCAACCGCCGCAAACTGGCCAGGCGTTGCCTGCCACGTATCCAGGAGCGCCGGCACCCGCATCGACGATGCCGCTTCCGGGCGCTACCGCGCCCGCGTCCGAGGACAGTTTCACGATCGAGGCGCCCGCTGTCGCCGGGCCAGCGGGCAGCGCCGGTGGCGCCGGGCAGATCGATCTGCAGGCGCCGCCGCCGAGCGCCAACACCGCGGTGAACACCCTGCTCGCGCAGGCCGCGACGGAGCGCCGTGGCGGCAATCTCGACGCCGCGATCGCCGCGGCCGAGCGCGCGCTGCGTATCGCGCCGGCCGACCCGGCAGTCTATTGCGAGCTCGCGACGCTCAGGCTGGAGCGCGGCGACTACGCGCTGGCCGAGCAGCTCGCGCGCAAGGGGCTCAGCTACCAGCCCGATGCGCAGATGCAGCAGCGCCTCAACGCGATCATCGAGCGCGCGCGGCGCGGGAAGACGGGCTGACTCAACCACTGCAGCAGTGCGTCGCTGGCTGTGCTGCCCGCCATTGCCCTGCGGGGCACGCACGAGTACGTCCCTGTAGCTCCGCGCCGCGTCCTGC
>DAORUQ010000068.1:0-15049 GCA_035433265.1 Pseudomonadales bacterium | reverse complement strand
TGCTGAATTCACGAGGCGCGATCGCCACCATGCGCTCGTGCAATTGCTCCAGCGCCGCGCGCCACTCGTTCGCACCCGCGAGACGCCACCGGAGACCAGCAGCTGCTTCTCGATCTGTTCCTGTGCGACAAGCTCCAGCGAGTCCGCGTCGCCGGTAGGTTCGCCGGGTTCCGGTTGCCGCAGGCGGGTGAATTCGGTCGTGATACGGGCCGCGAAGTCCGCCATTACCGCCGATTTCTTCGCGCTCAGCGCGCGCCGGAACTCGAGCAGGCGCTGCTCGTCATACGTGCTGGAGGCAGTGTTCGCCAGCTCGAGAAACACGGTCTCGCAGGCTCCGAAAGTGCTTTCGAGCAGCGGCGCGAGCGCTTCGCAGCTCAACGCCGCCAGCGAACCCAGCAGCGATGAGCGCTCCGGCGACTCCCGGCTGCTCGCCGTCCAATCCAGCCGTCCATCCATGCAATCGGTGCTCCTGTGCCCGGCCGGAAAATTCTAGACCGGTGCGGATGCCCGAAGCGTGCAGGGCATCACAGCGTGCGCAAGCCCTGCCCCGAACGGGCGCCTCAATGGCCGGCGGGCGGCTGGCTCAGCTCGATCAGCACGCCATCGCAGCTCCTGGGGTGGATGAAGATCACGCGGCAGTCGTGCGCGCCCGGCCCCGGTTCCTCGCTGAGGAACTGGTAGCCCTTTGCCTTCAATCGTGCCACGTCGGCATCGATATCGTCGCTGCGAAAGCACAGGTGGTGGATGCCGCCCGGCTTCTTCTCCAGGTACTTCGCGATCGGTCCTTCGCCGCGCAGCGGGTGCACCAGCTCGATGCTGGTCGGCGGCAGCGGGAAGAAGGCCGTGGTGGTGCGCGCGGACTCGACCTCCTCGGTGCCCTCGTACTGCAGGCCGAAGTCCTCGAGGAAGCGGCGGATCGCGCGCTCCAGGTCGGGCACGGCGATAGCGATATGGTCCAGCCCGGTGATCATGCCGTTACCTCCAGCGTGGCCAGGAATCCTGCAGTCGCGCTGACCCGGCGCTCGCGCACCTCTTCGGGCGACGCCTCGACGATGCGCTCGTCGGGCACGACCTTGAACAGCGGCTGCCCCTTCTTGATGATCACGCCTTCGCCCGCGACCAGCACCTTCTCGATCGTGCCGCTGAACGGTGCGTAGATCTTGTTGAACATCTTCATCACCTCGACGATGTAGAGCGGATCGCCCTGCTCGAAGTGCTGTCCCTCGGCGACGAATTCCGGCGAGTTCGGCGACTCGCGCGGGTAGAACATGCCGCCGGACGCCGCGAGGATCTCGTCGGATTTCGCAGCGGGCGGCGGTACCAGCACCTTCGCCATCTCGGCCTGCAGCTCGGGGTCGAGCAATTGCTCCGGGATGTGGATGCTGAGGTCCGGGTTCACGCTGAGCCCGAAGAACTCCGTCTGCTGCGCCACGAAGGGCAGCACCAGCAGCAGCTCGGTCGCGGCCTGGTAGCCCGCGTGCGCCGCGCGCACCGCCTGCCAGGTCTGCGCCGGCACGCCGGCCGGCGCCTTGGACTGCGCCAGGAACTGCACCGTCGCGCCCCAGTCCGAGGTCCCCGCGAGTTCGCGCACCGAGCCGTAGAAGGCCAGCGCATTCTCGAGCACCGCATTGTCGTGATCCCAGATCATGTACGCCGGCGGCGTCGACTCGCTGAAGTCCATATTCAGGTAGTGATAGGTCTCCGACAGCAGCTCGATGGGGTTGCGCCGGAACGCCACCTTGCCCTCGGCAAAGCTGAAGCCGTCGCGCCAGCGGCTGAGCCAGCCGGCCAGCATGTGCGGCTCGGCAAAGAGCTTCTGGATC
The DNA here is from genome assembly GCA_035433265.1 of Pseudomonadales bacterium. Classification (GTDB taxonomy): domain Bacteria; phylum Pseudomonadota; class Gammaproteobacteria; order Pseudomonadales; family UBA5518; genus UBA5518. The sequence goes on along the minus strand of DAORUQ010000068.1, from coordinate 13,226 downwards.
GGGCGCAGCAACAGCGTCTGCTTGCGGTCGATGCACTCGGCGAGCGCCTTGCGCTCGCCGGCGTCCTTGACGCCCGCGAGGCGGTGCCGGCGCACCTGCGCGAGCGCGTAGTCCAGGTCGATGCGGCTCGCCTTCTCGCGCAGGCGCCCCACGGCAGTGAGGTACGGCAGGATGAAACGCGTGGTGGGACGCGCATTGATATTGGCGCCGATGAACCAGTTCACGAGACCGTAGTGGAACTCGAGGTTGGTCGCGAGATCCTTGCCCGAGAGCTGCGTGACGCGCAGGATCTCCGCGAGGCGCTGGTAGCTGTCGAGGCGGTCGTTGCCGACCGTGAGCAGCAGCGCGATGTTCGAGTCGTACGCCCCGGCCAGCGTGTAGGCCATGAACACGTCGGTGTCCGGGTTGTGCAGGCTGATGCCCTGGTCGTCGCGGATCTCGCCCTCGATGGCGTTGGACCAGTTGCGGATGATGCCGCCGGCGTGCGGGTGCAGCGCCTGGTTGGTCGCGTTGAGGCGCGCCTCGACGGAGGCGTTGTTGCGGTGCACGCGATCGGGCTTCGGCATGCGCGTCTTGTGCCGCGCCAGCAGCACCATCGCCTCGACCAGCGACTCGACCACGAAGCTGTCATCCGGGTCGTCCGGGTTGCTGAAGCGCAGGCCATAGCAGAGCTCGGTGACGCGGTGCTCCACCTGGATGCGCGTGTTCATCTCCATGAAGAAGTGATGGTCGCGCTCGACGATGCACTCGAAGGTCGAGACCGAGTCGAGACCGACCGCCGCGCCGAAGCGCGCGGCTTCGTCCTCCATGCGGCGCAGGATCGCGAGGTCGCTCTGCAGCACTTTCGCCTCCTCGACGCGGCCGCCAGCCTGCGCGCGCTCGATGGCGAGCGCCAGCTCCTCCTCGGTCACCGAGACCTCGAGCAGCTTCTGCTCGTGCATCTGCAGCGAGCAGTCGCGCCCGCCTAGCGTCGTGGCCCAGACGCCGTTGCCGATCACCTGGATTTCCTGGTGACGCGTGGTCTCGATGTTCAACTCGATCAGGATGTTCTTGTTGTCACCCACGCCGGTGGCCTTCACCTCCGCGAGGATCTCGCGCGCACGCTCCGGCGCGCGTGCCGCGGCCCTGGCGATGCGCTCCTCGAGTGTCTTGCCGTCGAAGGACTCCGGCGAGGCGAGGATGCGCTGGCCCTTGCCGCCGCCGCCGCCGATCGCCTTCAGGCGGATGCGGTTCTGCGGGTACCGCGAGTACATCTCGGCGACGCGCTTCTCGAGCTGCGCGCACATCTCCTCGACGCTGAACAGGTCCATGCCCTTGCGGTAGGCGGCGTTGAGCACCGCGTCGGCCTGGGCCTCGAGCGGGTTGGTATCGGCGAAGACCGCTGCATCCAGTCCGAGCTTCTCGGCCTCGGACAGCGCGTGCAGCGCCGCCGCGTCGGGGAACTTGGCGAGCAGCGTCAGCGCCGTGACGTTGTCGATGCCCGGGGTGACGCTGACGCCGACCGCGAGCGCGGTGCGCTTGGCCTCGTCCTTGAAGCCGGCGCCGCGCACGGTGCGGCTGCACGGTCCGATAAAGGTGAGGCCGGCCTCCTCGATGGCTTTCACCAGCTCCTCGTCCTCGGACATGAAGCCATAGCCGGCGAAGATGGAGTCGTAGCGATTGTCCTTCGCGATCGCGATGATCTGGCGGATGCGCTGCGTACGCTCCTCCTTGCTCGCGCCCGTGTAATCGGGCACGCGGTGCACGCGGTCGGGGTCGGTCAGCGTGCGCAGCTCGGGCGCCAGCGCGTTGGTATAGACGATGGAGTCCTTCTCGGAGAGCAGGATGCCGTAGTCGTGGATGCCCATCTCGTCGAAGACGTCCATCGCCTCGCGGCGGATCGGCCCCCGGCAGATGATCAACGGGCGCATGTCCTCGCAGGCAAAGCTGCGAACCCAGCTCGAGGCGCTGTGCCCGAGCCGGCGGTTGCGATGCACCAGGGGATTGTTCAGGTAGTAGTCGTTGCTGCTGCGCACTGGTTGTTTTCCGCGAAGATGGCTGGTAAGTGGCTCAATGGAACTCGCGCTGGACGCCCGCGAAGGGTTCCGGCGTGTAGTGTCCGAGGTGGAACAACAGGTTCTCCGCGATGACCTTGCGCAGGTCCGAAGGCATCACGATCTGCGAGATCGAGCCGAGGCTGAGCGCCTCGTTCGGGTTCATGAGCTCGCGCTCGTAGCGGGTCGCGAGTGCCGCCTCGCTCTCCTTGATCCAGGCATCGACGTGGCGCTTCGCCACGACGCTTGCCTCTTCCTCGGCCATGCCGGCTTCGTGCAGATTCTTCAGCTCCGCGGCGAGACGCTCCTGGCGCTGGCCGCGAATCGCGCGCAGCTCGTCCTTGTAGACGAACTCCACGCCTGCCGGCCCCATCACGGCCGCGCGCGTCGTGGGCAGCGCGATCACGAAGTCCGCGCCGGTCGGATAGTTGTTGTACGAGGCGTAGGCGCCGCCGAAGGCATTGCGCAGGATCACCAGGAAGCGCGGCGTGCGCAGGTCGACGATCGCGTCGAGCATCGCGCGACCGGCCTGCACGATGCCGCCGGTTTCCTGCTCGCGCCCGGGCAGGAAGCCCGTGGTGTCCTCCATGAAGACCACCGGGATGTTGTAGAGATTGCAGAAGCGGATGAAGCGCGCGTTCTTGTAGGCCGCGGCGATGTCGATCTGCCCCGACGCCACGGCGCTGTTGTTGGCGACGAAGCCGACCACCTGCCCGCCCATGCGGCCGAAGGCCGTGATGGTGTTGCGCGCGCGCTCGGGCTGCACTTCCATGAAGTCGCCGTGGTCGCAGATCTGCTGGATGATGATGCTGACGTCAAAGGGCGTGTTGAAGCCGGTCGGCGAGTTGAAGGCCTTCTTCAACAGGATGTCGATGTCCCAGGTCTTGCGGTCGACCGGGTCCGAGGTCGGCTGGTAGCGTGCCAGCTCCGCGTTGTTGTTCGGGATGTAGTTGAGGATCTCGCGCACCTTGCGCAACGCGCTGACCTCGTCCTCCACCACGAAGTCGGTGACACCCGACTGCGAGTGCACGTCGGGGCCGCCGAGTTCGTCCGGCGTGACGTCCTCGCCGAGCACCGACTTGACCACGCCCGGGCCGGTGAGGCCGAAGAAGGTGCCGCGCGGCTGGATCACGAAGCTGCCCTGGCGCGGCAGGTAGGAGCCGCCGCCGGCGTTGAAGCCGAACATGCACATGATGCTGGGCACCACGCCGCTGATCTTGCGCAGTGCCGTGAAGGCCTCGGCGTAGCCGTCGAGGCCGCCCACGCCCGCCGGCACGTAGGCACCGGCACTGTCGTTCAGTCCGACCAGCGGGATGCGGCGCTTGCCGGCGAGCTCGAACAGGCGGGCGAGCTTGCGGCCGTTGGTGGCGTCCATCGAGCCGGCGCGTACCGTGAAATCGTGGCCGTAGATGGCGACGTCGCGCCCCTTGACCTTGATGATCGCCGTCACCAGCGAGGCACCGTCGAGATTCTCGCCCCAGTTCTGGAACAGCACCGTCGGCTCGCCGTCGGCGAGCACCTGGATGCGCTCCCAGATCGTCATGCGCTCCTTCTGGTGCTGGCGCTCGATGTTGACGACCCCGGCGGCGCGACGCGGGCGCTGCTGCAGCGCATAGCCGGCGGCGAGCGTCTGCTCGTACAACCCCGGCTGGTAACCGATCTGTCCCGGGACCACGAACTCGAGGCTTTCCTCCTTGCCGAAGGGATTCGCCAGGGAGTATCCCGCGCTGTTCTCGTCGCTCATCTAGCAGTGCCTCTCGGGTGTCTGAATCGTGCACACGCACGCCGCGCGCAGGAGCGGAAAGCCTCGCGCACGGCGATACGCCGCAAGTGTGCCATGCACCGCCCCGCCGCGCTCTCCCCTGCCGGCAGGGGAGTTGCCGCGGCGCGATGCGCCTACGGAGTTAAAAAACCGCGACATATTAATGACTTAGCGCTATGATATCAATAGTTTTGAAAGCCGGTGGCACGGGAAACTTCGAGCGTGGGCGCAATTTCGATCCTCCCGCTGCCGTATCGCATCGACGGCTGCGACTATTTCGCGCAGTTGCGGCCCCTCGCAGGCGCGGTTTTCCTCGACAGCGCGCGCGTGCACGGCGCCGGCGGACGCTACGACCTGATGTCGGCGTTGCCCGTGTGCGAGTTGCGCACGCACGGCGCGATCACGCGCATCATGCGCCGCGGCACGAGCGTGCGCAGCACCGCCGACCCCTTCGAACTGGTGGCCCAGGCAATCGCGGAGCACGTGCCGTGTTCCCCGCCGCCGCAGGGCGATTGGCCCTTCGCCGGTGGGGCGATGGGCTGGTTCGGCTACGACCTTGGGCGACGCGCGGCGCGGCTCGCGACGCGCGACCCGCCCCCGCAGGTCGCCGACATGCAGATCGGGATCTATGGCTGGGCGCTGCTCCAGGATCACGAACGTCGCGAGAGCGTGGCGCTGTTCACGGAAGCGGTCGACGCGACGATCCGACGCCGCCTGATCGATCGCCTGCACGGGCCCCGGGAGCCCGCGGCGGCGGCTTTCCGGCTCGAGTCCCCGTTCGTACCGAACTTCGATCCCGTCACCTATGCCGCGGCGTTCGCGCGGGTGCAGCGCTACATCCGCGACGGCGATTGCTACCAGGTGAATCTCGCGCAGCGGCTGAGCGCGCGGGCGCGCGGCGATGCCTGGTCGGCCTACCTGCAGCTGCGTGCGCGCATGGCCTCGCCCTACTCCGCGTTCCTGGCCAATGGTCAGGCCAGCGTGCTCAGCTTCTCGCCGGAGCGCTTCCTGCGCGCGGCTGGCGGACGCGTCGAGACGCGGCCCATCAAGGGCACGCGGCGCCGCGGCGCCACGCCCGAGGCCGACCGCGAGCAGGCAAGGCAACTGCTAGCCTCGGAGAAGGACCGCGCCGAGAACGTGATGATCGTCGACCTGATGCGCAACGATCTCGGCAGGTCGTGCCGCACCGGGAGCGTGCGCGTGGAGCAACTGTGCGCGCTGGAGAGCTATGCCAACGTGCATCACCTGGTCAGCGTGGTGAGCGGCGAGCCCGATCCGGCGCGCGGCCCGACCGGGCTGCTCGCCGACTGTTTCCCGGGCGGCTCGATCACCGGTGCGCCGAAGATCCGCGCGATGCAGATCATCGACGAGCTGGAGCCCGACCCGCGCAGCGTCTACTGCGGCTCTATCGGCTACATCTCGGCGCACGGCACCATGGACACCAGCATCGCGATACGCACGCTGGTCTGCGACGGCACGCAGGTGCATGCCTGGGGCGGCGGCGGCATCGTCGCGGACTCCGATGCGCAGACGGAGTACCGCGAGTCGCTCACCAAGATCGAACCGATTCTCGAGGGCCTGCGCGCGATGAGCGCCGCGCCGGCGCTCAGATCGCCCTGATGCTGGCGCGCCGGAAGGCTTCCTTCAGCGCCTCGTAACCTTCGACCGACGGGAACTGCGGAAACTCCGCGATCACGTTGGCCGGCGCGTTGAACAGGATCCCGGCATCGGCCTCGGCAAGCATCGTGGTGTCGTTGTAGGAATCGCCGGCCGCGATCACGCGGAAGTTCAGCGACTTGATCGCCTTCACCGACTGGCGCTTCTGGTCCTTCTGGCGCAGCACGTAGTCCGTTACGCGCCCGGTCGCGTCGACCTCGAGACGGTGACAGAACAGCGCCGGCCATCCCAGCTGGCGCATCAGGGGCGCCGAGAACTGGTAGTACGTGTCCGAGAGGATCAGGACCTGGAATCGCTCGCGCAGCCAGTCGAGGAACTCGCGCGCGCCCGGCAGCGGCTCCATCGTGTCGATCACGGCCTGGATGTCGGGCAGGCGCAGCCCGTGCTGGTCGAGCAGGCGCAGGCGCTGCTTCATCAGCACGTCGTAGTCGGGAATGTCGCGCGTGGTGGCGCGCAGTTCGGCAATGCCGGTGCGCTCGGCGAATTCGATCCAGATCTCCGGGATCAGTACACCTTCGAGGTCGAGACAGGCTATTTCCACGTGGGTCTCCAGGGGCTAAAGAACAACATCCTCTCGCGGGCATGGCCCGCTCCTGCCAGCACCGGCGCGATCAGTAAGTCGGCAGCTCGACGCCCTCGAACAGTGCCTCGACCTCGGCCTTGCCCTGCAGCTGCCAGGCCTTGTCGACGATCTCGCGCGTCAGGTGCGGCGCGAACAGCTCGATGAATTCGTACATATAGCCGCGCAGGAAGGTGCCGCGGCGGAAACCGATCTTGGTGACGCTGGGACTGAACAGGTGGCTGGCATCCAGAATCACCAGTCCGCTGTCGAGCTGCTCGTCGATCGCCATGCGCGCGATGATCCCGATGCCGAGCCCGAGGCGTACGTAGGTCTTGATCACGTCGGCATCGGTGGCCGTGAACACCACGCGCGGCGTGAGCCGCCTGGCGTGAAAGGCCTCGTCGAGACGCGAGCGCCCCGTGAAGCCGAACACGTAGGTCACGATCGGGTACGCGGCCACATCCTCTATGGTGAGACGCTTCACGCTCGCCAGCGGATGGCCCTCGGGCACGATCACGCAGCGGTTCCACGTGTAGCAGGGCATCATCACCAGATCGCTGAAGAGTTCCAGCGCCTCGGTGGCGATGGCGAAATCCACCGTGCCATCGGCCGCCATCTCGGAAATCTGCACCGGCGTGCCCTGGTGCATGTGCAGCGACACCTCGGGGTAGCGCTCCATGAACACCTTGATCGCCGGCGGCAGCGCATAGCGCGCCTGCGTGTGCGTGGTGGCGATCGACAGCGTGCCTTTCTGGTCGTTGCGGAACTCCTGCGCCACCTGCTTGATCGATTCGACCTTGCGCAGGATGTCGCCGGCGCGCTCGAGGATCGCCTCGCCGGCCGGCGTCACGCGTGTGAGGTGCTTGCCGCTTCGCTCGAAGATCTCGACGCCGAGTTCGTCCTCGAGCAGCCGCACCTGCTTGCTGATGCCCGGCTGCGAGGTAAACAGGCTCTGCGCGGTCGCGGAGACGTTGAGGTCATGGCGGGCGACCTCCCAGATGTAGCGAAGCTGCTGGAGTTTCATGCGGGTTCGGGGTCAGCGCGGGAGCGGAGCCGGGAGGCGCGCAGGATAGCCCCATTCAGGCGCGATCGCCACCACGGCAAGGCCTCAGCGGTTCGCCACGCCATGAGGCACGTGGCCGGTGGCGACGTGCTGGCTGGCCGAGTCGCAATGCCCGCGCTGGTCGTCGAAGAACACGTCGGCACCGTAGGCGCGCAGGAACTCCGCCTTGTCGAGACCGCCGAGGAACAGCGATTCGTCGATGCGGATCCCCCAGGCGCGCAGCGTGCGCACGACGCGTTCGTGCGCCGGCGCCGAGCGCGCCGTGACCAGCGCGGTGCGGATCGGACAGTCGTCCTGCGGGAACTCGTGCTGCAGCCGCTGCAACGCGGCGAGAAAGGCCTTGAAGGGTCCGCCGCTCAGGGGCTGGCGCGCCGACGCCGTCTCGCTGCGCGTGAAGGCGTCCAGGCCCTGGCTCTTGAAGACCCGTTCGGCCTCGTCGGAGAACAGCACCGCATCGCCGTCGAAGGCGAAACGCAGCTGCTCGCTGGCGCCGCTGCTAGAGCGCGAGGGCAGGAAGGTTGCCGCGGCGACACCCTGCTCCAGCGCCTGGCGCACGTCCTCGGCCTCGGTCGACAGGAACAGGTGGCAGCCGAAGGCGCTCACGTAGCGCCACGGACTCTGGCCGCCGCAGAACGCCGCACGCGAGATCGCCAGCCCGTGGTGCTGGATGCTGTTGAAGACCCTGAGACCCGTGTCGGCGCTGTTGCGCGAGAGCAGGATCACCTCGACGCGCGCCTCCGGCAAGCGCCGGTTGAGACCGAGCAGCTTGTGCACCAGAGGGAAGGCGTCGCCCGGTGCGAGGATCTGCTCCTCGTGCTCGATCTGGTAGCGCTGGTAGGCCTCGAGGCCGTCGCGCTCGAAGATCTCGTGGCTCTCGTCGAGGTCGAACAGGGCGCGCGAGGAGATCGCGACGACGAGTTTATTTCCCGGTTCTGTTGGCATAACCTGCGCGCGATCCCGCGTGAACGTGGGGCATTGTAACCACCGGGAGCGCCATGCGAACAGTTCGTCGCGGCGGGCACCGCCGGCGGCGCCTACTCGCGCGGGCTCGCCCGCGCGCTGGCGCGCCAGCACCGCACTGCGGCGCCCAGCTTCGGATTCCTGATGGACAACTGGTGCGGCACCACGCCGCAGCCCAACCCGCGTGACACCGACGGGCACGCCTTTTTCGCGAACCATCGCCTGCTGTTCCAGGCCGGGCGAGCCCACGCCGCCGGCCTGCTGGCGGCGCTGGAACTGCATCGCGTCGAGGCCATCGCCGGGCGGCTCCAGGACCTGGTACCGGTGCAGGCGCCGGCCCTGCTGCACGGCGACCTGTGGCATGGCAACGTGTTCGCGGACACCAACGGCGAGGCGGTGCTGGTCGATCCGGCGGCCTACTGGGGCTGGCCCGAGGCGGACCTGGCGACGACGCGCCTGCTCGGCGGCTTCGACGACGCCTTCTACGATGCCTACCTGGAGATGCGTCCGCTCGAGCCCGGCTGGGAGGAGCGCATGCCGCTCTACAACCTCTACCACCTGCTCAACCACCTGAACCTGTTCGGCAGCGCATGGCTGGCGCGGGGTGCGGGCAGTGCTCGCGCAATACTCGTAGGTCCCGCTTCAGCGGGACATTTCCGTGTACGCTCCGATAACCGGTGCGCGGCTGAAGAGCGCGTCGCACAACGCCCGGCTAGCCGGCGACAACGCGAGGCCTCACAGGAACCGCAACAACTCCTCCGGGCAGTCGGTGAAGTCCCGCACGGTGCCCTGGGTCGGCAGCGCGGTATCGATGCGTTCGGCCTGGTAGGCATAACAGGTATCGACGCGCTCGCGCGAGACCAGCGCGACATCGGGATGCAGCCGGCGCATCGCCTCGAGGTCGAAGCGCTGCGAGCCCGAGATGATGATGCCCATCTGCAGCACCGCGGCCGCCTCCAGCACATCCCCGCCCCAGCGCGCGGCGGACCATGCACCAAAGCCGCGCAGGAACATTCCGCCACGGGCTTCCTCGGGCCCGAGGATCTGCAGCAGGTCGGTGCGCCAGCGGTGAACCGGTTCGCCGTCCAGGCGTATCTGCGCGAAGGTGACGCCGTCCTTCGGGTCCGGGACCGCCAGGTCGAACTCCCGCGTTGGCGCCGGGCGCAGCGCGTGCGCGGCTGCGAGCCCCAGCAGGTCGTGCAGATGGGTGCAATGGCGGCGCGGATCGTCGCAGGCGCGAAAGAGCGCGCGGCTCCCGGTGAGTTGCTGGCCGGCGAGCCGTCCCAGTTGCGCGATCGCCCCGCCACAGTTGCGGTTGGGCTGGCGCAGCCACTGCGCCTCGACGGCGAGGATGCGGCTGCCGTCGTGGCGCAACCGCAGCCTCGCGGCATGCAGGTTGTCCTCCAGCCCCGCGATCACCGCGCCGTCGCGGTTCTCGAGACGGATCCGGCGGCGGAATATGCGGCTGCCGAAACGGGGATGAGGTATCGGCGGTTGCGCGAAGCTCACGGCTCCGCGCCCGCCACCGCCAGCGCGCCGCCCGCCAGCGCCTGCCCGCGCTGCGCGAACAGGCCGAACAACCCGCCCGTGTGCACGAACACGATGTCCTTCTCGTCGCGGAAACGCCCGTGGCGAATTTCGTGCAGCATGCCGTGGAAGGCCTTGCCGGTGTAGACGGGATCCAGGATCAGCCCTTGCGTGCGCGCGACGAGGCCGATGGTCTGGAACACGTCCTGGCCGGCCTGCGCGTAGCCCGCCCCGATATAGTCATCGAGCACGTTCACCGCCAGCGCCGCCGTATCCAGCGCCACACCGTAGCGCTGCTGCCATGACGCGAGGTCCGCGTGCACCTTGTTGCGGAACCAGGCCGCATCGTCGCAGACGGCCATGCCCCAGGCTTCGGCCCGCAGCCCGTGCAGGCGAAGCCCGGCCGTGAGCCCCGCCTGCGTGCCGCCCGACCCGGTGGCACAGACCACCGCACGCGGATCGATGCCCGCCTGCGCGAAGTCCCCGGCGAGCTCGGCGCAGGCTGCCACGTACCCCCAGACGCCGATCGCGTCGCTGGCGCCGGTGGGGATCACAAACGGGCGTCGCCCCTGCGCTTGCAAGCGCTTGGCGTGGGCCGCGAGCAGCGCCTCGTGCTCCTGCTGGTACTGCCGCGCCGGATAGCAGTGCACCGCCGCGCCCGCGAGGCAGTCGAGGAACAGGTTGCCGTCGGGAATGCCCGAGGGCTCGCCGCGCAGCACCAACTCGACCCCCAGGCCCAGGCGCGCGCCGAGCAAGGCGGTGGCGCGGCAGTGGTTGGACTGCAGGCCGCCGCAGGTGACGAGCGTGTCCGCGTTCTCCTGCAGCGCCTGCGCGATCGTGAACTCGAGCTTGCGGATCTTGTTGCCGCTCACGGCGCAATCGCTCAGGTCGTCGCGCTTGACCCAGATCCGCGGTCCGCCGACCAGCGCGCTCAGCCGGTCGAGCGGCTCGAACGGCGTCGGCAGGCGTGCCAGCCGCAGCCGCGGCGGCGAGCGGACGCCCGCCACGGCGGGCCCGGCGCCGGACTGCGGGGCGGGCATGGCGGTATCGCTCCTACTTTTTCTCGCCGGCCGCGCCAACGCCCTTCAACGTGCCCTTGGGCAGCACGTTCTGTACCGCCCACTTCTGCAACTTGATCTCGACGTTCTCGGCCACCTTCAGGACCACGAAGTCCTGCTCGACCGCGGTGACGCGCCCGAGGATGCCGCTCGACGTAACCACCTCGTCCTTGACCGCGAGCTTGTTGACCAGTTCCTGGTGTTCCTTCTGGCGCTTGCGTTGCGGGCGGATCGCAATGAAATAGAACAGCGCGAAGATGCCGATCATGAAGGCGAAGGAGATCATCGGGTCGCCGCCGGCGGGTGGCGTGGCGGCCTGGGCGTGGGCGGCTGGAATGAAGAACATAAAAACTCCTGGAATCAATTGAATACAAACGAAACCTAAACGTTGTTCTGATGCAACATCAAGTTCTGGGCGGGACTTTAAAGGCTTTGGCGCGCACTCACAACTCCTGGTAGGACCCTGTCCGAAGGATCGGGTGTCCGGATGAATCCGGCCCTACTAGGGCCAATCGAAGTCCATCGTGAGCGGTGCGTGGTCGGAGAAGCGCTCGTCGCGGTAGACCGACTCGGCCCGGACCTTCGGCCGCAAGCCCGGCGTCACGGCCATGTAGTCCAGTCGCCACCCCACGTTGTTCTCGCGCGCGCGCCCGCGGTTCGACCACCAGGTGTACTGGTCCGCGTGCGGGTTCACCACGCGGAAGGCGTCCACGTAGCCCACCGGCCCGAACAGATCGTCGAGCCAGGCGCGCTCCTCGGGCAGGAAACCGGAGTTCTTGCGGTTGCCGCGCCAGTTCTTCAGGTCGATCTCGCGGTGGCAGATGTTCCAGTCGGCGCAGATGATGAACTCGCGCTTCTTGCGCCGAAGTGCCAGGAGGTGCGGCATCAGCCTGTCCATCAGCGCGAACTTGATCGCCTGACGCTCCTCCCCGGAACTGCCGGAGGGCATGTACAGCGACACCACGCTGATGTCCTTGTAGTCGGCCTGGATCCAGCGTCCCTCGCTGTCGATCGGCTCCCAGCCCAGCCCCTTCTGCACGTGGTCGGGCTCGATACGACTGAAGATCGCCGTGCCCGCGTAGCCCGGACGTTGCGCGTCGAAGTAATGGCAGTGGTAGCCCGGCGGAAAGAAATGGTCGTCGTTCAACTGGTGGATGCGTGCGCGGGTTTCCTGCAGGCAGATCACGTCGGCGTCCTGCGCGGCCAGCCAGCGGAAGAAACCCTTGTCGGCGGCCGAGCGGATGCCGTTGGCGTTGAAGGTGATGACTCTCATGCGTGGTGCGGGGCTCCCGGGGTGTGTTTTGGCGGTACGCACGTTGTCAGTATGAATACCGACCTACGTGGCGGCGCGCGGCACGATCATGAAACTGCCGCTGGCCTTGACCTGCATCACATCGTCGACCCAGATCTCGCCTTCGGCGACCGCGGTGCGCCGTCCGACGTGCACCGCGCGCGCCGTGGCGCGCAGCACGCCGGCGCGCGCGGCACGCAGGTAGCGGCAGCTCAGATCCAGCGTGACCACCATCTGGCCCGGCGGCACCTGGCCGTGGATCGCGGCGGCGAGCGCGCAATCGGCCAGTGTTGCGTAGACGCCGCCGTGCACCATCGCGGCGCTGTTCAGCAACTCGGGCGTGACGGGCAGCCGCACTTCGACACCGCCGGCGCCGAGGCGGAAGAACTGGATGCCCAGATGCTCGATGAAGGGGCTCCTGATCGGCGAGTCGATCTGCTCGATCGTTTCGGTTGGCGATTCGCTCATGCGTTCTCCCAGTCGAGGATGATCTTGCCGGACTGCCCGGAAGCCATGATCTCGAAGCCCGCCTGGAAATCCGCCAGCGCCAGGCGGTGCGTGATCAAGGGCTCGAGGTCCAGCCCGGAATGGATCAACCCCGCCATGCGGTACCAGGTCTCGAACATCTCGCGCCCGTAGATGCCCTTCACCGTCAGCCCCTTGAACACGATCTTGGTCCAGTCCACGCGCATGTCCGGCGGCGGGATACCGAGCACCGCCACGCGCCCGCCGTGGTTCATGGCGTCGAGCATCGCGGCAAAGGCACTGGGGACGCCCGACATCTCCAGCCCGACGTCGAAGCCCTCCGTCATGCCGAGTTCCTGCATGACGCTCTCCAGGCTGCGCTCGTTGACGTTGACCGCCACCGTAGCGCCCATCGTGCGGGCCAGGCCGAGGCGATACTCGTTGACGTCGGTGATCACCACGTGGCGCGCCCCGCAGTGGCGCGCCACCGCCACCGCCATGATGCCGATCGGCCCGGCGCCGGTGATCAGCACGTCCTCGGCCACCAGGTCGAAGGACAGCGCCGTGTGCACCGCGTTGCCGAAGGGATCGAATATCGCGGCGAGATCGTCGCTGATCTCCTCGCTCAGCCGGAAGGCGTTGAACGCCGGGATCACCAGGTATTCGGCGAAGGCGCCGGGGCGGTTCACGCCAACACCGATCGTGTTGCGGCACAGGTGGCGCCGCCCCGCGCGGCAATTGCGGCAGTAGCCACAGGTGATGTGCCCCTCGCCGGTGACGCGGTCGCCGATGCGAAAACCGCTCACTTCCTGGCCGATTTCGACGATT
>DAORUQ010000067.1:0-15053 GCA_035433265.1 Pseudomonadales bacterium | reverse complement strand
CCGAGTCGCGCTGCGTCACGTCGGTGTGCACGAAGATGCCGCGCCCGCCCAGTTCCTCACACTCGCCCGCAACGCGCCTGCCGTTCTCCGTGTTGATCTCCCCGACCACCACCGTGGCGCCCTCGATGGCCATGCGCCGCGCCACGCCGCGCCCCACACCCTGCCCCGCGCCGGTGATCACCGCGACCTGCCCCTGGAGACGCTTGTTCATTTGCCCTCGCTGCGGCTCGAGTCGAGCCCGGTTTGCGGATAGACCTCTTGCTCGAACAGCCTGAGGCTGCGCCAGGCGAGCCCGGGTTCCATGCCGCCGGCCAGCGGGTGGAACAGCACCATATCGTAGGGCCCCGCGGCCTCGATGTGCTCGAGCAGCTGGCGCGGCGTCATCACCGGATAAGTGCCGGTGTCGCGCAGTTCCTGCGCGCTCGCATAGTGCCGGTAGGAGGTTGCCACGCCCTGTGCATCGGCCCAGGCGGCGTAGGCGTTGTTCTCGTGCATCAGGTACGGGGCGATCTCCTCCCAGGCCGCATCGGGATCCTCGGCCAGGTACAGGAAGCGCCCGAGGCTGGCCGGACGGGGCCCGGGATCGGGCTTGCCGAGTTTCAGGAGTTCCTCGCGGTACATATCGAAGAACTCGGGGCTGGAGGGCACGAAGTTGTCGGCATCGCGCGCCGCGCGCGCGGCGGCGGCCCGCGAGCTGCCGCCCATCCAGATCGGCGGGCGAGCCTGCGCCGGGCGTGGCGTCACGCACACCGTGCGTCCCTCGTAGGCGAAGGGCTCGCCGGTCCAGGCCTGGCGCAGGAAGCCGGCGATGCCGTCCATCGTCTTCCTGCGCTCGCCCAGGCGCTTGCCGAAGCTCTCGAATTCGGAGGCCACGTAACCGGCGCTCAGCACCGGCAGGATGCGCCCGTTGCTCAGGTTGTCGAGCACCGCGAAATCCTCCGCGAGGCGCACGGGATCGTAGAGCGTCGCGACCAGCGTGGAGATCATGATGCGCAGGCGCTCGGTGCGCGCCGCGATGGCCGCGGCCATCACCATCGGCGACGGCAGGTAGCCATCGGGCGATCCGTGGTGCTCCGACAGCGTGACCATCGCGAAGCCGAGCCGGTCGGCCCACGCGCACTGCTCGAGCGCGGCACGATACAGCGCCGGCTTCGCGACGGCGCTGCCCGGCGCCGAGCGCAGGTCGTAGCGCAGCCCGAACAAGGCCATCAGCCACCCCCCGTGGGTCGGCATTCTTGCCGGCATGCGCAGGCCATCTCAGGAAACCCGCAGCGGCAACTCACGCAGCCGCTTGCCCGTGGCCGCGAAGATCGCGTTGGCGAGCGCCGGCGCGAGCGGTGGCACCCCGGGCTCGCCGATACCGCTGGGCGGACGATCAGTGGCCACGAAATGCACCTCGACCTCGGGACTGGCGTCGATGCGCACCAGCGGAAAATCGTCGAAGTTGCCCTGCACCACGGCGCCGTCGCGGATGGTGATCTCGCCGTGCAGCGCGGCCGAGAGCGCGAACACCACCGCGCTCTCGAGCTGCATGCGCACCACGTCCGGGTTGATCACCACGCCGCAATCCACCGCGCAGACCACGCGGCGCACGACGGGCGCGCCATTTTCCAGTGCGATGTCCACCTGCTCGGCCACCACCGTGCCGAAGCTCTCGTGCACCGCAATGCCCTGGTAGATGCCCGCGGGCGCGCTGCCCCAGCCGCCCTTGGCGACCAGCAACTCCAGCGCCCCGCGCACGCGCGAATCGGCGGGCAATCGCGAGAGCCGAAAGCGCACCGGATCCTCGCCCAGCGCGTGCGCGACCTCGTCGACGAAGCCCTCGCTGAAAAAGGCATTCTGCGAATGCCCCACCGAGCGCCACACCCCGACCGGTATGCCCGGATCCCACACCAGGCCCTCGACCCGGACCCGGGGCATCGTGTACGGGATCGAGTCGACGCCCTCCGTGAGAGTGGGGTCGTACCTCGCGACCAGCGGCTCGATGACGGAGCCCACGCCGAGCGGCGCCCAGCGCGGCAGCATCACCGGCAACATGACGCCGACCATCGTGTTCATCACCGAGGGTGCGACGACCCGCGCGTCCCAGCCGAGCAACTTGCCATCGTCACCGAAATCGGCGCGCATCGAGGCCATCGCTGCGGGCCGGTAGTGATCGTGCCGGGTATCGTCCTCGCGCGACCAGATCACCTTGACCGGGGCGCCGACCGCGCGCGACAGCGCGACCGCCTCGAGCGCAAACTCCATGTAGGTGCGCCGCCCGAAGGCGCCGCCGATGTACGTCGAATGCACCCTGACGTTCTGCGGCTCGATCTCGAGCAGCCGCGCCACCAGGCCCTGCAGCACGTCGGGGGCCTGGTTGCCGGCCCAGACCTCGGCGCCGGAGGCCGTCACGGAAGCCACGGCGTTCATCGGTTCGAGCGCCGCGTGCGCGACATACGGCACGCGGTACTCGGCGCTCAGCGACCGCGCCACCGTCCCCGCCGGCGGCTCTTCGCCGTCCTCGCGCACCACGCGCCCGCTCTCCTCGGCCAGCACGCGGCGCTGGCCCGCCGTGATCGCCTCGGAATCCAGCCCGGCGAGCGGCCCCTTGTCCCATTCGATCTCGAGCAGCGCGGCGGCGCTGCGCGCCTCCCAGTACCCTTGCGCGATCACGGCCACCGCGCCGTTCAATTCCAGTACCTGGCGCACCCCGGCGACGGCCTGCGCCTTGTCGGGCGTGAATCCCTTCAGCGTGCCGCCGAAGTGCGGGCAGCGCACCAGCACCGCCGTGAGCATCCCGGGCAGGCGGACGTCGAGCGCGAACGGCGCGCTGCCATCGACCTTGGCCACGGCGTCCACGCGCGCATCGTGCTTGCCGATACGCCGCCACTCGGCGGGCGGCTTGAGCGCGACCCCGGTGGGTACCGGCAGCTTGGCCGCGGCCGCGGCGAGCTCGCCGTAGCTCGCGCTGCGCGAGCCGTCGCGCAGGCTGACGGCGCCGTCGCGCGCGATGCAGTCGGCGAGCGCCACGCCCCAGCTCGCGGCGGCGCCCTGGCGCAGCATCTCGCGCAGCGCCGCGCCCGCCTCTCGCATGCCGTCGAAGTTGTTGCGCATCGAGGCGCTGCCGCCCGTGATCATCGAGCGGTATTCCTTGTCGTTGTAGTCCGGGTGCGGCTCGGCGAATTCCAGCTGCAGGCGCAGAGGGTCGATCTCGAGTTCCTCGGCCACCAGGGTCGCGAGCCCGGTCGCCACGCCCTGCCCCATCTCGGCCTTGTGGATCGCCAGCACCACGCTGCCGTCCGGGCGCACCTGCAGGAAGGCATCGGGTTGCAGCACGCCCGTCTGCCGGTTCGGCCACGGGGGGGCGTCCCCGGCGCAGCCGCCCAGCGTGACGCCGAGCATGACGCCACCACCGGCGATCGAGACGTTGCGCAGGAATGCGCGCCGGTTCATGTTCATCATGGCTCGAGCTCCTCGGCGGGCGGCACGATTTCCTGCGCCGATTCCGCCTGCTCGGCCGCGAGCAGCGCCGCGGCGTGGTGGATCGCCTTGCGAATGCGGGGATAGGTGCCGCAGCGACAGAGGTTGCCCGCCATCGCGGCATCGATGTCGGCGTCGCTCGGCGCGGCGTTGGCCGCGAGCAGCGCCGCGGCCGACATGATCTGCCCGGGCTGGCAGTAGCCGCACTGGGGCGTGTTCATCTCGACCCAGGCCTGCTGCACCGCGTGCAGCCCGTCGCGTCCCAGGCCCTCGATGGTGGTCACCGACCTGCCCGCGGCGAGGGCGAGCGGAAACGAGCAGGAACGCACCGCGACACCATCGACCTGCACGGTGCAGGCGCCGCACAGCCCCTTGCCGCAGCCGAACTTGGCGCCCGTGAGCGCGAGATCCTCGCGCAGTACCCACAGCAGCGGTTTCTGCGCATCACCCTCCACGGTGACGCGCTCGCCGTTGAGGCTGAATTCCGTCGTCATGCTCATTCCTCGTTACGGTCCCCGGTCGCGGGCGCTCCCGCAGGCATCCTGCCGATGTCCTCGCGCACGTCCTTGTCGAACAGCATCTTCAGCTGCGCGGGCGAAACGCGGCTCACGGCGCTGATCGGGCAGCGGTTTTCACGCCAGACCACGACATCGCCGGGGTCGCCGCAGATCCAGTCGGTGCCGCTGGCGCGAAAGCCCAGCGTCTCGGTGAAGCGCAGTCCCTGGCAGGGCGCGAACAGCTGCAGGTGCCAGGTCTCGCCGCGCCCCCGCCCGTATACCACGAGCTGGCGCTCGTCGATCACGCGCCAGTTGTCGACGCTCAAGACGCGAAAGCAGCGTGCGCCACGCCCGATGGCGAGCGCGTCGCCGGCCTCGGCGCCGCGGGCTTCATCACGCGGCGCCGACGGCGTGCACGCGGCGCAGGCGAAGCATAGCAGCAACGCGAACAGGGTCCTCACGATCATGACCATATCCTCATGTTGCACCCGGCGCGCGCGGCATTCAGCCGACGATCAACCACGCCGCGAGCCCGAGGAACACCAGGAAGCCCATCGCATCGGTGACGAATGTGAGCAGCACCGAGGAGCCCAGCACCGGATCGCGCCCGGTCTGCTTCAGCGCCAGCGGGATGAAAACGCCGGCGAGCGAGGCGATCAGCAGGTTGACGGCCACCGCGCTCCCCATGACCAGTGACAGCGCCGGCTGGCGGTAGAACAGCAGCGCCGCCAGCGCGACCACGCTGCCCCACAGCAGCCCGTTGACGAGCGCGATCGCGAGCTCCTTGCGCACCACCACCCACAGGCTGCTCGCGACGATCTGCTCGAGCGCCATCCCGCGGATCACCAGTGCGACCGTCTGGTTGCCGGTGTTGCCGCCGATGCTGGCGACGACCGGCATCAGCGCGGCCAGCGCCACCTGCTGCTGGATCGTGGCCTCGAAGGCGCCGATGACGCGCGAGGCGACGAGCGCCGTCAACAGGTTCAGGCCCAGCCACGGCCAGCGGTTGCGCGCGCTGTCCATCACCGGCGCGAACAGGTCCTCGTCCTCGGTGAGGCCGACCTGCTTGAGCTGCTGGCTCTCGGCCTGCTCACTGATGAAGTCCATCACGGCGGCGAAGTGCAGCACGCCCGTGAGGCGCTGGTGCAGGTTCACCACCGGCACCGACACCAGGTCGTAACGCTCGAACACGCCGACCGCGTCGCTGGCCGGGTCGTGCGTGCTGAACGTGAGCGGCTCGCGCAGCATCACCTCGGCGACCGGGCGGTCGGGATCGTGGGTCAGCAGGTCCTTCAGGCGCAGGATGCCCACCAGCACCCCGTCGCGGTCCACCACGAAGACCTGGTCGAAGGGATCGGGCAACTCCTCGTGGCGGCGCAGGTAGCGCAGCACCACTTCGATCACGACGTCGTCGCGCACCGTGACCATCTCGATGTCCATCAGCGCGCCCACCGTCCCTTCCGGGAAGGCGAGCATCTCGCGCACCTTGTGGCGCTCGCGCTGGTCGAGCGAGGACAACAGCGCCGCCACCGTTTCCTGCGGCAGGCTGGGCACCAGGTAGGCGATCTCGTCGGTCTCGAGGTGCTCCGCGGCATCGACGATCTCGCGCTGGGGCATGGCCGCGATCAGGCTGTCGCGCACGCCGTCGGCGAGCTCGAGCAGCACGCCGCCGCGCCGCTCGGCATCCACCAGCGCCCACAGTTCCAGGCGATCGTCGGTGGGCAGGCGCTCCAGCACGAAGGCGATGTCGGCCGGGTGCATGCGCGCCAGGCGGCGCTGGAACTCGCCCTTGTGCTGGCGCGCCAGCAGCGCGTCCACCAGCTCGCGCTGGCCCGAGGCCTGGCGCAGGCTCAGTTCGCGCTCGAGCCGGTGCTTCTCCAGCAGCTCGAGCGTCTCGACCAGGGTGGCTTCGAGGCTGCGGTGGTACTGCTCGCGCTGTTGCTGGTCCATGGCCTAGCCCGCGCCGATGCGCGCGACGAAGATGAGTTCGCTGTCGGCGCCGATGGGCTCCAGCCAGGGCCGGTTCACGATCTCGCCATCGATCGCGACACTGCAGCCGAGCAGCTCGGATTCGGGAAATTCCGGGAATCGCTCGCGCACCGCGGCCACCACGCCACGGAAGTCGCGCACCGTGGCGTGCATCTCGTGGCAGCCGCCCGTGAAGCGCCGCTGCGCCGCCAGGAACACGATCCTGGCCACCTCAGCCGCGCGCGCCGATCGCCGCGAGCACGCGCGAGGGCGTCAGCGGCAACGCGCGGATGCTCGTGCCGGCGGCCTGGTTCAGCGCGCTGGTGACCGCCGCCATCGGCGCACAGATGGGGGCCTCCCCCACGCCGCGCACGCCGAGCGGGTGGCCTGGGTGCGGCACCTCGACGATCACGGTGTCGATCATCGGCAGGTCGGAGGCCACCGGCATGCGGTAATCGAGGAAGCCGGGATTCTCCAGCACGCCCCGCGCATCGAAGCGGTATTCCTCGTTCAGCGCCCAGCCGATCCCCTGCGCCGCGCCGCCCTGCATCTGTCCCTCGACAAAATCGGGGTGGATCGCACGGCCCGCGTCCTGGATCGCGGTGAAGCGCACGACGCGACTGGCGCCGGTCTCGGGATCGACCTCGACATCGGCGATATCGACCGCGAATGCCGGCGCGACGTGCTTCAGGTTCACGCTGCCATAGCCGCTCAGCGGTCCGCCGGTACGCGCCGCCAGGCGTGCGAGCGCCACGATGTCGAGCGTAGTCCCCGGCGCGTCCGGGTGGCAGGCCGCGCCGTCGCGCCAGCTGACGCGCGCGGCATCGACGCCCCACTCGAGTGCCGCGCGCGCGCTCAGCTTCGCGATGAGGTCGCGACAGGCCTCGATCACGGCGTAGCCGGTGGCATAGGTGGTGCGGCTGCCCCCGGTCAGGTCGGTGTAGCCGATGCCCGAGGTATCGACCACGGCCGGCTTGACGCTCGCATAGGGCATGCCCAGCGTCTCGGCCGCGATCAGCGCCATCGCGGCGCGCGAGCCACCGATGTCGGGGCTGCCTTCCTCGAGCAGCAGCTTGCCGTTTTCGGTCAGGTGCACCGCGGCGCTCGACTGCAAGCCCGCGTTGAACCAGAAGCCGGCGGCCACGCCGCGCCCCTGGTTCGCCTGCAGCGCCGCCGCGTAATGCGGATGCCGGCGCGCCTGCTCCAGGCATTCGACGAGACCGATGGTCTCGAAGGCCGCGCCGTAGATCGTGCGCGAGCCCTCGCGCACCGCGTTGCGCAGGCGCAGCTCGATCGGGTCGATGCCGAGCCGCGCGGCGAGCTCGTTGAGCGCGCATTCGCTCGCCAGGATCGCCTGCGGCGCGCCGGGGGCGCGGTAGGCGGCGACTTTCGGCTTGTTGGTGACCACGTCGAGAGCAACCGCGCGCTGGTTGGGCACGTCATAGCAGGCAAAGATCGACATTGCGCCCGGTATGAACGGCGAGCCGCGGAAGGCGCCGGCATCGTATTCGAGTCGCGCGTCCATCGCGGTGATCGTGCCGTCGGAGCGCGCGCCGATCCTGACCCACACGCGCGAGGCCGAGGCGGGGCCGGTGGCGCGGAACACTTCCTCGCGCGAGAGCTGCATCTTCACCGGCCGGCCGCACTTGCGCGACAGCGCCACGGCGATCGGTTCGATGTAGACCGTGGTCTTGCCACCGAAGCCGCCGCCGATCTCGGTGGGAATGACGCGCACGTCGGCGACATCGAGCCCCAGCAGCAGCGCGACGCTGGAGCGCACCATGAACGGCCCCTGCGTGCTGCACCAGAGCTCGACTTCCCCGCCCGGCCCCACGCAGGCCAGGCATGCCTGCGGCTCGATATACCCCTGGTGTGCCATCGGGGAGCACCACGTGCCTTCCACGACGACCTCGGCCGCAGCGAAGCCCGCATCGAGGTCGCCGCGCTGCAGGGTCGTGATCGCAGCCACGTTGGAGGCGGCACGCGGTTCGGGGTCGACCCCGCGCGTGAACATGTCCGCGTGCAGCAGCGGCGCATCGGGTGCCATCGCGGCGTCGATGTCCAGCACCGCGGGGAGCGCTTCGTAGTCGACGCGGATCGCGGCCAGCGCCGCCGCCGCGATGCGCGGCGTGGTCGCCGCGACTGCCGCCACCGCGTGGCCGTGGTACAGCGCCTTCTCGCGCGCCATCACGTTGCGGCTGAGATCGCCGCTCTCGATCTCGGCCTCGCCGCTGGCCACATCACCTTTGGGTTCAGCGAGAAAGTCTTCCGCCGTCACCACGGCCAGCACGCCGGGCAGCGCGAGCGCGGCGCTCGCGTCGATGCCGAGGATGCGCGCGTGCGCGTGCGGGCTGCGCAGCACGCGGCCCCAGACCATGCCCGGCAGCGTGTAGTCCGCGCCGTAGCGCGCGCGCCCCGTGACCTTGTCGACGCCGTCGGGACGCGGCGGGCGCGTGCCGATCTGGCGCAACCCCTGCTCATTCGCATTCATGGCG
The DNA here is from genome assembly GCA_035433265.1 of Pseudomonadales bacterium. Taxonomy (GTDB): domain Bacteria; phylum Pseudomonadota; class Gammaproteobacteria; order Pseudomonadales; family UBA5518; genus UBA5518. The sequence goes on along the minus strand of DAORUQ010000067.1, from coordinate 6,631 downwards.
CACCTCCGCTCGCGCGCATCGTCGCGGCCGCATCGAGCACCGCGCGGATGATCTTGTCATAGCCGGTGCAGCGGCAGAGATTGCCCGCCAGCCAGTAGCGCACCGCGGTCTCGTCCGGGTCGGGATCGTGGTCCAGCAGCGCCTTCGCCGCGACCACGATGCCGGGGATGCAGATGCCGCACTGCAGCGCGTTGTGCTCGAGCAGCTTCTGCTGCACCGGGTGCAGCCTGCCGCCTTCGGCGATGCCCTCGATCGTGGCGAGGCTGCGTCCCTCGAGCTCGGCGCCGAGCACCAGGCACGCGCACACCAGCGTGCCGTCGAGCAGCACCGAGCAGGCGCCGCAGTCCCCGGAGTTGCAGCCCTCCTTGGACCCGGTCAGCCCGAGCGTGTCGCGCAGCACCTGCAGCGCGCTCTGGTCCGGTTCACAGAGAAATTCCTGCGCCTGTCCGTTGATCCGCGTTCGTACGTGTATCGACATCTGCTCCACCCCCGACGAATTTCGCAATTGACGGCGCACGCAGTCGCGGCGCTGCCCCGCGGCCCGCTCGCAGCCGCCTGATTCCCGCGGCCCGACCGCGATCTAGGTGCCACCCGCGCGCTGCACGGCCACCCGCACGGCCCGACGCACCAGCACGCCGATGACCTGGCGGCGCAGCTCCGCGCTGCCGCGCCGATCGGTGATGGGCCGTGCCGCCGCGCGCGCGGCGCCGGCGCAGGCATCCAGCGCCGCCTCGTCGCAGCGCGAGCCGATCAGCGCCGCGGCGGCCCCGGGCACCAGCAGCACCGTAGGCGCGACCGCGCCCAGCGCGATGCGCGCACCGGTGCATACACCGTCGGCGTCCAGCGTCACGGATACTCCCGCGCCGGCCACCGCGATATCCATCTCGGTGCGCGGCGTGAAGCGCAGGTAGGCATCCGCGGTGCGCGGCGCCGGGCGCGGCAACTCGATGGCGTGAACAAACTCGCCGCTGGCGAGCACGGTGCGCCCCGGCGCGAGCACGAAGTCCTCGACGGCAACGCTGCGCTGGCCGCCGGGTCCCGCGACCAGGGCCCGCGCGCGATTGGCCACCAGGGCGGGAACCGAGTCCGCGGCGGGCGAGGCGTTGCACAGGTTGCCGCCGAGGCTGGCGCGACCCTGCACCTGCGTGGAGCCGATCAGGCCGGCGGCCTCCAGCAGGCCCGGCCACAGTGCCCGCAGTTCGTCGTTCGCGGTCAGTGCGCAGCAGCGCGTCGCGGCGCCGATGCGCACGGCATCGGGCGCGAACTCCACGCCGGCCAGTCCGGGAATGCGCTTGAGATCGACCAGCGTCGCCGGCGAGCGCACCGCCGCGCGCATCTGCACCAGCAGGTCGGTGCCGCCCGAAAATGCCGCCGCGCCTGTCGCCGGGTCGAGCAGCGCCACCGCCTCCGCCACCGATTCCGGGGCACAGTATCGTTCTACCGCCACGTGGGACCTCCCCTGCCTGGGTGCTCGTTGCAAGCCGGGGAGCATAGCCGCTCGCCCGGACAAACAAAACCGCCCGTTCGCGCGTCCCCGGGCAGCACGGCCTCGCGCTTCGGCAATTTGCACGCTGGCGCGCATGGTCGCCGGCACGCCTCTCGGCTTAAATTAGCGCGCTTGGATCCACGCACCCCCAGTAGCCGGGAAGAGACACATGCCATTACCGCTGATCGCCATCATCGCCATCTTCTGTGTCGGCTACCTGATGATCATCCTCGAGCACAACGTCAACGTCGACAAGGCAGCGCCCGCGGTGCTGACCGGCGTGCTGTGCTGGGCGGTCTACATCCTCGCCGCCCCGGGGCTGATCGATGTGGCCAGCCTGCCGCAGACCTTCCTGGACGCGCACGCGACCAAGTCCACCGAGGAGATCATCAAGGCCTGGGTCGGCGAGCACCAGATGCTCGAGGGCTTCGCCGAGACCGCGAGCATCCTGTTCTTCCTGCTCGGCGCGATGACCATCGTCGAGATGGTCGACGTCTACGGCGGCTTCACGATCATCACCGACCGCATCCGCTCGACCAGCATGGTCAAGCTGCTGTGGATCATCGGCTTCGTCGCCTTCTTCATGTCGGCGGCACTCGACAACCTGACCACCACGATCGTGATGATCTCGCTGATCCGCAAGCTGATCGACGACAAGGACGACCGGCTGTTCTTCGCCGGCATCATCGTGATCGCGGCCAACGCCGGCGGCGCCTGGTCACCGATCGGCGACGTCACGACCACGATGCTGTGGATCGGCGGGCAGATCACCACGCTGCGCATCATGGAATCGATCTTCCTGCCGAGCCTGGTGTGCCTCGCGATCCCGCTGCTGTTCCTCACCTTCCGCCTGCGCGGGCGGCAGATCACCAGCCCCGTGCAGGTTCAGAACGAGGCCCATCACTCGGTCAGCAAATCGCAGCGCAACCTGATCTTCCTGGTGGGCATGGGCGGCCTGCTGTTCGTGCCGGTGTTCAAGACCGTGACGCACCTGCCGCCCTTCATGGGCATGCTGTTCAGCCTCGGCGTGCTGTGGGTGGTGTCAGAGCTGGTGCACAAGGACCGCGACGCCGCGATGGAATCGGGCATGCACATCCTCACGGTGGTGCGCCGCATCGACACTCCCAGCGTGCTGTTCTTCCTCGGCATCCTGACGGCCGTCTCCGCGCTGCAGGCGACGGGGCTGCTCGCGCAGGCGGCCGGCTTCCTGGACCGTACCGTGGGCAACCTCGACCTGATCGTGTTCCTGATCGGCCTGCTCTCGGCCGTTATCGACAACGTGCCGCTGGTCGCCGCGACCATGGGCATGTACGACCTGGCGGTGCATCCGACCGATTCCCCGCTGTGGGAGTTCCTGGCCTTCGCCGCGGGCACCGGCGGCAGCTGCCTGATCATCGGCTCGGCGGCCGGCGTGGCCGCGATGGGCATGGAGCGCATCAACTTCTTCTGGTACGTGCGCAATATCAGCGGCCTGGCGTTGATGGGCTACGTGGCCGGCTCTGCGGTGATCATGCTGGAAAAATCGGTCTTCTTCTGATCGAGCGCATCGCAGGCAGCGGCGGCAGGATCCGGCCGCCGCTGCCTGCATCCCCCTACGCGTCGATCGACTCGCCCAGTGCGGCATTCACCAGCCCGCCGTCGACGGTGAGCGTTTCCCCCACCACGTAATCGCCGGCTCGGCTCGCCAGATAGATCGCCGCGCCCGCCATGTCCTCGTCCCTGCCGATGCGCCCGGACGGTATCGCCCGTGCGGCGAGATCGCCATGATCGCGCGCCGCGCGATTCATATCGGAGGCAAACGCCCCCGGCGCGATCGCGCTGACCACGATGCCATCGCTGATCAGCCGCGCCGCCAGTCGCCGCGTCAGGTGGATCAGCCCGGCTTTCGAGGCCTGGTAGCTGTAGGTGTGCCAGGGATTGGGACGCATGCCGTCGACCGAGGCGATGTTGATCACCTTGGCCGGACGCGCGGGGGTGGCCGCCGCCTTCAGCGCGCCGTGCAGCGCCTGGGTGAGAAAGAACGGCGACTTGAGGTTCAGGTCCATGACCTTGTCCCAGCCCGCTTCGGGAAAGCTTTCGAAGGGCTCGCCCCAGGCCGCGCCGGCGTTGTTGACCAGGATGTCGAGCGCGGGCTCGCGCGCGCTGTAGTCCGCCGCCAGCGCGCGGCAACCCGCGACCGTGGAGACGTCCTGCGCCAGCGCGATGCAGTTCGGGCCCAGTTCCCCGGCGACCGCCTCGCACGCCGCGCCCTTGCGCGAAGATATGTAGACGCGCGCGCCCTGGGCGATGAAACCCGCCGCGATCATGCGGCCGATGCCGCGCGAGCCGCCGGTGACCAGCGCGGTGCGCCCGGCGAGCGAGAACAGGGTCGTCGTATCCACTCGCAGTACCTCCGTCTTGCCTGCAATTGCCCGGCGCGCTGCCTCAGCGCCCGCGCCATCGTCCTGTCAATGCGCCGTAAGCGCTGACCGCGGCCAGCACGATCGCCCCCGCCACGATGCCGGCGGCGGCGTTGAGCAGCGCCGGCGTGACGCCGGCCAGCACCGCGCCCACGCCGGGCACGCCGGCGGCGGCGTGTTCGGCGCCGTGCAGCCATTGCGCAAGCGGCGGCATGCCATGCACCAGGATGCCACCGCCGACCAGGAACATCGCCGCCGTGCCGAGCACCGACAGCGTCTTCATCATCCGCGGCGCGATCCACAGCAGCGCGTTGCCGAGGGCGCGTTTCAGCCTGCCCCCCGCGCCCGGCGATTCGTCGCGCAACAGCAGCAGGCCGGCGTCGTCCATCTTCACGATGCCGGCCACGAAGCCGTAAACGCCCACGGTCATCGCCGCCGCGACCACCGTGACCACCGCGGCCCGGTGGGCAAAGGACGCCGCCTGCACCGTGCCCAGCGCGATCACGATGATCTCGGCCGAGAGGATGAAATCGGTGCGGATGGCGCCGCCTATCTTGTGCGTCTCGAAGGCGACCATATCGGTGCCGGGGTCGAGCAGCACATGCTCCAGCGCCTCGTGCGCCGCGGCGTCCTCGCCGGCGCTGTGCAGGAAGCGGTGCGCGAGCTTCTCGAAGCCCTCGTAGCACAGGTAGGCGCCGCCGATCATCAGCACCGGCGTCACGGCCCACGGCGCCAGCGCGCTGAGCGCGAGCGCCAGCGGCACCAGGATCAGCTTGTTGCGCGCCGAACCCTTCGCGACTGCCCAGACCACCGGCAGCTCGCGCTCGGCGCGCACGCCGGCGACCTGCTGCGCGTTCAGCGCGAGATCGTCGCCGAGCACCCCGGCGGTCTTCTTCGCCGCGAGCTTGGTCATCACCGCGACGTCGTCGAGCACCGTTGCGATGTCGTCGAGCAGCGCGAGCAGGCTGGCCCCGGCCATCGTGCATATCCCCGTCCTTGTGAGCCGCGCATCTGACCACAATCGCGTGGGGCGGCGCCAGCCGCCGCTTACCAAAGCGTAATCAGGCGGGCGTGGAGCGCTGCGCCGGTATCGCCGACAATGGCCGCCTCACGCAGTACCGGAGCGCACCCGCTTGAGCACCACCCCGCGCGGCTTCGACGCCAGCTATGACTACATCATCATCGGCGCCGGCTCGGCCGGCTGCGCGCTCGCCTCGCGCCTCAGCCGCGAAGCGAGCCGGCACGTGCTGTTGCTCGAGGCCGGCGGGCCGGACCGCCACCCGATGATCCACGTGCCGCTCGGCTTCGCCTTCCTGATGAAGGACAGGAGCGTCAACTGGTGCTACCAGACCGAGCCCGAGCCCGAGCTCGACTACCGCAAGATCGCCTGGCCGCGCGGCAAGGTGGTGGGCGGCACCAGCGCCATCAACGGCATGGTCTACATCCGCGGCCAGCGCGAGGACTACGAAGCCTGGGCCGCGGCCGGCAATCCCGGCTGGTCCTACGAGGAGATGCTGCCCTGGTTCCTCGCCAGCGAGCACAATACGCGCGGCGCCGACGCGCTGCACGGCAGCGGCGGCGGGCTGTGGGTCGACGAGGTCGGCCCCCCGCTCGAGTGCACCGACCTGTTCATCCAGGCGGGCGTGAGCATCGGCCTGCCCTTCAACACCGACTTCAACGGCCCGAGCCAGGAAGGCATCGGCCGCTACCAGGTCAACGTGCGCAACGGCGTGCGCCAGACCGCGGCGACCAGTTTCCTCAAGCCCGCGCTCAAGCGCGCCAACCTCGAGCTGGCGACGCATGCCCTTGCCGAGAAGCTGCTGTTCGATGGCGAGCGCGTCACCGGCGTGCAGTACCGCCGCAAGGACAAGGTGCTGCGCGTGGCTGCGCGCCGCTCGGTGATCCTCTGCGGCGGCTCGATCAACAGCCCGCAGCTGCTGGAGCTCTCCGGCATCGGCAATCCCGCCGTGCTCGAGCCGCTGGGTATCACCACCCGGCACGCGCTGCCCGGCGTGGGCGAGAACCTGCAGGACCACCTGACGATCAACGTGCAGCAGGGGCTGCGCAACGTGAGGACTTTCGCCGAGGAGACCACGCCGCTCGGCCTGCTGCGCAACGCGCTGCGCTGGGGCATCAGGCGCGAGGGGCTGCTGATCCACCCCGCCTGCCAGGCCGGCGCCTTCCTGCGCAGCTCGCCCGACGTCGGGCGCCCCGACGCGCAGATCCACTTCACGCCTGCCGCCGGGCGCCTCGACGCGCGCGGCAATCTCGTCACCGTGCCCGGCACCACCGCGACCGTATGCAACCTGCGCCCGAGCAGCCGCGGCAGCGTGCACGCGCGCACGCCCTTCCCCGACTATCCGCCGGCGATCCGCGCCAACTACATGGCCACCGAGGCGGACCGGCGCGTGATGATCGACGCGGTCAGGCGCGTGCGCGAGATCTTCGCCTCCAGCGTGTTCGACGGCTACCGTGAAGCGGAGATCCGGCCCGGCGTGAACTGCAGCAGCGACGAGCAGATCCTCGCGTTCATCCGCCGCGAGGCCGAGTCGGTCTACCACCCGGTCGGCACCTGCGCGATGGGCGCGGGCGAGGACGCGGTGGTCGACCATCGCCTGCGTGTGCACGGCCTCGAGGGCCTTCGCATCGCCGATGCGTCGGTGATTCCCGACATCATCAGCGGCAACACCAACGCGCTCTGCGTCGCCATCGGCCTCAAGGCCGCCGGGATGCTGATCGAGGACGA
>DAORUQ010000066.1:0-15242 GCA_035433265.1 Pseudomonadales bacterium | reverse complement strand
ATCGGCAACGCGGTCGCGCGCTTCACCGCGCGGCGCATCGAGCGCCGCCTCGAGGACACCCTCGATTTCCCGCCACTGCCGGAGATCGCCCATCGCATCATCCGCATCAGCGCCGACCCCTATGCCAGCGTCAGCGACCTGGCGCGGGTGGTCGAAATAGACCCCTCGCTGTCGGCGCAGGTGGTCAGCTGGGCGTCCTCGCCGTACTACGCGGCGCCGGGCAAGGTGAAGTCCATCCAGGACGCCATCGTGCGCGTGCTCGGCTTCGACCTGGTGATGAACCTCGCGCTGGGGCTGGCGCTCGGCAAGACCATGCGCCTGCCGAAGGAAGGGCGCTACGGTTACCGCAACTACTGGCTGCAGGCCGTTCACGGCGCCGCGATGGTCGAGGGCCTGTGCAAGGCCATGCCCTCGAGCCTGCGCCCCGCGCTGGGCCACGCCTATCTCGGCGGGCTGCTGCACAACTTCGGTTTCCTGATCCTCGCGGAACTGTTCAAGCCGCAGCTGCAACTGGTCTGCCGCTACACCGAGGCCAACCCGCACCTCGGGCACTGGCATGTCGAACGCTTCCTGCTCGGGGTGACGCGTGAACAGATGGCGGGCTGGCTGATGCGCTTCTGGCACCTGCCGGAGGAAGTCTGCGCGGCACTGCGCTTCCAGCAGGCGCCGGAGCAGGCCGGCGAACACGAGGTGCTGGCACGCGTGCTGCACCTGGCGACTCGACTGCTGCGCGAACAGCACATCGGCAGCGCGCCGCTGCAGCCCATCGCGGACTCGATGTTCACCGAGCTCGGCATCAGCCGCGCCGACGCACTCGCCGTGAGCGAGCGCATCCACGGTTCGGCCGGGGAGCTGCAGGCGATTGCGCGCGACCTCGCGGCCTGAGCTTGCGCTCAGGCAATGATCGGCGGCAGTTCCTTCTGCAGCTGCAGCTTCTGCTTGCCGCCTTCGCCGGTCAGCGCGAACCCCAGCAGCTTGCCCGCGGGATCGCGAAATTCAGCGACGAGATCCGGGCTGCTGCCGCTGATCGACCACGCGCCGGCCGCGCCCACCGGCGGCGGCGCGACCACCACCGGGCAGGCCGGGGTCTTGATGGTGACCGGCATCGCCGGGTAGCTGACCTCGGTCGGCGTGCCGGCAAGCGTCTTGGCGAGCGCGCGCGCGCAGGCCATCAGCGGCGCGACGTAATACAGCACGTGGCCATCAACCTCCGCGCAGTCGCCCAGCACGTAGACATCGGGCGCGCTGGTCGCGAGCAGACGGTTCGCGACCACGCCGCGGTTCACCGCGATGCCGGCCGCTTTCGCGAGTTCCAGGCGCGGGCGCACCCCGATCGCCGAAACCGCCATGTCGGCCTCGATACGACGCCCGTCGTTCAGCGTCGCCACGATGCCCTTGCCACCGGGCGCGAGGTTCACCTCGCTGACCAGCGGGCCGAAGTGGAACTTCGCGCCGAGCGCCTCGAGCGCGCCCTGCACCGCGCGGCCCGCGGGCTCGGGCAGCAGCGTGGGCAGGCACCAGCCGAGCGGGTCGACGGCCTCGACCGCGAAACCGCCGTTGCAGAGATCGTTGGTGAATTCGCAGCCGATCAGCCCGGCGCCGATGATCAGCACCTTCTTCACGTCGTTGTTCCTGATCGCGGCGCGAAAATCCGCGTAATCGAGCAGATCGTTCACCGAATAGACGTGGTCGAGGCCGTCGCCCTTCAACGGCGGGCGGATGGTGTCGGCACCCCAGGCGATCACGAGCCTGCTGTAGCCGACCGTGGTGGCCTCGCCGATGCGGATCTCGTGCTTCGCGGTGTCGATGGCGGTCACGTGCGTGTGCGTCCAGACGCTGGCGCGCAGGCTGATCGCCATGCTGCCGGCATCCATGGTCGCGAGGTCATCGGGCGTGGTGTTCTTGGTGAAGCCGGTCGAGAGCATCGGCTTGGAATACATGCGGCCGTCGTCGGAGGTGACCAGGATCAGCGGCGTGTCGCTGTCGAGCTTGCGGAACTCGCGCGCCAGGTTGTAGCCGGCAAGCCCGGTGCCGATGATGATCACCGGCTGCGTGAGCGAGACGATATCGGCTTCCTGGTGATGCGGAACCGCCACCAGCGGGGTGTCGTCGATCAGCTCGAAGTCTTCCTTGCCAACGCCGCAATCCGGGCACAGCCAGTCGTTCGGCACGTCTTCCCAGCGCGTGCCGGCGGCGATGCCATCGTCGGGCCAGCCCTTGGCCTCGTCATAGACCCAGCCGCAAACGATACATTCCCACCGAGCCATGCCAATCTCCCTGCCGCCATCGCGCCGTCGCTGCTGTCATTGTCATCGCGCACCCGGTACGCTCCGGGCCGCGTCGAGGAACTTCCGCGGCGAGTGAACGGCTAGAATCAGCGGCGTCCTGACCACGGAGAGCGCAGCATTGTACGCGTTAGCGTCCGCGGGCTTCCAGCCCGGCGAACCCGCCTGGAAGCCCTGGCGGCGGTTCGATTCCTCGCAGTTGCCACCGGCGACGCGGCACTGGCTGCTGGACGAAGGCTCCCTCACCGCGATTCTCCAGGCAGCCTGCGGCAACCGCCTGCGCGTGCGCGTGCTGCGCCAGGCATGGCAGCGTCCGCGCGCCTCCGAGCGACGCGCGCTGGGCCTCGGCGCGCACGAGGTGGCACTGGTGCGCGAGGTGCTGCTCGAGTGCGCCGGCGAGCCGTGGGTGTTCGCGCGCAGCATCATGCCCGCCGCCACGCTGCGCGGGCGCCTGCGCCACCTGCGCCGCTTCGGCGAGCGCTCGCTGGGCGCGCTGCTGTTCTCCAGCCGCGGGCTGCGGCGCGAGCCCTTCGAGGTGGCGCTGGTGCGCGCTGGCCACGGCATCCTGCCCGCGCCGCCGGCCGACGGCGCCACGGTGTGGGGCCGGCGCTCGGTGTTCCGGGTGCATGGCGCGCCACTGCTGGTCGCGGAGTTCTTCCTGCCGGCCTGCCGGCTGGGCTCGCTATAATCCCGACCCAGCGCCCCTCACAGGTCAATCCATGGAATTGCGCGCACGCCTGCCGCTGTACCTTCGCCTGATCCGCTTCGACCGTCCGATCGGCACGTTCCTGCTGCTGTGGCCGACGTGGTGGGGGCTGTGGTTCGCGGCGCAGGGGCAACCGTCGCTGGCCAACCTGCTCATTTTTACCGCCGGCGTGTTCCTGATGCGCTCGGCCGGCTGCGTCGCCAACGATTACGCGGATCGGCATATCGACGGCCACGTCGAGCGCACGCGCGAGCGCCCGCTGGCGAGCGGACAGCTGGGCGAGCGCGAGGCGCTCGCGCTCGGCGCGGTGCTCGCGCTGGCGTCCTTCGCGCTGGTGCTGTTGACCAATGCGCTCACGGTGTGGCTTTCGTTCGCCGCGCTGGTGTTCGCGGCGGGCTATCCCTTCCTGAAGCGCTACACGCACCTGCCCCAGGTCGGACTCGGCATCGCGTTCTCCTGGGGCATACCGATGGCGTTCGCCGCCGAGCGCCAGGTGCTGTCTCCACCGCTCTGGCTGCTGTTCTTCGCGGCCGTGCTGTGGAGCGTGGTCTACGACACCTTTTACGCGATGGTCGATCGCGAGGACGACCTCGCGATCGGGGTGAAATCCACCGCGATCCTGTTCGGCGACGCCGACCGGCTGGTCACCGCACTGCTGCAGTTCCTGGTGCTGGTGCTGCTGTGGCTCGCCGGTCGCCAGTTCGGCATGGGGTTGCCGTACACGCTGGCCCTGCTCGGCGGCGCGGCGCTGTTCGCGTGGCAGCAGTACCTGATCCGTGAGCGCGAGCGCGCGCGCTGCTTCCGCGCCTTCCTGAACAACAACCTGTTCGGCCTGCTCGTATTCGCCGGCATCGCCACCGACTACCTGCTGCGATGACACGCGCGCAGTTCCTGCCCGGCATCCGCGAGGTCGCGGCGGCGGACTGGAATGCGCTCGCCAGGCGCGACTATCCCTTCCTGCGCCACGAGTTCCTCTGCGCGCTCGAGGACAGCGCCAGCGTGGGCGGCGACTCCGGCTGGGAACCGCACCACCTGCTGCTGCGCGAGGGTGCGCGGCTGGTGGGCGCGATGCCCTGCTATCTGAAGCGGCACTCCTACGGCGAGTACGTGTTCGACTGGTCGTGGGCGGATGCCTATCGCCGCCACGGCCAGCCGTATTACCCGAAGCTGCTGAGCGCGGTGCCGTTCACACCGGCCGCGGGGCCGCGGCTGCTGCTGGCCGAGGGGCTGGCGTTCGCGGACCTGCAGGCGGAACTGCTCGCGGCGGTGCGCGAGGAAATGGCGCGTCTGGGCGCCTCGTCATGGCACCTGCTGTTTCCCGAGCAACCGGTTGCCGGGGAACTGGCCGCCGCCGGCCTCGGCCATCGCACCGGCGTGCAGTTCCACTGGCACAACCGCGGCTATCGCGACTTCGCCGATTTCCTCGACCTGATGCAGTCACGCAAGCGCAAGCAGCTGAAGCGCGAACGGCGGCTGGTGGTGGAACAGGGACTGCAGCTGCGCGCGCTGCGCGGCACGGAGGTCGACGCTGCGCTGTGGGATCGCTTCCATCACTTCTACCAGCTGACCTACGCACGGCGCAGCGGCCACGGCGGCTACCTGAACCGCGCGTTCTTCCGGCTGCTGGGACAGTCGATGCCCGAGCGCCTGCTGCTCGTCGTCGCCGAGCACCGGCGCGAGGTCGTGGCCGGCGCGCTCTACGTGATCGGCGCCGACACGCTCTACGGCCGCTACTGGGGCTGCACGGAGGACTACGCGCAGCTGCACTTCGAGACCTGCTACTACCAGGGCATCGACTTCTGCATTAGCGAGGGCCTGGCGCGCTTCGACGCCGGCGCGCAGGGCGAGCACAAGCTCGCGCGCGGCTTCGAACCGGTGCTCACGCACTCCTGCCACCTGATCGCGCACCCGGGCTTCCGCGCGGCGATCGACGACTTCCTCCTGCGCGAACGGGACGCGATCGAGAGTTACCGCCGCGAGGCCGCCGCAGCACTGCCGTACCGCGATGCGGTGTAGCGCGGCGTCAGCGTCGGGGCGGGCGTGCTCAGGACGAGGCCAGCAGCGCCAAGGTGCGGGCGTCCGCTTCACCGTCGTAATAGCGTTCGAGCACGCGCCGGAACACCGGGTCCGCGCCGTCCACTTGCGCGAACAGCGTCATCGAGGAGCGCAGCTTCAGGTCGTCGGGCGAGCCGAGGATCTCGTGCGCCGTGCGTCCGGGCACGTCGAGCAGCGCGCGGGCGCATTCCTCGAGCCGCGGCCCGAGCAACGGGTGCGCGAGATAGGCGCGAGCCTCGGCGAGATCGGCGATCGCGTAATGCACCGCCGTCGCGCTGAGACCCAGCCCCGCGAGCTGCGGAAACACGAACCACATCCAGTGCGTGCGTTTGCGCCCGGCGCGCAACTCCTCCAGCGCCTGCGCGTAGACGGCGTGCTGCGCATCGAGAAAGCGTTGCAGGGTCATGGCGCGCGAACCCACACTAACAGACGGTTGTTGGCCGGCATCGCGTGATCGGCAACCGGTTCGAGACCCGCGGCGCGCGCCAGCGCGTCCACCGCCTCGTGGTCGCGGATACCGCTCGCGGGATCGCGCCGGCGCAGCCAGTCGTCGAAGGCCGCGTTGCTGTCGCTGGTGTAGCGCCCTCCGTAATTGAAGGGGCCGTAGATCGCGAGCACCCCACCCGACGCCAGGCATTGCCCCACGCCGCTGAACAGCGCGCTCACGCCGTCCCAGCCCATGATGTGCAAAGTATTGGCGCTGAATATCGCGTCGAAGGGACCGGCAGGCCACGCGCCGCGCACATCGAGCGCGAGCGGCGCCCGCACGTTTGGCAGCGGGTGCGCGGCGAGCCGGGCGCGCACTGCCTCGTCCTGTCCCGGCACCTCGCTGGTCTGCCACACGAGTTGCGGCAGCGCGGCGGCGAAATGCAGCGCATGCTGCCCGGTGCCGCTGCCGATCTCGAGCACCCGCGTGGCGCCGGCGAAATGCACGCGCAGCTTCTCGAGGATCGGATCCTTGTTGCGCTCGCAGGCCTCAGAGAAAGGCAATTCGGTCATGGTCGCTCCTGTCGGTCTGGCAGAGATGCTGCGCCGAGGCGGCAGTCCGCATGAATGCGGACCTACGAGATCGCGAGTATCAGCGGACGAACAGCCATTCCCGGTCGCAGGACAATGCCGGCTCGTAGCGATAGCCGTCCTCGGCGAAGGCCTTGAGATCCTCGGCGCGCTGCAGGCGGTGGCGAATCGCAAAACCGGCCATCGCGCCGCGCGCGCGCTTGGCGTTGAAGCTCACGATCTTCAGCGTGCCGCCGCGGCTTTCCTTGAACACCGGCGTGATCACCGCCAGCGTCAGCCGCTCCTGGGCGACGGCGCGAAAATACTCCTGCGAGGCCAGGTTCACCAGTTCGCGGGCGCCCGCGGCGCGGGCCTGCACCTGCAGCGCGTCGGCGATGCGCGGCCCCCAGAATTCGTAGAGGTTGCGCCCGCGCGCGTTCACCAGCTGCGTGCCCATCTCGAGCCGATAAGGCTGGATCGCATCGAGCGGGCGCAGCAACCCGTAGAGGCCGCTCAGGATGCGCAGGTGCTGCTGCGCGAACGCGAACTCCTCGGCGGAAAAGGTCTCGGCGCGCATGCCGAGGTAGACGTCGCCGCGGAAGGCGAGCAGCGCGGCACGGGTGGCGCGCGCCGGCGCACGTGCGCGCCAATCCCGGTAGCGCGCGTGGTTCAGCGCTGCGAGCTCCGGGCTGATCGACATCAGATTGCGGATCGCCTCGACCGGTAGCGCGCGCAACCCGTCGATCAGCGCTACCGCGTCCTTGGTGAATGCGGGGCGCGTGACAGTGAGCTCGGGTACGGGGGAATCGAAGTCGAGCGTCTTGGCGGGCGATACGATCAGCAGCATGCACGGTCCTGGGGCTCGGGAATATTCGGGTGGTGCGGATGCGGACTCTGCCGATAGAATCGCGCCGACTCCACCCACACGGCGATTCTATCCCAATGAATGCCCTCGACCCATTGCGTTCCGCGCTGGCCGTCCTGGTGCTGGGTGGCGCTCTGGGCGGTTGCGGCGTCAACCCGGTCACCGGCTCGTCGGAAATGAGCTTCGTATCGGAACAGCAGGAGATCCGCACCGGCGAGCAGCAGTACGGGCCCAGCCAGCAGAGCGAGGGCGGCCAGTACGTGCTCGATCCCGAGCTGAATGCCTACGTGGCGCGCGTCGGACAGAGCCTGGCGCGCGTCAGCGAGCGCTCGCAGCTGCCCTACGAGTTCGTGGTGCTGAACAATTCCTCGCCCAACGCCTGGGCGCTGCCCGGGGGCAAGATCGCGGTCAACCGCGGCCTGCTGGTGCAGCTCGAGGACGAATCGCAGCTCGCCGCGGTGCTGGGCCACGAGATCGTGCACGCCGCGGCGCGCCACGGCGCGAAAGCCCAGGAGACCGGCACGCTGCTCAACATCGGCCTCGCGGTACTCGGCGTCGCGACGGCGAACAGTGCCTACCAGGACCTCGCGCTGCAGGGAGCGCAGATCAGCGGCGCGCTGGTCCAGACACGCTACGGCCGCGAGGCGGAACTGGAATCGGATTACTACGGCATGCAGTACATGGCGCGCGCCGGCTATGACCCGCAGGGCGCGGTGAGATTGCAGGAAACCTTCGTGAAGCTGTCGCAGGGACGACGACAGGACTGGCTGAGCGGCCTGTTCGCGAGTCACCCGCCCTCGCAGGAACGCGTCGACGCCAACCGGCGCACCGCGCAGAAGCTGGGGCCGGGCGATGACGGGCGCGAGGAATACCAGCGCCGCATCGCGCGCCTGAAGCGCGACCAGCCGGCCTACGACGCCTACGACAGAGGCGTGGCCGCGATGAACGCCGGGCGCTACCAGGAGGCCCTCAAATACGCCGAGCAGGCGCTGAAGCTGCAGGAGCGCGAAGGGCTGTTCCACGAATTGCGCGGCGTCGCCGCGGCGAGACTCGATCGCCCGGCCGACGCGATCAACAGCTTCAACCGCGCCATCGCCGCGAACCCGAACTTCTTCCGCCCCCACCTGTTGCGCGGCAAGCTGCACCTCGAGCGCGGCAATCTCGACATCGCCGCACAGGACCTGAACGCCTCGAACCGGCTGCTGCCCACGGCGGATGCGACCTTCGGGCTCGGCGAGATCGCGCAACGCCAGGGTGATACCCAGACTGCGCTGCGCCATTACCAGGCGGTGGCCAACAGCGGCTCATCGCTGGCGCCCGCCGCGCGCGAGCGCATCGCCCGCCTCGGAAGCGGCCTCACCAACATTCGCTGACGACCGGACATTCCCATGAAGACTCCCGTAAAGACAAGAACCGTATCCGCTATCGACGAAGCCCCGCGACCGAGCGGCGAGCTCGCCCTGCAGACCATCGCGATGCCCAAGGACACCAACGCCAACGGCGACATCTTCGGCGGCTGGCTGCTGTCGCAGATGGATCTCGCGGGCGGTATCGCGGCCGCGAAGGTCGCGCGCGGGCGCGTGGCCACCGTCGCCATCGACCGCATGAGCTTCATGGTGCCGGTGCAGGTGGGCGCCGTCGTGAGTTGCTACACCGAGGTGATCTCGGTCGGGCGCAGCTCGATCCAGGTGCAGATCGAGGTGTGGTCACGCGTCTCGGGCAGCACGGGCGAAACCGGCTCGCACGACAAGGTGACCGAGGGCACCTTCGTGTTCGTCGCGATCGACGAGAACGGCCGCACGCGGGCAGTGCCCACGTCCTGAGGCTGCCGCTGGAAGTTTGTTCAGGCGGGCTCGAGATTGGCGTAGGACAGCACCAGCCACTTCGCGCCTTCGCGCGCGAAGTTCACGTTGATGCGCGCGTGTGCGCCCTGGCCCTCGAAATTGATGATCACGCCCTCGCCGAACTTCGGGTGACGCACCGCCTGCCCCAGGCGCAGGCCGGTCTGCGGCACCTCGGCGCCGCGCGTGGCGGCGGAGGGCGCGCGGTACTGGTCGGCCAGCGATACCGGGCGCGTGATCGAGGCGCGCGGACGCACCTCGCGCAGCAGCTGCGGCGGGATCTCGCGCACGAAGCGCGACATCGAGTTGAAGGTTTCGTTGCCGTGCAGGCGGCGTGATTCGGCGTAGGTCAGGAACAGCGAGCGCATCGCGCGCGTGATGCCCACGTAGGCGAGGCGGCGTTCCTCCTCCAGCCGGCCCGGCTCCTCGCGCGACATCGCGTGCGGGAACAGGTTTTCCTCCATGCCCGCGAGAAACACCAGCGGGAACTCCAGGCCTTTCGCCGAGTGCAGCGTCATCAGTTGCACCCCGTCCTCGAACTCCTCGGCCTGGCCGTCGCCGGCATCCAGCGAGGCGCGGTCGAGGAACTGCGGCAGCGGCGGCTGCTCCGGGTTCTCGGGCACGAACTGGCGGCAGGCGCTCACCAGCTCCTCGAGGTTCTCGGCGCGCGTCTGGCCGCGCTCGCCCTTCTCGTTACGGTGGAACTCGAGCAGCGTGCTGGCCGCGAGCACGTGGTCGGCCAGTTCGGCCAGGTCCATGCCGGCGGTATCACGCTGCAGCTGGTCGATCAGATCGAGGAACGCGGTGAGCGCATTGCGCGCGCGCGCCGGCAGCCCGGCGGCGACCTGCGCGGCCGCGGCCCACAGCGAGATGCCGCGCTCGCGCGCGCTCGCGCGCAGCAGGTCGATGGTCGCCGCACCGATGCCGCGCGTCGGCGTGTTCACGACGCGCTCGAAGGCCGCGTCGTCGTGACGGTTGGTGATCAGGCGCAGGTATGCCAGCGCGTTCCTGATCTCGAGACGCTCGTAGAAGCGCTGGCCGCCGTAGACGCGGTAGGGAATGCCGCTGCGCAACAGCGCCTCCTCTAGCACCCGCGACTGCGCGTTGGAACGGTAGAGGATCGCGGCATCGGCGCGCGGGTGTCCGTCGGCGATCCAGCGCTGGATGTGATCGACGATGAAGCGCGCCTCGTCCTGCTCGTTGAACGCGGCGTAGAGCGTGATCGGCTCGCCTTCCTCGCCGCTGGTCCACAGCTGCTTGCCGAAGCGGCCCTGGTTGTGCGCGATCACCGCGTTCGCCGCGTCGAGGATCACGCTGGTCGAGCGGTAGTTCTGCTCCAGGCGCACGATGCGCGTGTCGTCGAAGTCGCGCTGGAACTGGTGGATGTTCTCGATCTTCGCGCCACGCCAGCCGTAGATCGACTGGTCGTCGTCGCCGACCGCGGTGACGCGCGCGGCCTTGCCCGCCAGCACGCGCAGCCAGGCGTACTGGATCGTGTTGGTGTCCTGGAACTCGTCGACGAGGATATGCCGGAAGCGCTGCTGGTAGTGCGCCAGCAGCGCCGGCTGCTTCAGCCACAGCTCGTGCGAGCGCAGCAGCAGTTCCGCGAAGTCCACCATGCCGCCGCGCTCGCAAGCCTGCTCGTAGCCGCGGTAGAGCACCAGCATCGTGTTCAGGTAATGGTCGCCGTAGGACTCGATGTGCGCGGCCCGCCGGCCCTCGTCCTTCTGCGCGTTGATCCACCACTGCGACTGCTTGGGCGCAAAGCGGTCCTCGTCGATGCCGGTGTCGCGGTAGACGCGCTTGATCACGCGCAACTGGTCGTCGGAATCGAGGATCTGGAAGTTCTGCGGCAGCCCGGCCTCCTCCCAGTGCGCCTTCAGGAAGCGGTGCGCCAACCCGTGGAAGGTGCCCACCCACATGCCGCGCGTCGAGACCCCGACCATCTCCTCGATGCGCGCGCGCATCTCGCGCGCGGCCTTGTTGGTGAAGGTCACGGCCATGATCCCGTGCGGCGAGATGCCGTCCTGGAATACCAGCCACGCGATGCGGTGCACCAGCACGCGCGTCTTGCCGCTGCCGGCGCCGGCCAGTACCAGCAGATTGGTATCCGGCGCGGTGACGGCCTCGCGCTGCGCGGTGTTGAGGGAGTCGAGGATGCTTTCGGCGTACATCGGCGGATTCTACCAACAATCGCCTGCAACCGGTCCCGCGGCTTCCCGGGCGCACGCCGTATTTGTACCCTGGCCCGTTTGCCGGGGCGGGCTTTTTGTTATGCTCCGCCGCTCACCCGTCGTCACTGGACCCGGAGCATCACGATGTCCCGCTATCTCGCCGCATTGCGACCCCTGGTTTTGGTCGCCGCCGCGCTCGGCGCCGCCGCCGCGTTTGCCGAAACGCCGTCGCAACCCGAGGCGGTCGCCTATTTCATCTCGCCCGCCGATGGCGCGACCGTCGCCAACCCCGTCACCGTGCGCTTCGGGCTGCGCGGCATGGGCGTGGCGCCGGCCGGTGTGGAGCGTCCCGACACCGGACACCATCACCTGTTGATCGACCTGGACACGCTGCCGCCCGCCGGCATGCCGATGCCGATGGACGAGCAGCACCGGCATTTCGGCGGTGGGCAGACCGAGGTGACGCTGGAGCTCGCACCGGGCAAGCACACGCTGCAGCTGCTGCTGGGCGACCACATGCACGTGCCGCACAACCCGCCGGTGGTCTCGGAGCGCATTACCATCACGGTCGAATGACAGTGGGGCCGTAAGCCCCTGTCCCTGAAGCCCGACGGCGCCGCCAGCGTGCGCGCCGCCGGGCAGCCGCTCGCGCTGCACCTGCCCGCGCCGACCCGATCCCCTTCGCATCTGCCGTACGTATCGCCATGAGCACCATCCTCAGTCTCGACAACGCCGAACTCGCCTACGGTCTGCACCCGCTGCTCGACCGCGCCTCGCTAACCGTCACCCAGGGAGAGCGCATCGGGCTGATCGGACGCAACGGCACCGGCAAGTCCTCGCTGCTGCGCGTGATCGCGGGCGACGCCCCGCTCGACGACGGTGAGCTGCGCCTGCCCGCCGGCGGTCGCGTGATCCTGGTCGAGCAGGAGCCCGAGCTGCCACCCGCTGCGACGCTGCGCGAGAGCCTGGTGCTGCGCGGCGGCTTCGACGCCATCCACGACGACAAGGAACGCTGGCGGCTGGAGGCGCGGCTGAGCGAATACGCGCACCGGCTGCAACTGAACGAGTACGCCGACATGGCGCGGCTCTCCGGCGGCGAGCGCAAGCGCGCCGCGCTGGCCCTTGCGCTGGCGCTGGAGCCGGAGCTGCTGCTTCTGGACGAACCGACGAACCACCTCGACATCGAGGGCATCACGCTGCTCGAGGAATTGCTCGCGAAAGTGTCCGCGGCGATCGTGATCACTCACGACCGCGCCTTCCTCGACCGCATCGCGACCCGCATCGTCGAGCTCGACCGCGGCCTGCTGCGCTCCTATCCCGGCAATTTCTCGGCCTACGAGTCGCGCAAGGCGGAGCAGCTCGCGGCCGAGGCCGTGGCGGCACGCAAGTTCGACAAGTTCTGGGCCGAGGAAGAAGCGTGGATCCGCCAGGGCGTCAAGGCGCGGCGCACGCGCAACGAGGGGCGCGTGCGCCGGCTGGAACGCCTGCGCAACGAGCGCGCGGAACGGCGCGAGCGCATGGGCAACGTGCGACTGCGTCTCGATGCCGGCGAGCGCTCGGGCAAGCTGGTCGCCGAGCTGGAAAACGTCTCGAAGTCCTTCGGCGAGCGCACCGTGGTGCGGGACCTGTCGCTGCGGCTGCTGCGCGGCGACCGCCTCGGGCTGATGGGACCGAACGGCGCCGGCAAGAGCACGCTGATCAAGCTGATACTCGGGCAGATGCAGCCCGACGGCGGCACCGTGAAGCTGGGCACCAGCCTCGAGGTGGCCTACTTCGACCAGATGCGCGAGCAGCTCGACCTGGCGAAGACCGTCGCCGAGACCATCAGCCCGGGCTCGGAGTGGGTGGAGATCGGCGGCGCGCGCAAGCACATCATCAGCTACCTCGGCGACTTCCTGTTTCCGCCACAGCGCGCCGGCTCGCCGGTCGGCACGCTCTCGGGCGGCGAGCGCAACCGCCTGCTGCTGGCGCGGCTGTTCGCGCGCCCGGCAAACCTGCTGGTGCTGGACGAGCCGACCAACGACCTCGACATCGAGTCGCTGGAACTGCTCGAGGACACGCTGCAGGGCTACACCGGCACGCTGCTGCTGGTGAGCCACGACCGCGTGTTCCTCGACAACGTGGTGACGCAGACGCTGGTCGCCGAAGGCGACGGCCACTGGCAGGAGTATGCCGGTGGCTACAGCGACTGGCTGCTGCAACGGCCACAGCCCGTCGCGGCGCCGGCGCCGGTCGCGACTCCCGCCGCGGCGAAGGCGCCCGCGCCCGGACGCGCCGTCGCGAAGAAGCTGAGCTTCAAGGAGCAGCGCGAGCTCGAGAGCCTGCCCGCCACCATCGACGCGCTGGAGCAGGAACAGGAAGCGTTGCTCGCGAGCATGGGCAGCGGCAACGTGGAGGCAATGCGCGCCGCGTCGACGCGCGCGGCGGAGATCACGGAACTACTCGAATCCGCCTTCGCGCGCTGGAGCGAGCTCGAGGACCGCGCCTCGCACTGATGACGCCCCCCTGCGATGCGGCGTGACGCGGGGCGTGCCTAGAGCGAGCCGTCTTCCAGCATCTGCGCGGGATCGCGCATATCGAGCATCCCGAGATAGCCGCCCATGTCGGCGATGGCGTCATGCACGCCGTAGCCAACGAGGCGCCGCGCCAGCGGAGAGAGCTCGCGCGCGCGTTCCGGCGGCACCGCGAGGATGTTGTTCTCCTCGGTGCGCAGCCAGCCCAGGGTGTAGCTGAGGTGGAAGCCACGACGCCAATCGTCGGCGGTGCTGTTGGCACCGCCGCCGTGGATCGTCGAGCCGAGGTAGATCACCGCCGAACCGGCCGGCATCTCGGCGTGCGCCGTTTCCGCCTCGGTGGCGACGCGATCGCGCGGCCAGCGATGGCTGCCGGGCACCACGTAGGTCGCGCCGTTGCCACGGTGGAAATCCACCAGTGCGACCACGGTCGCGAGCTGCAACTCCGGGTGCGGTCGCGGGCAATGCACCCACACGTCCTCGTCGCGATGCGGCCACTGCGCCTCGGCACCAGGGCCGCGGTCCATCAGGTGGCCCAGGTTCAGCTGGTAGCCCGCACAGCCCGGCAGCAGCACGCGGTCACAGAGTCCCAGCAACAGCGGATGGCACATCACGTTTTCGGCGAAGGCGAGCGACTTGCCGGCGAGCCCGGTCACGTGGCGCACGCACGTGCCGAAGAACGCGTCCAGCACCGGGTTGAGATGGTTCATGTGCGGATCGGCGCGCGCCAGCAACGGATCGACATCGCCGTTGAGCCGCGCGAGCAGGGGCTGATCGAGCAGGCCCTCGACGATCACCGCACCGTGCTCGTCGAGGGCGGCGTGGATGCGCTCGACGGGCTCGCGGACGGCAAGTCGCGGCAGGCTGGCCATGGTGCATCACTCCCGGGTATGCGATCGGTGGCAATTGCAGCAAGGCTACGCCAGGCGCGCGAATTCTCCTATAGTCGCGCCGGGCGCCGGAACGTTTGCGGCGCAGGCGAACACGGAGACGACGGCATGAGCGTGGTGGACATCGAACGGCGCGGACACTGCGCGGTATTGACCCTGAACCGGCCACAGGTGCTGAACGCCATCAACAACGACATGCTGGACGAGCTCGAACGTTTTCTCGAGACGATCCGCGACGACGACAGCCGCGCACTGATCCTGAGCGGCACCGGGCGCGCCTTCTGCGCCGGCACCGACCTCAGCGAATGGCACGGCGATCCGCAGCATCGGCTGCTGCGCGTGCATGCGCTGGTAAAACGCATGCTCGAATTCCCGAAACCGCTCGTCGCCGCGCTGAACGGGCTGGCGCTCGGCGGCGGCCTCGAGCTGGCGCTGGCCTGTACCTTCCGCGTGGCGCGGCGCGGGGCGAAGCTCGGGTTGCCCGAGATCAAGCTCGGCCTGCTGCCCGCGTACGCCGGCACGCAGCTGTTGCCGCGGCTGATTGGCGAGAACCGCGCGCTGGAAATGATGCTGAGCGGCGATGCCGTGGACGGCGCGAACGCGCTCGCGATGGGCCTGGTGAACCGCATCTGCGAGGACGACGCGGACGTGGTGGACGCGGCGGCCGAATTCGCCGCGAGCTTCACGCGTCACAGCCTGGTGCCGCAGCGGGCGATCCGGCGCGCCATCGCCGAAGGCGCGCGGTTGCCGCTCGACGAGGCGCTGCGGCACGAACGCGAGCTGGTGCGCGAGGTCTCCGCCAGCGCCGACACGCTCGAAGGCGTACAGGCCTTCCTCGAAAAGCGCGCGCCTCGCTGGCGGGACATGTAGGTCCGGCTTCAGCCGGACAGATGTAATGTCCGGCTGAAGCCGGACCT
>DAORUQ010000065.1:0-15291 GCA_035433265.1 Pseudomonadales bacterium | reverse complement strand
CCCAGGCAGGTGATGATGTGGAAGATCGAGAAGCTGGTCACGCTGATGTCGCTGCGATTGCCGGCCGGCGTGCCGCGGTAGGTGCCGCCCAGCGTGTCGCAGCTGTCCTCGATGATCTTCAGGCCGTGCTTGTCGGCCAGGGCGCGCAGACGGTCCCAGTCCGGCATGCCGCCGACCAGGCTCGGGATCAGCAGCGCCTTGGTGAGCGGCGTGATGTTGCGTTCGATCTTGTCGATATCGACCTGGTAGGTGTCGGGCTCGACGTCGACCAGCACCGGCACGTGGCCATTGAGTACGATGCAGGAGATGTCGGTGCCGAAGGTGAGCGTCGGCGTGATGATCTCCGATCCGGGCGGCAGGTCGAGCAGGCGCACGGCAACCAGCAGCGCCGAGCTGCCGGAGTTCACCATCACGCCGTATTCCTTGCCGAGCAGCTTCGCGCAGCGGCTCTCGAAGGTCTGCACCTGCGTGCCGACGGACATGCCGGTCTGCATCACGTTGACGACGGCGTCGATTTCCTTCTGGTCGATCATGGCGCCGCCGTAGCGGACTTCGCGTGGGGGAATTCTCATCGTGCCTTTTCCTCGGTGCGTTATGGTGGTCCTGGAGCTGTCACGAGTCTACGCGACAGCATGGGCGGGAATTATGCGCGCGCGCCCGGCGCTTTCGAGGCCCAACGGGTTCAACAGGGGGACATTGCAGCTCAGATGGTTTAAGTTTGCGCCCATCATCGGTTGCGCCGGGAGCTGGATGTGCAGAAATCCGCGGGAGTGAGGGCCTGATGGCAGGGCAGAATCCGCGTCATCCGCCGCAGGGCGTTCCGGCGCAATTCGCGCTGACGCTGCTGCAGGAGGTGGCAGCGATCGGCGGTGACCCGGACGGCCTGCTGGCGCGTCTCGGCCTGCCGTTCACGCAGGCTGACCTGGTCGCTGGCCGGATGCAGGTCATTTCGGATCATGACTTCGTGCAGCTCTACGGCGAGTGCATCACGGTGCTCTCGGCGCATGCCAATCGCGAGCGCGACCTGCCTCCGATGAGCAAGGACGAGGTCGACATGCTCTGCTATTGCGTGATCACCTGCGCCACGCTGGAAGAGGTCATCGAGCGGGCGCGGCGCTTCTGCGCCATGCTCAACCACCGCGCGGCCGACCTTTCGCTGGATGTGAACGGCGACGAGGCGGTGTTCCACATGGCCACGCAGCGCCTGCGCCACAGCGTCAGCGGGCTGCTCACGGACCTCAACGGGCTCAGCTTCTACCACCGGCTGTTCGCGTGGCTGATCGGCGAACGCATCCCGGTGAGCCGCTATGACCTCTACGCCGAGCCGCTGGTCGATCGCGCCACGCTGGAGCGCTTTTTCCAGCAGCCGATCCGCCTGGGTTGCCCCGACAACAGCTTCCGTTTTCCCGCTCGCCTGCTCGCGAAGCCGGTGGTGCGCAGCTACCAGCGCCTGGTGGAGCGCCTGAGCGTGTTCCCGTTCGACCATCTGCGCGAGCCGCGCGACGCAGGCCAGTTTGCGGAGGCAGTCGAGCACATCATTACGACGCGCCTCGCGCGCCAGCAGAGCCTGCCGACGCTCGAGCAGTTCGCGAGTGTCTTCAATCTCAGTCGCGCGACATTCCAGCGCCGCTTGCGCGAGGAGGATGTCACGCTCGACGCGATCAAGCAGCGCGTTCGCCTGAAGCTTGCGCAGGAATTGCTGCACCCGGCGGCGCGCATCAAGGTCAGCGAGGTGGCGCTGCGGCTCGGCTTCAGCGACGTGCGCTCCTTCCGCCGCGCCTTCATCGAATGGACCGGCGAGACGCCGGACGAGTGGCGGCGGCGCAATCCGGCGACCCCGCGCAGCGATTGACGGCTGACGGTTGACCCCCGACGATAATAACGATACGATCAGTACCATAAATATCACCGCCCCGGGATCCTGCCATGCCTCTCGACTACGATCCGTTCTCCGACGCCGCGATGCGCGATCCCTTCCCCCTCTATGCGGCGATGCGCGCCGAGGGCAGGCCGCACTTCATTCCGCAGTACAACGCCTGGGCGCTGACGCGCTTCGCCGATGTCTGGGAAGCGAGCATGCACCACGAGGCCGACGTCACGTGGACCGCCGGGGCGCTGCCGACGCAGTTGCTGCTCGGCGAGCCGGTGCCGCACGCCTTCACCACGATGGACGCGCCGGATCACCGCAAGTGGCGCGGGGTCGTCCGCAAGGAGTACACGCCCGAGGGCGTGCGCGCGCACGAGTCGCGCATCCGGACCCTGGTGCGGGAGGTGCTGGAGCCCCTCGTGGCCCGCGGACGCTTCGATCTCTATTCGGATTACGCGAACCGCGTGTTCTGCCTCAATTCCGGCTACAACCTCGGGCTGCCGCGCGAGGACGCCATTACCTGGCGCGCGCTGATCGACGACATGATCCATCGCGATCGCGGCCAGCGCGGCAGCTCGGAGCGCAACCAGCGCGCGGCCGCCCAACTCGGCGGCTATCTCGCCGAGTACGTGCAGATGCTGCGCCGCCACCCCGATCGCGCGAGCGGCCACACGGCGGCCTATATGACTACCGAGATCGACGGCAGGCGCCTCGACGACCAGGACATGGTCAACCTGCTGATGAACTTTCTCATTGTCGGTTCCGAGACCACGCCGATGGTCTGTGCCGGCGCGCTCTACTACCTGGAGCGGCACCCGGCGCAGAAGGCCGCGGTGCTCGCGGACCACGGGCTGGTCCAGCAGCTCTTCCTGGAGACGGCGCGCTTCGACCAGCCCACCAACATGCTGTGCCGTCGCGCGGTGCGCGACTTCACGCTGGGCGGCGCCGACATCAAGGCCGGGCAGGACCTGCTCTACATCTACGCCTCGGCCAACCGCGACGAGGCCGAGTTCGAGCGCGCCGACGAATTCGATATCTTCCGCCGCTACGAGCGCGATCTCACCTACGGTGCCGGCGGCCACAAGTGCCTCGGCATGCACCTGGCGACGATGGCCGGGGTGATCGTGATCGAGGAGTTCCTGAAGGCGGCGGGGGACTACGCGG
This sequence comes from Pseudomonadales bacterium, assembly GCA_035433265.1. Lineage (GTDB taxonomy): Bacteria > Pseudomonadota > Gammaproteobacteria > Pseudomonadales > UBA5518 > UBA5518. The sequence continues at coordinate 12,260 of DAORUQ010000065.1, read as the reverse complement.
TGCTCGTCGACGAGTGCGAGCGTGCCTACGGCGAGCACCTGTCGGGCTTCCTGCACGTGCCGGTACAAACAACGACGACGAGGGAAGCATGAAGATCTGTGCGCTCGGTTACATCGGCATCGGCGTCCCCGATCCGCGGGCCTGTCTCGATTACGCAACGTCCGTGCTCGGCCTGATGCCGGCGCGCGCCTGTCCCGGCGAGGACTGGGGCATGCCCGCGGTGCCCGGCAGCGGCCCGGCCAGCGCCGGCAGTGGCATCGCGGCCGATGGCAGCGTGTATCTCAAGCTGGACGAGTGGCAGTGGCGCATCGGGGTGCACCCGCGCGCGGGGCGGGCGGGGCTGATGTACCTGGGGCTGGAAGTGGCGGGAGCGCTCGAGCTGGAGCAGGCGCTCGCGGAGCTGCGCGCGGCCGGCTGCGACGCGCGCGCCGGCACCGAGGCCGAGGCGCGTGCGCGCGCGGTGACCGGCATGGGACACACGCGCGACCCGATGGGCAATGCCATCGAGCTGTTCTATGGCCCGGTCAAGGACCGCAAGTTCGTCTCTCCCGCGGGCATGGAGTTCGTCGCCGGCACCCTGGGCGTGGGGCACATCAACCTGCTGGCCGCGCCGCTCGTGGCCGCGCGCGATTTCTACACGCGCGTGCTGGGCCTTCGCCTGACCGATTTCATCCGCTTCGGCCCGGGCGATTCGGCGAACTTCTTCCACTGCAACGCGCGCCATCACTCGATCGGACTGTTGAAGGTGGGCGATCTTGCCGGCGTGCATCACCTGATGCTCGAGGCGCGCGACATCGACATGGTCGGCCGCTGCCTGCAGCGCGTGGAAGAGGCCGGCATCCCGATCACCTCCACGCTCGGGCGCCACGCCAACGACCGCATGCTGTCTTTCTACATGGCGAGCCCCTTCGGCTTCGAGGTGGAGATCGGTTGTGAGGGCGTGCGCGTCGATGAGCACTGGACGCCGTCTGAATTCGTCGAGGGCGATATCTGGGGCCATCGCGGTCTCGATCCCGAGACCATCCAGCGCAACCTGGCGGCCATGGGCGGCCAGGGCTAGCGCCGATACAGCAACGAACCGAGAAGGAGCTGAAACGATGGCAATGCAGTTGCAGAAGGCCGTGCTGGACGCGGGTATCGTCACGCGGGACCTCGAGCGCGCGGCGCGCTTCTATGGCGAGGTGCTGGGATTGCCGGCGGCGGGCGAGATCGCGATTCCGGGCATCGGGCTGGTGCGCCGCTACGCGGTGGGCGAGAGCACGCTGCGCATCTTCATGCCCGAGACGCTGCCCGTCGAGCAGGAGCACGGCGACGGATTCGCGAGCCGCACCGGCATCCGCTACCTCACGCTCGCGATCGCGAACCTCGAGCAGACCGTCGCGGCGGTGGCCGCGGCGGGCTTCAGGGTGCCGATGGCACCGAAGCAACTGCGTCCGGGGGTGCGCGTCGCGCAGATCCAGGACGGCGACGGCAATACCATCGAGTTGATGCAGCACGACGCCTGAACGGGAGAATCGCGTGGATTTCGAGTTTTCGCCCGAGGAGCTGGATTTCGTCGCGGATGTGCGGCGTTTCATCGCCGCGCAAAAGGCCCTGCCGGATGCGGCCGAGGTGATGGCACCGCAGCGCGAAGCGGACTCGATGCTCGCCGACAGCCCCGCGCGGCGCGCCTTCAACCGCCGCCTGGCCGAAGCCGGCTACCTCGGCATGAGCTGGGGGCGCGAATACGGCGGGCAGGAGAAGTCCGGCGTCCACGACTACCTGCTGAACGAGGAGCTCGCGAGCGTGGGCGCGCCGCTGATCGGCAAGGGCGTGGGCTGCATCGGCAAGACGCTGATCGCGCACGGCTCCGAGAAGCTCAAGCGTGAGTTCCTGCCGAAGATCCTGCGCGCCGAGATCGAGTTTGCACTCGGTTATTCCGAACCCGCGGCGGGTTCCGATCTCGCATCGCTGCAATTGCGCGCCGTGCGCGACGGCGATGACTGGGTGCTGAACGGCCAGAAGATGTGGACCACCTCGGCGCACTTCGCCGACTGGTACTGGGTCGCGGCGCGCACGGATCCGGACGCTCCCAAGCACAAGGGCATCAGCGTGTTCCTGCTGCCGATGGATCACCCGGGCCTCACGGTCACGGAGATCCGGACCATGGGCGACCACCGCACCAACCAGGTGTTCTTCGACGACGTGCGCGTGCCGGGTGACTACCTGGTCGGCAACGCCAACGAGGGTTGGACCTATGTCTGCGAAGCGCTCGACTACGAACGCTTCACGATGTTCACCGTGGGCCCGATCCGCGTGAAGTTCGATGCGCTCATCGAGCTGCTGCGCATCACGCGCCGCGACGGCGCTGCGCTCGCCGACGACCCGCTGCTGCGCCGCAGCGTCGCGCGGCTCGCCGCCGAGCTGGAGACCGCGACGATGTTGCAGCGGCGCGTGATCGCCGCCGCGATGAAGGGCGCCGTGCCCACGGTGGAAGCGGCGATGTACAAGCTCTACAGCACCGAGCTCGGGCGGCGCATGGCGGATTTAGCCCTCGATGCGCTCGGCCCCGAGGGCCTGCTGCGCCACGATGCGCCCGATGCGCCCGCCGCGGGCAAATGGGAGCATTCGTACCGGGCCACGGTCGTGGACACCATCGGCGGCGGCTCCTCCGAGGTGCAGAAAAACATCATCGCGCGGCGTGGCCTGGGTCTGCCGCTCCGCTAGGCAGGAGAAGCCATGGATTCGGAGAATCAGTCCGTCCGGGGGCGCGGGCGGCCGCGCAGCCAGGCATCGGAGAAGGCCATTCTCGACGCGACGATGGATTTGCTGTCGGAGCTGGGCTTTCGCGCCGTGACCGTCGATGCGATCGCCGAGCGCGCCGGTGCCAGCAAGGCGACCATTTACCGGCGCTGGCCGGCGAAGGAGAACCTGGTGATCGCGGCCTTCGCGAGCACGCCGCTGCTGGCGGTGCGCGGACGCGGTGACACGGTCTCGCAGCTGGTCGACGTGCAGGCGCAGTTTGCGCGCTTCATGCAGGAGACCACGCTGGGAGGCGTACTCGCTGCTCTCGTGGCCGAGCGTGCGCACAATCCGGCGCTGGGCGTGGCGATGGATCCGCTGGTGGACCAGCGGCGCCAGCCGATGGCAGAAATCCTGCGGCGCGCGATCGAGCGCGGGGAACTGGCCGAAGACCTCGACATCGAGTTCGCGATAGACATGATTTCCGCACCCACGCTGCAGCGGATCATGGTCATGGGGCTGCCGACCGACCGCGGCTACATTCGCCGGGTGGTCGAGACGGCGATCCGGGGGTTGGGCGGATCGGCCCGGGGAGAAACGGTACTGAAGGCTCGGGCGAAAGCGCCAGCGAAGGCAAGGGCGAAGGCGCCGGGCAAGGCGCCGGCGAGCACGAAGCAGAAGTGAACAAGGGAGAGGAAGGAATGGACCTGGATTTCTCCGACGAGCAGACGCTGCTGCGCGATACCGTGCGCAGTCTCTGCGCCGACCTGCTCGACAGCCAGCAGTTACGTGTCCTGGAGTGCGACGAGCGCGGCTACAGCAGGCGCGTGTGGCGTGCGCTCGGCGAGACCGGCGTGACCGGCGTGCTGGTGCCCGAGTCGCATGGCGGCGTGGGTCTCGGCCTGATCGACTGCGCGATCGTGCACGAGGAGCTGGGCCGTTGCCTGGCGCCGGTGCCGCACATCCCGAGCTGCGTGCTGGCGGCGCGCCTGATCGCGCTGGCGGGCAGCGATGCCCAGCAGGCCGAGTGGCTGCCGGCGATCGCCGCCGGCGAGCGCATCGTGGCGCCCGCGTGGCGGGAGCCGGGCAACTCCGCGGATATCGAGCGCGTTGCGCTCGCCGCGCGACAGGCACAGGGGCGCATCGTGCTGGAAGGCGTGAAGACCCTGGTGCCCTTCGCCAACAGCGCCGACGCCCTGCTCGTCATCGCGCGGCTCGGCGGCGAGCTCGTCGCGCTGCTCGTCCCGAGCGACAGCGCCGGGATCCGCCTGGTCGATCTGCCCAATCACGCCGGGCAGAAGCTGATGCGCGTGGAATTCGCCGAGGTCGCGGTGGATGCGCAGAATCTGTTCGATCGCGCGCCGCTCGCCGAAGCCTGGCAGCGCGCCATGCACGAGACGCTGGTCGCGCTGGCGGCGGAGTCGATCGGCGGCGCCGCGCGCATGCTGGAGATGGCCGCTGCCTACGCCAAGGAGCGCGTGCAGTTCGGGCAGCCGATCGGCGCCTTCCAGGCGATCGCGCATTACCTCGCGGATGCCGCCACCGAGATCGCGGGTGTGCGCTGGCTCGTGTACCAGGCCGCGTGGGCGGCCGACACGGGGCGCCCCTTCGAGCAGCTGGCGCTGATGGCGAAACTGCAGGCCGGCGCGGTCTACCGCCGCGCGACGCACAAGGGCGTGCAGATCCACGGCGGACTCGGCTTCAGTCTCGATGCCGATCCGCAGCTCTTTTACCGCCGGGCCAAGCACCAGCAGCTGATGTACTGGGATCCGGCGTACCTGGAGCGGCGCATTGCCGCGGGAGTGTTCGGCGCATGAGGCTGCTCGAGGGCAAGCGCGCCGTGGTCACCGGCGCCGGCGGCGGCATCGGGCGCGCGCACGCGCGGCTGCTGGCGGCGCACGGCGCGGCGGTCGTGGTCAACGATGTGGATGCGGCGCGCGCCGCGGCGGTCGTTGCCGAGATAGGCGCGGCAGGCGGCAGCGCCGTTGCCAACGGCGACAGCATCGCCACGCGCGCGGGCGCCGAAGCGCTGATCGCCGCCTGCGTGGACGCCTTCGGCGGCATCGAGCTGCTGGTCAACAACGCCGGCAACCTGCGCGACCGTTCCTTCCTGAAGATGAGCGACGAGGAATTCGACGCGGTGTGGCTGGTGCACGTGAAGGGCAGCTTCTGGTGCGCGCAGGCCGCGGCGCGGCGGATGCAGGCGCAGGGTCGTGGCGGCGTGATCATCAACACCTCCTCGGGCTCGCATTTCGGCAACTTCGGCCAGACCAACTACGCCGCCGCCAAGGGGGCGATCGCCTCGATGACCTACACCTGGGCGATCGAGCTCGCGCGCTTCGGCATCCGCGTCAACGCGATCTGCCCGGTCGCGGCCACACAGATGACGCACGGGCTGATGAGCGCCCCCGGCGGGCAGGCGCCCGAGCAACTGTGGTTGCCCGAGCGCAACGCGCCGCTGGTGGTCTACCTCGCATCGGAGGAGGCCGCGAACGTCAGCGGCCAGGTCTTCGGCGTGGGCGGCGAGCGGCTGGCGCACATGGTGCAGCCGCACTACGGCAAGACGCTGACGCATCCGGGCGGCTGGACCGTGGAGGCCATCCGCGAGCGCTTCCAGCGCGAGATGCCGCCCGAGTTCGGGGCGTTCGGCATCCTCGGCAAACCCTATCCCTTTCATGACGGGGTACATGCCCCGGACGAGGAATGACGCGATGACGGGAATCGTGGCGTGCGGGGCCTGGATTCCGGCGCGGCGCCTGCCGTTGCCCCTGCTCGCGGGCAAGGCGGCGCGCGATGGCGCTCCGGAGCGCGCGCTGGCCTGGGCCGACGAGGACGCATTGACGATGGCGGTCGAAGCCGCGCGCGATTGCCTGCGCGGGCGCGATCGCGGCGATATCGACCTGCTGCTGTTCGCCAGCACCACGGGTCCCTACGCCGAGAAGCAGGGCGCGGCGATCATCGCCGCCGCGCTGGGGCTCGACCCGGGCGTGCGCACCGTGGACGTGGGCAGCTCGCTGCGCGGCGGCACGCAGGCGCTGTTGCTGGCGCTGGACGCGGTGCGCGGCGGTTCGGTGCGCGCCGCGCTGGTGGTGGCCACGGACTGCCGCGAGGGGGCCCCGGGCTCGGCGCTCGAAGCCAACGGCGGCGACGCGGCTGCGGCTTTGCTGGTCGGCAACGGCGAGACGCTGGTCGAGCTCGTCGACAGCGCGAGCGAGAGCGCCGAGATAGTCGACGTGTGGCGCCGCCACGGTGACCGCTTCGTGCACGCTTGGGAAGACCGCTTCGTGATCGCGCACGGCTATCTCGAGCCCGCTCGCGCCGCGGTGCGCCGCCTGAACGAGCGCGGACGCTTCGATACCGGCGTCTGCGATCACCTGGTCCTCTCGGCGCCGGATCGCAAGTCGCACGAATCGCTCGCGCGTGTGCTCGGCGGCTTGGCAACCGTCGCCGACCCGCTGTTCGGCAGCGTCGGCGCCTGCGGCAGCGCACACGCCCTGCTGCAACTGGTCGCGCTGGCCGAAACTGCCGAGCCCGGCGCCAGTGCGCTGCTGGTCAACCACGGCGACGGCGCCGATGCGCTGGGGCTGCGTTTCCGTCGCAAGGCCGAGGCGCGCATGACCGCAAGGCTCGCGCGCCGGCTGCCGCTCACCAGTCCGGACCAGTACCGTCGTGCCCGCGAACTGCTGGTCACCGAGTACGCCGGCAACGACTTCCAGGGCATCTCGGCCACGGTGCATCGTCGCGAGCGCGCCGAGGACCTGGCTCTCGCGGGCCAGCGCTGCGCCTGCGGTCACGCGCAGTTTCCGCGCGAACGCATCTGCGGTGCCTGCGGCGTGGCGGATCGATTTACCGACGAGGTGTTCGCCGAGCGCCGCGGGCGGCTGCTCACCTACACGCTCGATGCCTTCTTCCCCACGCCGGAGCCGCCCACGGCGGTCGGCGTGGTGCAGGTCGAGGACGGGCCGCGCATCTACCTGCAGCTCACCGACGTGCCGGCGTCCGACGTGGCGCTCGGCATGGCGCTCGAGTTCACGTTCCGGCGCATCCACACCGTGGGCGGGCGGCCCAATTATTTCTGGAAATGCCGGCCACGCGGGGAGGCAGCATGAGCATCGCGGGCAAGGCAGCGATCATCGGCGCCGGTTGCAGCGCCTTCGCCGAGCACTGGACGAAGAGCGCCGAGGACCTGGTGGTGGACGCGGTGCTGGAGGCCTACGCGGACGCGGGCATCGTCGAGCCGCGGCGCCAGATCGACGCGGTGTTCGCCGGCTCGCTGTACGCGCCGATGGGCCCGGTGCACGTCACCGAGGCGCTGAAGCTCTACAAGCCCACCACGATGGTCTACAACTACTGCGCCACCGGCACCGAGGCGCTGCGCGCCGCGGTGATGGCGGTGGCCTCGGGCGCGCACGAGACCGTGCTCGCCGTGGGCTTCGACAAGCCCAAGGACCGCGGCGTCTCGGGGCCCAGCGTGAACATCCGCGGCGTGCGCGAGCTGCCCGAGACGCCGGCCGGCTGGTTCGCGCTGTGCGCGGCGCCGTATTTCGCGCGTTTCGGCGCCGGGCGCGAGGATCTCGCGCGCATCGCGGTGAAGAACCACCACAACGGCACGCTGGCGCCGAAGAGCTTCCTGAAGAAAGAGATAACGGTCGAGGAAGCGCTGGGCGCGCGCATGATCGCATGGCCCTTCGGCCTCTACGACTGCGCCGCGCAGACCGATGGCGCGGCCGCGGTGATCGTCACGCGGCGCGATCTGGCGCGCAACTACCACGACCGCGCGGTGATCGTGCGCGCGGTGGCGAGCGCCTCGGCGCCGCATCCGCACACCGATCCCGCGCACGACTTCCTGCGCTGGAAGCCCACGGTCGCGGCGGCCGAAGCGGCCTACGCGATCGCGGGCATCAGCGATCCGATGCGCGCGATCGACGTGGCGCAGCTGCACGACTGCTTCACGCTCACCGAGCTGCTGAGCTACGAGGATCTAGGCTTCATCGCCAAGGGCGCGGCGCGCGAGCACATCGGCGCCGGCACCTTCGCGCTCGGCGGCGAGCTGCCGGTGAACACCGACGGCGGTCTCAAGGCCTTCGGGCATCCCACGGCGGCCACGGGTCTGCGCATGGTCTACGAGAACGTGCTGCAGCTGCAGGGACGCGCCGGTGCGCGGCAGGTGGCGGGGGCAACGACCGCGCTCAGCCACAACATCGGCGGCTACCCCACGGGCTGCGCCGTCAGCATCCTGAGCCGGGAGTAGGCGATGGAATTCAGCACACTGAAATACGAGCTCACCGACGGCGTGGCGCTGATCACGCTGGACCGTGCGCAGGCGCACAACGCGATCAACTCGGTGATGAGCCGCGAGCTGCCGGCCGTGTGGGGGCACTTCGCCGCGGACGACGCGGCGCTGGTTGCCATCGTCACCGGCGCCGGCGAGCGCGCGCTCTGCGTGGGCGCGGACCTCGCGGACCTGCCGGCCACGGACGGCGAGGGCCGCAACGGCACGCTGGCGAGCATCCGCTGGACCTCGCTGCAGAACGCGGTATGGAAGCCGGTGATCTGCGCGGTGAACGGCATGGCGGTGGGCGGCGGACTGCACTTCGTGGCCGACAGCGACATCGTGATCGCCGCCGAGCACGCGAGCTTCTTCGACACGCACGTGAAGGTGGGGCTGGTGGCGGGAATGGAGCCGGTGACACTGGCGCGCAAGATGCCGCTGGAGGCGGTGCTGCGCATGACGCTGGTCGGCGGAAACGAGCGCATGGATGCCGCGCGCGCGCAGGCACTGGGACTGGTGGGCGAGGTGGTGCCCGCGGATCGGCTGCTGGCGCGCGCCTTCGAGGTCGCCGCGATGATCAAGGGCAACTCGCCGGCCGCGATGGCGCGCAGCAAGCGCGCGATCTGGGAGGGCGCCGAGCGCGGTCTCGGCGCCGCGCTGGAACATGCCTGGGAGCTGATCATGCAGCAGAACGCGCATCCCGACATCGAGGAGGGCGCGCGTGCCTTCCTCGAGAAACGCGCGCCGCGCTGGCGTCCCTTCAGTGAATGTTGAGCGAGCGCAGACGACCATGAAAGACATCACGCTGGATGACAAGTACACCGCCACGACCGGGCGGGTCTACCTGAGCGGCGCGCAGGCGCTGGTGCGTCTGCCATTGATGCAGCGCCAGCGCGACCAGGCGATCGGGCTCAACACCGCGGGCTTCATTTCCGGTTATCGCGGCTCGCCGCTCGGCGTCTACGACCTCGCGCTGTGGCAGGCCGAGCGCTTCCTGCGCGAGCATCACGTGCACTTCCAGCCCGGTGTCAACGAGGACCTCGCGGCTACCGCGGTGTGGGGCTCGCAGCAGGTGAAGGACATCGGCGAATCCCCCTGGGACGGCGTGTTCGCGCTGTGGTACGGCAAGGGCCCCGGGGTGGACCGCTCGGGCGACCCGCTGAAGCACGGCAACTACGCGGGCAGCTCGCGCCACGGCGGGGTGCTGGCGCTGTGCGGCGACGACCACGGCGCGCGCTCCTCGACCATCGCGCACCAGAGCGACCACGCGCTGATCCATTTCGGCATGCCGATCCTGTTCCCGGCCACGATCCAGGAATACCTCGACCTCGGGCTCCACGGCTTCGCGCTCTCGCGTTACGCCGGCTGCTGGGTGGGCTTCAAGTGCGTGACCGACGTGGTCGAGGGCTCGGCCTCGGTGGCCGTGGATCCCGCACGCGTGCGCATCGTCGAGCCCCGGGATTTCACGGCGCCGGCGGGCGGCCTGAATCTCAAGCTGGGCATGTTCCCGCTCGCGGCCGAGGCGCAGATGCTGGCGCGTCTCGAGGCCGCGAAGGCCTACGTGCGCGCCAACGGCCTCGACCGCGTGATCTGGCCCAAGGCGCGCGCGCGCCTGGGCATCGTCAGCACCGGCAAGGCCTGGCTCGACGTGATGGACGCGCTGCCGCAGCTCGGCATCGACGAGGCGCGCGCCGCCGAGCTGGGGGTGGCGGTCTACAAGGTCGCGATGGTGTGGCCGCTCGAGCCCGCGGGCATCGCGGACTTCGCCGCGGGCTGCGAGCAGCTGCTGGTGATCGAGGAGAAGCGCCCCGTCATCGAGGAGCAGATCGCGGGCCTGCTGTTCAACCAGCCCCCGGGCTGGCGGCCGCGGCTCACCGGCAAGCGCGACGCCGACGGCGCGCCGCTGGTGCCCTCGGGCGGGGAGCTGAATCCGCTGCTGCTCGCGCGCCTGATCGGCGCGCAGCTGCTGCGCCGCGAGCCCGATGCCGCGCTGGCTGCGCGGCTCGCGGCCCTCGAGCCGCCGGCGGCGGTCGGGGGATTCGCCGGCGGACAGGGCGCGCTGATGCGCCTGCCGAGCTTCTGCGCGGGCTGCCCGCACAACACCTCGACGCGCGTGCCCGAGGGCTCGATGGCGTTCGGCGGCATCGGCTGCCACGGGCTGGCGACCTGGCTGCCCGAGCGCAACACCCCGACGCTCTACCACATGGGCGGCGAGGGCGCGGCGTGGATCGGGCAGGCGCCCTTCACGACGCGCGAGCACGTGTTCCAGAACCTCGGCGACGGCACCTATTTCCATTCCGGGCTGCTCGCGATCCGCGCCAATGTCGCCGCCGGCACGAACATCACCTACAAGATCCTCGTGAACGGCGCGATCTCGATGACCGGCGGCCAGCCCATCGAGGGCGAGAGCTTCGACGGCGGCATCACCGCGCCGCACGTGGCGCAACAACTGCATGCCGAGGGCGTGAAGCGCATCGCGCTGGTCACCGAGGACCTGGCGCGCCACCGCGAGCGCGCGAAGTTTCCCGCGATCACCACCTTCCACCACCGCGACGAGCTCGATGCGGTGCAGCGCGAGCTGCGCGAGCACCCCGGCGTCTCGGCCATCGTCTACGAACAGGCCTGCGCCACCGAGCGCAAGCGCCTGCGCAAGCGCGGCAGGTATCCCGACGTCGACAAGCGCTACCTGATCAGCGAGGAAGTCTGCGAGGGCTGCGGCGACTGCGGCCTGCAGTCGAACTGCATCGCGCTGGAACCCAACGAGACCCGCTTCGGGCGCAAGCGCACGATCAACCAGTCGGTGTGCAACAAGGACTTCTCCTGCGTGAAGGGCATGTGCCCGAGCTTCGTCACGGTCTACGGCGGGCGCCTGCGCGCGACGACCGGCGCCGGGGAGCAGGGCATCGACGAGTCGCTGTTCGCGGCGCTGCCCGAACCGGTCATCCGTGCCGGGGCCGGGGCCTGCAACATCCTCGTCGCCGGCATCGGCGGCAGCGGCATCATCACGCTGGGCGCGCTGCTCGGGATCGCCGCGCACATGGAGGACAAGCCGGTCAGCGTGCTCGACATCACCGGGCTGGCTCAGCGCAACGGTCCCGTGACCAGCCACATCCGCTTCGTCGCGGACGGCGACATTGGCGTGGCGACGCGCATTCCCGAGGGCTCGGCGGACCTGGTGCTGGCCGCGGACCTGGTGGTGGCGGCGGGTGCGGAGGTGCTGGCGCGCATGTCCGGCACGCGCTCGGCGGTGGTCTACAACGCGCACGTGGCGCCTACCAATGCCTTCGCGCGCAATCCCGATCTCGATTTCGACAGCGCGGGCATGGAGGCCGCGCTGGCCGCGCGCACGCGCGCCGACGGCGTGTTGCGCCTCGATGCCACGCGCATCGCCACCGCGCTGCTCGGCAACGCCATCGGCGCGAACCTGTTCCTGCTCGGCGCGGCCTGGCAGCGCGGCCTGGTGCCGCTCGCTCGCGCGAGCCTGGAGCGCGCGATCGCGCTGAACGCCACCGCGGTGGAGATGAACCTGCGCGCCTTCAGCCTCGGGCGGCTCGCGGTGAGCAACCCCGCGGCGCTCGAGGCCCTGCTGGTCGAGCCGCAGCCGGTGCGGCTGCTCGCCTCGGGTCGCGAGACGCTGGACAGCCTGGTCGCCGATCGCCTCGCCTGGCTCACCGCCTACCAGGATGCCGCGTGGGGCGCGCGCTACGAACAGCTGGTGCGCCGCGTCGCCGCGACGGAACGCGAGAAGACCGGCATGAGCGGCGCACTGGCCGAGGCCGTGGCGCGCAACCTGGCGAAACTCATGGCGTACAAGGACGAATACGAGGTGGGGCGCCTGCTGAGCGGCGAGGTGCTCAGGCACCAGCTCGAGACGCAGTTCGAGGGCGATTACCGCATCGCCTTCAACCTGGCGCCGCCGCTGCTCGCCGCGCGCGACCCGGCCACGGGGCGCTACCGCAAGCGCGAGTTCGGCGCCTGGATGCTGCCGGTATTCGGCGTGCTCGCCAGGCTGAAGTTCCTGCGCGGCACGCCGCTCGATGTGTTCGGCTGGTCGGCGCATCGCCGGCGCGAGCGGGCGCTGATCGGCGAGTACGAACAGCTCGTCGAGACGCTGCTCGCCGGGTTGCACCGCGGCAACCACGCACTCGCGGTGAAGCTCGCGGCGCTGCCCGAGCGCGTGCGCGGCTTCGACGTGGTGAAGGAGGCAGCGATGGAGCAGGCGGCTACGGCGCGTGCGACGCTGCTCGCCGAGTTCGCCGCGGCACCG
>DAORUQ010000064.1:0-15478 GCA_035433265.1 Pseudomonadales bacterium | reverse complement strand
TGGCGGCCTGGTGAATCAGAGTGCTCACGGCTGGAAGATCCTGATCAGCGGCCGTTCGTAGCGGTCCTTGATGTCGCGGATCCACCCCGCCTCGTCCTTGAGATCGAGGATGTGCAGCGTGAGCGTGCGGCGCTCGGCCACATGTTCGACCCACACGGTGCCCGGCGTCGAGGTGATGATCGTTGCGAGTACCGCAAGTCCGTGTGGATCGTGCAGATCGAGCGGAATCTCGAGCAGCCCGGAGCGGATCGCGCGAACGGGAACGAGCCCCAGGATGATGCGACCGACCGCAATGTTCGAGCGCACGATATCCACGAAAACCACGGCCAGCAGGCTGATGGCGAGCCACGGCCTGTACAGGCGTGGCCGCAAGGGACGCAGCTTCGCCGCCCACAGGATGAGCGCCACGGCGATCAGCGCGCCAAGCAGCACTTGCCCGGGCGCGACCGTGTCGTTGAGCGCAAGCCACATCGCAACGAGCGCACCGCCGAGCACGGGCACCCCGCCTTTCATCGCCCCTCCCCGGTGGCGAGCACCGTGTCGATGTAGATCCGGGGCGCGCGCAGCGACGCTGCCGTGTCCTCCAGAAAGCCCATCGCGGGCCCCGCGGCCACTGTCAGCGCGATGCAGAGGAACACCAGCATCGCCACGGGCCCCGCTTCGAGCGCGCGAAGACGCGGCGTACTGCGCCCGGTCACCGACCAGAAGAGGCGCATGCCGATGCGAGTCAGCGCAATGAGGCTTGCGAGGCCCGCTGCGATCGTCAAGCCCACCAGCATCCACGCGGCCGCAGCCCACGGCGCGCCTTGCGCCGCCTGTATCGCAGCGGCAAGGATCGCGAACTTCGCGACAAACCCCGAGAGTGGCGGAGACCCCGTGACGAGCAGCACGCAGAACGCGAACATGAGACCCATGAACGCCATCGCCGCGGGGATCGCAACGCCCACTTCGTCGTCCTCGCCATGCGGCGCGGCTGCGAGACGCACGCCGAAGGGTATGTAGCCACTCGTGGGCACGGACACCGGTGTGGCCGGGACCGTCGCCGGCACCGTCGGAGTGCGCCACGTGCGCCCGGTCATGCCCGTGAGCATGAAGAAGGCGCTGGTCGCGAGCACCGAGCCGACGAGATAAAACAGCCCCGGCGCGAGCAGTGGTGTGTGGTCGAGCCCCATGATCGTGAGCAGCAGGCCGGAAGAGACGATCACGGAAAAGCCGACGACGCGTGCGAGCTGCTGGGCGGCGAGCGTGCCGAAAATGCCGAAGCCCATGGTCATGATTCCGATGTAGAACATCCCGCCGCGAAAGAGATCCGGCCGCAACAGCGCCGAGCCTTCGATATGCGCGAGCGCATTGGCGCTGCCGATCAGCGAGCCGAGCCGCAGCAGCGCGTACACACCAACCTTGGTCAGGATCGCAAAGGCCGCGGCGACCGGCGGGCTTGCGGCAGCATAGGTGCCGGGTAACCAGAAGTTGAGCGGCCAGCAGCCCGCCTTGGTGAGAAATGCGATGCCGAGAACGGCCGCGGCGGCATCGAAAAGCGCGCGGTCTGCGTCCGACAACGCCGCAGCCCTCGCGGGCAGGTCCGCCATGTTGAGAGTACCGGTCACGCCGTAGATCAGCGAAACACCGATCAGGAAGAGCAACGACCCGACCAGGTTCACCACGATGTAGTGCAGGCCCATTTTCACACGCTGCGAGTTCGAGCCGTGCAGCAGGAGACCATAGGATGCGGCGAGCAGCACTTCGAAGAACACGAAGAGGTTGAACAGGTCGCCCGTCAGGAAGGCACCGTTCACCCCCATCAGGAGGAGCTGCAGCAGCGCGTGAAAGTGCGGCCCGACCCGGTCCCAGTACGCGAGTGAATTGATGAACACCGCAAACCCCACGACCGCCGTGAGCGTCAGCATCAACCCCGTCAGGCGATCGATCACGAGCACGATGCCGAACGGCGCCGGCCACGAGCCGATCGCGTAGGCCCCGACGCCCTGCGGCCAGATGTCCGGGAACGCCTCGGTCGTGAGCGCCAGCAGCATGATCGCTGCGACGAGTTGCACGGTGATCGAGACGCATGCGATCGCGATCCGCAGCGCGCGCGCGCGCTCGGCGAGCAGCAGGATCAGCGCCGCGGCAAGCAGCGGCAGGACTATCGGTACGACCGGAAGGTGCCGGAACCAGGAGCTCATCAAGACTCCCGCCCGTCGACGTGGTCTGTGCCGGTCAGGCCGCGAGCCGCAAGCAGCACGACGAGCAGCAACGCGGTCGTCGCGAAACCGATCACGATTGCGGTGAGCACGAGCGCCTGTGGCACGGGATCTGCGAGGCTCGCCGGATCGACGGGATGCGCGCCCAGGATCGGGGCCTTGCCGGTCGCGAGCCGGCCCATGCCGAAAATGAAGAGATTGACCGCCTGGGAGAGCAGCGCGAGACCGACGATCACCTGGAAGGTGCGCGGGCGCAGCAGCAGCCAGATGCCCGAGCCCGAGAGCACGCCGATCGCGATCGCAAAGAGGATCTCCATCGTCACGCCCCCCGCTGGCTGCGGAACGACTGGTGCGCGAGCGCGACGAGCATCAATGAGGTCGCGCCGACGACCACGAGATACACGCCGAGATCGAAGAGCAGCACGCTCGCGACATGCACGTCACCGACGACGGGTAGCGCCAGCTCCGCACCGAAACTCGTCAGGAATGGCTGCCCGATCGACCAGGCGAGCACGCCGGCGCCGCCCGCGGCAAGGAGGCCGAGCGCCACCCAGTACTGCGGATGAATCCGCATGCGCCACTCGACCCACTGGGCGCCGCCGACCATGTATTGCGTGATGGAGGCCGTGGCCATCACGAGCCCGCCGACGAATCCGCCGCCCGGCGCATCGTGTCCGCGCAGCAGCAGGTAGACGGCAACGAGGCCGGCCATCGGCAGCAGGAGGCGCACCAGCACCGCCGGGACGGCAAGATCGCCCGCCGGCAGCTTCGCGTCCGGATCAAAGACAGGCCGTTTCCCGTGCGCGAGCGCCTCACGTTGCGCCCGCGGTACCTCGATGCTCTCCAGTGCAGGCCGGAAGCGCCGCAGTAGCGCGTACACCGACAGCGCGACGATCGCGACGACCGTGATCTCGCCGAGAGTATCGAAGCCACGGAAATCGACGAGGATCACGTTGACGACATTGCGCCCGCCTCCTTCGGGGAGCGCGCGCCCGATGAAGAAATGCGCGATGCCGTTCACCGGCGCGCGGGTGAGCATCGCAAAGGACAGCGCAGCGAGGCTGCCGCCGACGACCAGGGCAAGCAGGAAGTCGCGCACGCGGCGCGCGCGTGCGCGCCGCGTGCGCCGGTCCGGATCGTCGAGCTCGAGGCGCCTCGGCAGCCAGCGCAACCCGAGCAGCAGCAGTACGAGCGTGACGACCTCGACCGCGATCTGCGTCAGCGCGAGATCGGGCGCGGAGAACCAGGCGAAGGTCAGGCTGGTGAAAAGCCCCGCTCCGCCGAGCATGATCAGTGCTGCGAGCCGATGGAACTTCGCCTGCACCGCCGCCCCGATCGCGCAGAGGCAGCCGACGAACCAGGGCAGGACGTAGGCGGGATCGATCGGGGTCAGCGGCGCTCCACCCCCTGACAAACCGCTCGCGGCGAGCGGGATGGCTGCCACGGCGAGCGCCAGGCAGACGATCAGGAGGAGTTGGGGCTGCTGGCGTCGCGAAGACGCGAAGCGCACCATGCGCTCGGCGGCCCGGTGCAGCACGACAATCAGGATGTCGAACACGCGCCGGCCATCGAACGGCGCGCGCAGCGGCGCGCGGCCCGTCGCGCGCTGGCCATAGAAGTATCGCAGCAGGTAGAGGCCGACCCCACCCACGAGCGCGATCACGCTCATCAGGAATGGCGCAGTGAAACCGTGCCAGACGACGAGGCTGTAGGCAGGCGTGGCGGCCCCGAGGATCGATTGCACGGCGAGTGCGAGCGCCGGCCCGATCGTGCGCGCCGGCAGGATGCCGACCAGGAGGCAGGTGAGCACCAGCAGCGCCCCCGGCAACAGCATCCAGCGGGTCGGCTCGTGCGGCGTGCGCGGCAGCTCGCGCGCGGGCGCGCCGAAGAACACCTGGTGCACGAGGCGCAGCGAATACGCGACGCTGAAGATGCCCGCGAGTGTTGCAAGTGCCGGCAGGCCGACGCGCAGCAGCGGCTCCTCGCCGGCGAAGATCGCCTCGGCGAAGAACATTTCCTTCGAGAGAAAACCGTTGAGCAGCGGCACGCCGGCCATGGCGGCCGCGGCGACGGTGGCGATCGTGGCGGTGATCGGCATCGCGCGCGCCAACCCATTCAGACGTCGCAGGTCGCGTGTGCCGGCCTCGTGATCGACGATGCCGGCCGCCATGAAGAGCGTCGCCTTGAAGGTCGCGTGGTTCATGATGTGGAAGACCGCGGCGACGAGTGCGAGCGGACTGTTCATGCCGAGGAGCAACGTGATGAGCCCGAGGTGGCTGACGGTGGAGTACGCGAGCACGCCCTTCATGTCACGCTGAAAGAGCGCCGCGGCCGCGCCGAGCAGCAGCGACGCGAGCCCCGCGCCGCAGACGAGCGCGAACCACAGATCGGTGCCCGCGAGCACGGGCCAGAGGCGCGCCAGCAGGAAGACGCCGGCCTTGACCAGGGTCGCGGAGTGCAGGTATGCGGACACGGGCGTCGGCGCCGCCATCGCGTGCGGCAGCCAGAAATGGAAGGGGAACTGCGCGCTCTTCGTCAGCGCCCCGAGCAGGATCAGCCCGAGCATGACCGGATACCAGGGATGCGCACGGACCGTGTCGCCGGCCGCGAGCACCCTGTCGAGGTCGAAGCTGCCCGCGACGGTACCGAGCATGATGACCCCGGCAAGCAGGCAGAATCCGCCAGTGGCCGTCACGGTGAGCGCCATGCGCGCGCCCTGGCGCGCCTCCGCGCGGTGGTACCAGTACGCGATCAGCATGAAGGAGCTGAAACTTGTCAGTTCCCAGAACACCACGAGCTGGATCAGGTTGCCGGACAGCACGATGCCGAGCATCGAACCCATGAAGGCGAGCAGGAAGGAAAAGAAGCGCGGCACCGGATCCTGCGGCGACAGGTAGTAGCGCGCGTAAATCACGACCAGCGTACCCATCAGCGACACGAGCAGCGTGAAGAGCCAGGCGAACCCGTCGAGTCTCAGGCTGAAGTCGAGGCCTGCCTGGGGCAGCCAGGGCAACACGAAGTGCAGGACGGCGCCACTTGCCACCCGGCCGTAGAGGCCGAGGGTGAGCACCGTGCACGCAAGCGCGATCCCGCCCGCGAGCCACGACTCGGCATTGCGGGCATTGGAGGGCAGGAATGCAGCACAAAGACTGCCAAGGAACGGCAGCAGGACGATCAGCGCGAGCGACGGAGAATGCTCCATGTCGCGCGCACTTGTAGCACACGTCAGCTCATGAAGCCGAGATCACGCTGCGTGAAGTTGTCGATGCCGGGCGCGATGCGCGCCAGATCCGCGTCGAGCACACCGAACCAGCGCGCCAGCGTCGCTGCATACTGGTCGGAGGAAGTCGTCGGAATGAAGCGTCCACCGCCGACATCGTCGGCGCCATCCGCTGCGAGGGTCGCGCCGAGGCGCAGTACCGGATAGCTGCCGTAGACACTCTTGCCATGCACCGCGCCACCGACGACGAGTTGCACGCCACCCCAGGCGTGATCGGTACCATCACCGTTGGAAGTCAGGGTGCGCCCGAAATCCGACTGGGTGAATGCGGTGACACTCTGCGCAATGCCCATCTCGACCGTTGCGCGATAGAACGCATCGAGGCACGCGCTCACGTTCGCGAGCAATCCCGGCTGGTCCTGCGCCTGATCGTCGTGGGAATCGAAGCCGCCCGTGGCGACGAAGAAGATCTGGCGTGAGGCCTGCAACGTGCCCCGCACCGCGATCATCTCGGCGACGGTCTTCAATTGCGTGCCGAGTGGCGATGGCGGAAAGGGTGTGGCGAACGGCACGGGATTCGGTGCTCGCACGGTCGCGAGCGCCGCATTGACCGCCTGGGCGGAATCGAGCGCGCGTTGCTGCACTCCCGCATACGCACGCTCGTAAAGGGTGCCGTAGGCGGCGCGTGCGACCGCCTCGAAACCGCTCTTGCGCGCGACGGAAAGCGCATCTGTGCCGTCAAGGCCAAAGAACTCGACCGGGCCCGTCGGGCCGATGACGTAGGAACCCGCGCTCTCCCCGGCCTGAAAGAGAGTCTGCCCCGAGAGCGACACATTGAGCGGAATCGCCGGTCCGGTCTGCGTGCCGAGCGCATCGGAGATGCGTCCGGCCCAGCCAGTATTCGCCTGCGCAAGTCCACGCAGCGAGTGCCACTGATCCTGCTGATCATTGTGGGAGAAGAGCTGTGGCGGCAGCGGCACGGAGCGTGCCTGATATTGCGCGAGCGAAGTGGACGTGATGAGCGGCCCCACGTTCGCGATGAGGGCACAGGCGGCGTCCTGCTCGAAGAGTGTCGCGATTTCCGGCATCGATGGATGCAGGCCGATCGCGGCGCCGTTCGGCAGCGGTGCGACCGGCGTGATCGGCAGCAGGCTCGCCTGGTCGACTGCGAGATTCTGGCGCGCGAGCTGGTAGGCCTGGTACTCGGCCGCGCTGCGCGGCACGACCATGTTCCACGAGTCGTTGCCGCCGAAGAGGAACACGCACACCAGCGCCTTGTAGTCGGCGAATCGTGCGTACGCATTGACGGCCTGCGCGTACACGGCATCCGGCAGCCGGCCGAAGGCATAAGCCATCCCGCCCGCAGCCGCGAGTTTCAGGAGCTGGCGACGCTTCACGAAGAGTTTGCGGTTCATGGGGAGCCCCTTCAGCGCTGCGCTGCGAACTCGGGCGAGCTCGCGATGAGATACAAGGCTTCGGCGACTTTCAGTCCGCCGAGGCTCGCCGGTGCACGCTCGATGGCAGCGCGGGCCTGTGCCGCGAGCGTGCCGGAGATCTCTCCACCGAGCAGCTTGCCGGCAATGCGTGTCACCAGGGCCGCCGGGTCGTTGGCGAGCGCCATTTCAGCGCTCACATCGATGAACACGAGATCGGTGCGAACTTCGGGCCGCACGGCGGGGCAACCGGTGACCGGCGCCGAGGTGTAGCAGAAGGTCTGTACGAAAAAGTAATTCGTGAGCAGCGTCGCGAGATACTCGGTCGTGATCTGCATCTCGGGCGCGACGAGATCCCGATCGGCCACCTCGCCGGGTGGCGCGTAGAAAGGACTGAAGAAATTGAACACGGAAGGTGCCTGCAGCGGCCCCTGCCCCGCCACGGCGGCAGGACTCTGCACGTTGTAGCGGCCGCTTTGAGAGCGCGCCCCGTACGCGCGCCAGAGCTGGGTCACGCGCAGCAACGGCTCCTTCAGCTTGCCCGCAGTTGTTGCATCCGGAGCGCTGCGCGCTTGCGCGTCGAGCAGAACGGCCCGCACCACGGCGGCGAGATTGCCCCTGCGCCCCGTGCCGTCGTTGTTGAACACCTGCGCGACGCGCTGGACATAAGCCGGCGAGGGATTGCTCGTCACGAGCCGCTGTATGAGCTGTTTAGAGATGAAGGGCGCGACGTTCGGATGGTGAAAGATGTTGTCGAGCGCATCGTCGAGATCCCGCGCGGGGTCCGCCGGATTGCGCGCCGGAATCCCGACGAGTGCCGCGCCCGCATAGCTCAGCAGCTTCTTCGCCCCGGGGTCGTGCTGAACGGCATAGGCTTGCATCGGCTGCACCTGGTTCTGCAGCGACGGGCGCGCCTGGCCAAAGCTTGCGGCGCCCGCCCAGTTCCAGCCGGTGTAAACGTGCGCAAATCCCTCGATGACGGATTGATCGTAAACGGGAACCGTCTGTCCCTCGCTATCCGTGGCGGGTGTGCCGTCGAGGTTGAGCTGCACGAGTCCGATGGTGAACAGCTGCATCAGCTCGCGCGCGTAGTTCTCGTCGGGGCGGATGTTGCGTGCGGCATCGGGCTTCTGGTTGCCGAGCATCGAGAGGTAGACGCCCATCGCCGGATGCAGGGTCACGTCCTCCATGAGCTGACGAAAATCACCGAATGCGTCGCGGGCGAGCAGGTCGTAATAGTCGGCGAGCGCATACGGGGTGTTCTGCAGCGCGCTTTGCTGCGAGACCACCATGATCTCGGAGAGCGCGAAAGCCACGCGTTGGCGGAGCTGGTCCGGACCATTGACGACATTGCGAAACCAGATGTCGACGCGATCGTTGTTCAGGCGGCCGATGTTCTGCACGGGCTGCGGCAACGTGGCATACACCGCCTGCACGTGTGGCAGTTGCAGCGAGACGGGCTGCTGCAGCTGTGCATCGATCCAGCGCGCGTAGGCGTTGCTCGCATCGCCGAGCGACTGCAGACGCTGGGCCTCGGCTTCGGTCGCGCCGAAGGTCGCCTGATTGAGGAACGCGAAGGCCTCTGTCTTGCTGACGCCCGCCGGTGGGGGCGGTGGGGGTGGTGGAGGATTGTCGCCACCTGGACTGCCTGAGCCCCCGCAGGCGGTGGCGAGCAGGCCGGCCGCCATGACCAGCGCGAGCCGCGGCCGCGATCCGAGCAACAACGAGCCCATGGCATTCTCCCTGCGAACGAGTCGTCCGAACCTCAGAACGGACTATGGGCGTCGCGGTTGACACGCGTCCAGCTGTCGCCAGAGACCGTCAGCAGGCCCCTCGCAATGAGACTGCCGCCGAGCGCGCAGAAATAGAGGTAGCCACGGAGATCTCCGAAGCGGGCGATCGCAGCCCGGACCTTGCGCTCATCCTGCGTGCCAAGCAGTGCGCGCAGGTTGCGATCCGCACCCACATCGCCTGGTGGAAACACGTCGAGCCGGCCGCAGCCACGCAGCAATACGAGCCCGGCCGTCCAGGGGCCCACGCCCTTGAGCGCCGTGAGGCGTGCGATCGCATCAGCGGTCGTGAGCGCCTCGAGCTGCTCTTCGTGCAGCTCGCCACGCGAAATCACCGCCGCCACCGCCTGCAGCGTGCCTGCCTTCTGTGCGGAGAGCCCGCAGGCACGCAGCGCTGCCGGCCGCGCAGCGGCGATCGCCACGGCAGTTGGAAAGGCCCGATGGCGTTCGCCGCCGTGCTCCACCCACGCACCGAACTTCTCGACCACGCGTCCAACCACAGCCACGCCAGCGTCGAGGCTCACCTGCTGGAACGGAACGACACTCGCAAACGCCTCGAAGAGGCTCGCGAAACGCGGAGGTCGCAGGCCGCGCAGCGCGTGCGCTGCGGCCCTGATCGCCGGCTCGCCTGCCGCCCGCGCGTGCAACGGCGCGGGATCGATGTCGAGTCCCAGCAGACGCCGCAGCGTGCGCGCGACTTCACGGCGCACCGCGGCGTTCCCCCTGGCGTCACGCACGAGCAAGCGCAGGTCTGGCGCGTCGGTGCTGCCGCGATCGACGACCTCGGCCAGCGCAAGGCCGCGGGATGTTTCGAACACCCGTCGATAGCGACCATCCGTCCACACATCGACCCGGTTCGTCGGCCGGCGCTGCAACACCCGAACGGTCGCCTCGAGATCAAACGGCCCGCGAGTCGCGAGCTTCATCGCTGCGACCGGCTGATCCTCGCCGTGAGAAAATCGCCCAGCACCTTTGCGCTGTTGTGCTCGACGTCGTGCGCGCTGTAGAGCAGCGTGACATTGCCGCGTCGCGCGGCGGACATCAGGGTTGCCCACGTCTCCGGATGCACCGTGAGCTCCTCGCGGTAGCGGCGGCGAAACTCCTGCCAGCGCTCGACGCGGTGCCCGTACCACTGCCGCAGCGCTGCGCTCGGCGCGACATCCTTCAGCCAGGCCTCTGCAGCGAGCGCCTCCTTCTTCATGCCCCGGGGCCACAGGCGCTCGACCAGAAAGCGGCGTCCGTCACCGCGCGCGGGGTCCTCGTAGACACGTTTGGCGCGAATCATGCGGACTCCTCTCTGCCTTCGAGCACCCTGTTGACCCTGTCCCAGTCGACCAGTTCGTCCAGAAACGTACGCAGCCAGGCACCGCGGCGGTTCTGATGATCGAGATAGTAAGCATGTTCCCACAAGTCGACCGCGAGCAGCACGATGTGACCCCGCACGAGCGGGGTGTCACCTGCGCCCGTCGTGAGCAGCCGGATGCGATCCCCTTTCCAGGTGAGCCAGAGCCAGCCGTTGCCGAACAGGGTGGCCGCTACGCCATGAAACCGGCGCGCGAAGCGCTCGTGGCTGCCGAAACGCTGGCGAAGGCAATCGCCGATGGCACCGTAAGCGGCTCCACCGCCACCCGCGCGCATCGACCGCCAGAAACAGGCGTGGTTCCAGGCTTCCGCCGAGTGTCGATAGAGAGTGTGCAGGCGCGACGCGCGACTTGCGCTGACGACGAGTTCATCGAGCGTCAGGTGATCAAGTCCGACGCGACGCGCGAGCGCCGAGGCGCGTTCGAAATGATCGAGGTGATGCCGCGTGAAGTGCAACGACAAAGCGTCCTGCGACATGGCCGGCTCAAGATCGTCGAATCCGAACGGCAGCTGCGGAAACAAGAGACCCATGCCCATTCGACCCGTAGCGGCATTGATCGTTCCGCACTGGCGACGGGACGTACGCGCATTACATCACTGCAATGCGCGCTGCACGGCCGGGTGCACGATGCGACCGGCGGTGACATTCACGCCCTCGCGCAAACCCGGATCGCGCGCGGTGGCTTCCTGCCAGCCGTGGGCTGCGAGCTGGTGCACATAGGGCACCGTCACGTTGTTCAGCGCAAAGGTCGACGTGCGTGGCACCGCGCCGGGCATGTTTGTCACGCAATAGTGGATTACGCCTTCGTCTACGTAGGTCGGGTTGGCGTGCGAGGTCGGGCGGCTCGTCTCGAGACAGCCGCCCTGATCGATCGCGATATCGACCGCGACCGCGCCGGCTCCCATCCGCCGCAACATCGCACGGGTGACGACCCGCGGCGCCGCTGCGCCGGGAATCAGCACAGCTCCTATCAGCAGGTCCGCGCCCTCAAGGGCTGCCCCGATTGCCTGGGGCGAGGAAAACAGCACGCGCGCGCGCCCGGCAAAGAGCTGATCGAGTTCGCGCAGGCGCGGCACGGAACGCTCGAAGATCGTGACATCGGCACGCAGGCCCACGGCCATTTCGGCCGCGTGACTGCCCGATACACCACCGCCGATCACGACCACGCGCGCCGGCGCAACACCGGGAACCCCGCTGAGCAGCACACCCCGGCCACCGAACGCCTTGGTGCAATACTGCGCGCCGACCTGCACGGACATGCGTCCGGCGACTTCGCTCATCGGCATGAGTAACGGCAGCGAGCCATCCGGGCCGACGACCGTTTCATAGGCGATCGCCGTACAGCCGGAGGCCATCAACGCCTCCGCCTGCGCACGATCGGCGGCAAGGTGCAGGTACGTGAAGAGCACATGGTCACGCGTCAGGCGCCGGCACTCCTCGGGCTGCGGCTCCTTCACTTTGACGATCAGCTCCGCGCCGCGGAAGGTTTCTTCGGCGCCCGCCGCGACCCGCGCGCCCGCGGCAGCATAGTCCTGATCGCTGAAGCCGATCGCGGTGCCGGCACCCGTTTCCACCGTGACTTCGTGCCCGGCCGCCGCGAGCCCTCTGACGGCCTCGGGGACGAGTCCGACGCGGTACTCGTGATTCTTGATTTCGCGCGGCACGCCGATCTTCATGGCCCGACTCCCCCGGGGATGTGGAGTCGCATTCTGCAACCGGACCCGCCGCAGGCGCTGCCACTTACAAGACAGTAGAGCGCCGCATGCGCCATAATCTTGCGCATGGACGGCGTTGATCGACGGCTTCTTGCGGCGCTACAGCGCGATGGCCGGGCGACGAATGCGGCGCTGGCCGCTCACCTCGGCCTGTCGGAGTCCGCCTGCCTGCGCCGCACACGCCGCCTCGAGGAAGCGGGCGTCATCCGCGGCTACGGCGCCCGCATCGACGCGGGCACTGTAGGCCTCACCGTGCGTGTGCTCGTGCGCATCACGCTCAAGAGCCAGACCGACCGCGATTTCAACGCGTTCGAGCGTGCGGTGCAGGCCGTGCCAAACGTGCTCGACTGCTTCCTCACGACCGGGCAATGGGACTACGAGCTGATCGCGATCGCCCGCGATGCGGCCGACCTCGAGCGGCTGCACAGCACGGTGCTCACGAAGCTGCCGGGAGTGGCGCGCGTGGAGTCGAGCTTCGTCCTGCGCCACGTGGTTCGGCAGGTGCCGCTGCCGCTGGATCGCTGAGTTCGCGCGTGACCTTGAGGATGCGCAGGCGCCGCAGCCCGCCGGGCATGCGCCATTCGACTTCATCACCCTCGCGGTAACCGAGCAGCGCCGTGCCGAGTGGTGCGAGTACCGAGATGCGCCGCGCCGCGATATTGGCTTCCGCCGGCAGCACGAGCGTGTACTCCTCTTCGGCGCCGGTCGCGAGATCGCGCACGCGCACACGCGCCTGCATCGTGATCACGTCGGGCGGCACTTCGTCCGCGAGGCGCACGATCGCACGCTCGAGTTCGGCCTCGAGTTCGTGCAGGTGGGCCTGGTCGTGCGCAGAGTCATCCCGGGCACCGAGCAACGCGCGCAGCCGATCGGCATCCGACTCACTCACGAGGATCGGGTTCTGTCTCATGTCCAGCTCCAAAGGATTGAGTCCCTGTTTAGCTGAATCCGTCAGTTAAATCCATTATAATTAACTTGACGCTGTGTTTCATTTTCTGGAAGTGTCATGAGCCCCGCAAAACGCCTCAACTACCAACACCTGTATTATTTCTGGACCGTTGTGCGTGCCGGCAGTCTCACCAAAGCGGCGGGTGAGCTGAACCTCTCCGTTCCGGCAGTCAGTGCGCAACTGCGCACGCTCGAGACGCGTCTCGGCGAGAAGCTGCTGGTGAAGGCAGGCCGGCGCCTCGTCCCCACCGACACCGGTCGCACTGCCTTTCGCTACGCAGAAGACATCTTCCGGCTGGGCCGCGAACTGGTGGATGCGCTTGCGCCCGGGCCCTCTGCGCGTCCGCTGCGTCTCGCAATCGGCATCGACGACGTCGTGCCGAAGGAGCTTGCGCAGCGGCTGATCGCCCCGGCCCTCGTGCTCGGGCGCCGGGTACACCTTGCCTGTCACGAAGGCACGCTCGAGCGACTCACTGCAGGACTCGCCGTACAGGATCTCGACGTCGTGCTGTCAGATGCCCCAGTGCCTGCCGGCCTCGGCATCCGCGCGCACAACCACAGGCTTGGCGGCAGCAGCGTATCGTGGATGGGAAGCCGCGCGCTCGTGAAGCGCCTGCAGGCACGCTTCCCGGCATCGCTCGCCGGCGCTCCGGTGCTCCTCCCGACTGAAGATACAGCGATCCGCCGCGCCCTCGACCAGTGGTTCGAGCGACAGAATCTGCGCCCACTCGTGATCGGGGAATTCGAGGACTATGCGCTGCTGCGGGAATTCGCGCGCGCGGGCAACGGGCTCATCCCGGTACCCGACGTGATCGGCGGGCAGTTCCGGGATACCTCAGAGCTCGCCGTGCTCGGCTCCGCGAGGCCCGTCGAAGCAGAGTTCTTCGCCGTGACGCTGCGCCGGGAGATCGACCATCCGGCGGTGGCGGCAATCTGCCAGCGCGCGAGCGCACTCTTCGCGCGCCCGGACGCCTGAGCTACCCCGGCTTCTGATCCACGCGCGCCAGCGTGAGGATCGGTGCGTAGATCACGAGATAGATGGTGAATGCGACGATCCACAGGATCGCCGCCGTCTCGATCGTCGCAATGTAGCTGGCGGGCAGCAACGCGGGTCCGAATACGCGCACCAGCGCCGCGAGCAGCAGCAGGACATAGGCGATGCCGATCCCGCGCGACACGATGAGCGGGCGCCCGGTGTGACCGAGCGCCGCGCGTGTGGTAACCCCGAGAATCATCGTGGCCGCGGCACCGACCGTGAGCGCGTGCTGCCATTGAAACGCCCAGGCAGCACCGGTGCCGAGGTGGATCGCCTTGAGAGCAAGCCCGATCGGCAGCCACACATAGGCCGCGTGCAGCACCCATACGATGGGCTCGGCAAGGGTCCGCAGGCTCCGCCAGCCGGACAGGCGCACGGCATGCGCAATCGCCGCGACGCCTGCCACCGCCGCAGCACTCCAGTGCCAGGGTGCCACGGCGTCGATCGCGACCGCGAGCGCCATCGATGCGATCGTCACACGCTCGACCAGGACGCGGCTCCTGATCTCGACGGCAATACCGCGACGACGCAGCGCGCTCGCCGTGAAGTTCGGCACGACGCGCCCGCCGATCACGGTGATGAGGAGCGCGACGACACCGATGCCGACCCGCAACGCGCGGCTCGCGAGCGTGAAGTCTCCGGTCGTGATCGCATAGAGGAACCACGCGTCGATCCCCCACAGCACTGCGACGATGATCAGCATCGGAAAGTTGCGATTGCGTTCGCGCAGCAGCGAGCGCCCGATCAGGAAGGCGAGCATCGGCAGGAACGAGAGCTCTGCAACGGCAAGCCACAGCGGCGGCAGTGCGGCCGCCGTCGCAAACGCGACGCGCCCCGCGAGCCACAGCAGCGTCAGGATCACGAGCGGTGTGCCGGCAAACCCGCGTGAACCTGTCCAGCTGGGCACGGCAGTGAGCAGGAAGCCCGCGATCGCGGCGCAGATGAAGCCGTAAAGCATTTCGTGGCCGTGCCACAGAAACGGCGGCAGTTCGCCGAGCGGCGTGCTCCCGCTGACGTAGATCCAGACCCATGCGGCGATCCCGATCACGGCGAAGAGCCCGGCACCGAGAAAGAAGGGGCGAAACCCATATGCGAAGGGGACGAAGCGGGGACCTTCACTCATCGTGCTCACCTGAGACCATAGTTGAAACTGATACTGACACGTTCGGATGCCGTGCGACCGGCCGGGACCTCATGTCGCAGCCAGCTTTCAAAGAGCACCACCCTGCCCGCTCTTGCCGGCACCCCCACCCAGCACCGCAGTTCGCGGCGGGCGGTACGCCGTCGCGGTGGCGCGGCCATGAAGCGCTCGAGGCGCGGGTCCTCGAACTTGAGCCCTGCCGAGCCCGACGGGGTACGTACGTAGTAGGTGCCGCTCACGAGCGATAGCGGATGCAGATGCGCGCCATGCGCGACGCCACGCGGCATGATGTTGATCCAGCAGTCCGTCATCGCGAGCCTGCGCACGTCGATGTCGAACGCGAGGGCACGCGCGTAGGCCCGCACGTGTCGATCGATGCGGCGCGCCAGGGCTGCGAAGGTCGGCGAGCGCTCGTGCATGCGGCTCGCCGAGCCGTAAGAGGTATACCCGCCGGCGTAGTTCTGCGCCGACCAGCGGCGGCCCGCGGCATCGTCGTGGCGCAACTGCAGGCATTCCAGCAACAACCGTGCATTGAGCCGGCTGCGCGCGTGTTGCAGCCGCGCTGCATAAACTTGTGTGACGAACAGGGATTCGATGCGCATGCACTCACCGGCAGAAGCCACGTAGTATC
>DAORUQ010000063.1:2723-15658 GCA_035433265.1 Pseudomonadales bacterium | reverse complement strand
AGGACAATGGCGGGCAGCACAGCCAGCGACGCACCAAGCCGCTCGCTCGCAACGTAATGGCTTTTGCGACACCCTCTTCAGCCGCATCTACAGTGGAAACAATGTCCGCATGAATGCGGACCTGCGCAGAAGCTAGGCCGTCGCTGCCGGCTGCCTGAATTGCTCCGGGTCGAGGAACTGCAGGCGCAGCGTGACCACGCCCGGTTCGGGCGGGTCCACGCCGAGCATCATCACGTTGGTGCGCCCGTCCTCGGTGAGGATCGAGGGCAGGTTCAGCAGCATCGCGCCGGTTTCATCGTTGCGGTAGATGTTCAGCTCGCCCTTGAAGCGGATGCGGTCCTGCAGCTTGGCAAGCAACTGCACCAGGGCCTTGCGGAAGGTCGCGAAGTCGAGCTTGCCACGGAACTCGCTCTGGTCGAGCGCCACGCGGAACAGCAGGTCCGAACCGTCACCCAGCTTCAGCTTCGCCAGCTCCAGCACCCCGCCACCGTGCACGCGCGCGTAGTGGCGTTTCGCCTGCGCCCGCGACGCCCTGATGAACCCCGCATGGAGCACGTTCAGTGCCCCTGTGAAAAACCGTTGCGATTCCATGCTGACGGACTGGCTCTGGCTCATGTCGGACTGGTCCCTCTCCGGGGGTCTGTTCGGGGGCGCCTACGTTAGCCGATCCGCCCCGCCGCGGCTAC
Source organism: Pseudomonadales bacterium (assembly GCA_035433265.1). Lineage (GTDB taxonomy): Bacteria > Pseudomonadota > Gammaproteobacteria > Pseudomonadales > UBA5518 > UBA5518. Next base: position 14,972 of record DAORUQ010000063.1, on the reverse strand, counting down.
AGGTAGGGCGAGAACACCCAGAACACGGCATCGCGCAGGCGCCGCGGCAGGCTGCGCTCCTGCCAGGTAGAGAAGGACAGCTCGCGCGATGTGGCGAGCATCTCGGCGAAATGCACCGCCACGCCGCGCCCGAAGACGTGGTCGTAGATCTCGACCGCAATCTCGAAATTGAGCCGCAGGCTGCGCGGGTCCAGGTTCGAGGAGCCGATCTGTGCGTAGTAGTCATCGACCAGCAGCAGCTTGGTGTGCAGGAAGGGACCGGTGTAGAAATGCACCCGCACCCCGGTCTTCAGCAGCTCGCCGAGCATGTGGGTCGTGGCCCAGGTCATGAAAGGGAAATTGTTGTGCGCCGGCAGCACGATCGTCACCTCGACGCCACGCAGCGCGGCCGTCTGCAGCGCCACGGCGAGCTCGGGCGGCGGCAGGAAGTACGGCGTCATGATCCGGATGCTGGATCGAGCCGCCGAGATCGCCCCCACCAGCACCCACAGCAGCTTGTCGAGATCCTCGTTCGGGCCGTCGACGATCACGCGGCACTCGGCCTCCTCCGGCAGCATCGTCACCGGCGCCACGCTCGGGGGCGGGGGCAGCGCCTGGCGCGTGCTGAACAGCCAGTCGGCCGCGAACACCTCCTCGATCTGCGTGACGATCGGTCCGCGCAGGCGAAAGTGCACATCGATCACATCGGCCGGGCGCACGCCCCGCACCGCGATGTGCTTGTTGCGGATGTTCATGCCGCCGGTGAAGGCGAGCTCGCCGTCGACCACGAGGATCTTGCGGTGGTTGCGCAGGTTGAGCGTGAAGTTAGGCGGCCACAACCGCGGCTGCAGGAAGCGCGCCGTCGTCACGCCGGCGGCGCGCAACCGCCAGCCCACGCGCGGCAGCGAGTAGAACTCGCCGAAGCCATCGAGCAGCACGCGCACCTGGACGCCGCGCGCTTGCGCCGCGCCCAGCGCCTCGACGAACTCGGCGCCGATGCCGCGCGAGTCGAAGATGTAGGTCGCCAGATAGACATGGCGGCGCGCCTCGCGGATCGCGAGCAGCATCGCGGGATAGGCGTTCTCGCCGCAGTACAGCGCCTCGACGCTGTTGCCCGTCAGCAGTTCGTTGCCGCTGGCCGCGAGGCCGAGATAGGCGAGGTTGCGGTACTGCGGCGCGATCAGGTGCTCGGCGGCAACGTGTTCGCGCGCCGGCGGCGGCGCGGGCTGCTCGTGCGGCGGCAGCGCGTGCAGGCGCCGCGCGCGGGTGCGGATACGGTTGTTGCCGAGCGCGAGGTACGCCAGCACTCCGACCACGGGGAAGAACACGCACAGGCTCACCCACGCGGCGGCGCTGCGCGGATCGCGCTTGGTGAGCAGCGCGTGGCCCGCGCCCAGCAGCGTGACGCTCATGCCGCAGGCGAGCGCGACGATGCGCAGCAGCTCGGGATCGGGCAGCGGGAAGCTCATGCGGGGAACCGGCAGCCAGTGAGCGCCCGATCATAGTGCAACGCCGCGCAGGCAGCCACGCCGGGCATTCAGCGCGTCCCGATCCAGGCGTGGCGCAGGTTCGGATCGCCGAAAAACGGCGCGCGCACCACGCCCTGCAAAGCCGGGTGCTGCACGTAGAGCCGCGCGTTCTCGTAGACCGGAATCAGCGGCGCCTCGTCGCGCACCAGCCGCTGCAGCGCATCGAACGCGGCGAGCCGCTGCGCCTGCTCCGTGGAGCCCAGCGCCACGCCGAGCCAGCGGTCGTAACCGGCGCTGCGGTACTGGCCGCGGTTGAGCGGGTTCCCGGAGGCGAGCAGTTCGGCGAAGGTGACGGGATCGTCGAAATCCGGCCCCCAGTTCTGCAGCGCGATGTCGAAGTCGCCGCGCGCCATCTGCTGCAGGCGCTGCTTGGTGATCTGGCGATCGAGCCGCAGGCGCACGCCGAGCGTCTCGGCGAGGCGCGCCTGCGCGTATTCGCCGATGCGCAGCGCGGTGGGCGCCTCGCCGGTCAGCAGGTGCAGCGCTGGCAGCTCCGTCACGCCCAACTCGGCGAGCGCGGCGGCGAACTCGCGCTGCGCGATCGCATCCCCGCGCGCCGGCGCGGCCAACGGGTACTCGTCCACGAACGCGCGCTCGCGACCACGCAGCACCGAGGGAAACAGCGATTCGGCGGGCCGCAGGCCCGGCATGCGCAGCACGCGGTTCACGATCTCGCCCGGATCCAGCGCCGCCTGGATCGCGCGGCGCAGCCGCAGGTTCTGCGTCGGCCTGCCGTCGCGGAAATTGAACGTGAGGAAATGCACGTAGCCGTCGGCGAAGCGACGCAGACGCTGGCGCTCGAGCAGCACCTGGCGCACCGAGTCCGGCGCGATGTTCGCCATGGCGATGCGGCGGTCCAGGAACAGGTTCAGCTCGGCCTGCGCATCCGTGGTGATGTAGGGCACCTCGATGCGCTGCAGGCGGATGGCGCCGGCATTCCAGTAGCGCGGGTTCTTCTCCAGCACCAGCTGCGCGCCGTGCACCCAGCGGGTGAGGCGGAACGGGCCGTTCGCGAGCAGTCTGCCCGCGTCGGCCGCATGACGCCCCCCCTGGGCGGCATGGAAGTCCGCGCGCAGCGGCAGCAGCGTCATGAAGGCCGTGAGCGCGGGGAACCAGGCGCAGGGCTGCCCGAATACGACCTCGAGGCGGTGGTCCTCCGGCGCAGTGGCGCCAAGGCTCTCGGGCGCCAGCTCGCCCGAGGCGATCGCGCGCGCGTTCCGCACCGGGTACAGCAGCGAGGCGTAGGGTGCGGCGTTCGCCGGGCGCAGCACCTCGCGCCAGGCATGGACGAAGTCGTGCGCGGTGACGGGCGCGCCGTCCTCCCAGGTCGCGCCGCGGCGCAGCCAGAAGGTCGCGCCGTCGGGGCGCAGCTCCCAGCGCTCGGCCAGTGCCGGCGCGAGGCGATTGTCGGCGTCGTATTGCAGCAGCCCGTCCATCAGGTGCGAGAGCACGAAGAAACTCACCTGGTCCGTCGCGCGCACCGAGTCGAGGCTCGGCGGCTCGGCGCTCAGGAGCAGCCGCACCGTGCCCGATGCGGCATCGACCGCCTCCCCGGGCGCCGCGTAAGAGGTGCCGCCCGCGAGGCAGGCGAGCAACAGGATCAGGGGCCGCAAGCGCATCATCGGCACAGTATAGGTGCAGCCGGCAGCGTTCCGGCCTGCGCTGCGGTGCCGCCGCCGGTGCGCCGGGTTATCATCCGCCCGATGTCCAGCGACCTGCCCCCACCGATTGCCACGCCGCGCGCCAGCGAACCCGAATGGCTCGCGGACGGCACGCCGTTCTCGCGCGAGTTCAACGACGTCTATTACAGCCGCGACGACGGCAGCGCCGAGGCGCGGTACGTGTTCCTCGAACACAACAGGCTCGCCGCGCGCTGGGCCGCGCTGCCCGATGCGCCGGGCACGCTGTTCGTGATCCACGAGACGGGCTTCGGCACCGGGCTGAACTTCCTGCTCGCCTGGCAATTGTGGCAGCGCGTCGCGCCGGCGCGGGCGCGACTGGTGTTCCGCAGCCTCGAGGCATTTCCTCTCGAAGCAGGGTCGCTCGCGCGCGCGCTGCAACGCTGGCCGGAGCTGGATCCCTTCACGCGGCAATTGCTCGGCGCCTGGCCGCCGCTGCTGCCCGGGCTGCACACGCTGGAATTCGACGCTGGCCGCGTGAGCCTGCAGCTGTATATCGGCGACGTGCGCGAGGCGCTGGAGCAATACGGCGCCGACACGCATCCGGAACTGGCCGTCAAGGCCGACGCGTGGTTCCTGGACGGCTTCGCACCGGCGCGCAACCCCGCGATGTGGGACGACGCGGTGATGCGGCGCGTGGCGGCGCTCAGCAAACCGGGCACCACGCTGGCGACCTTCACCGTTGCCGCCGCGGTGCGCGCCGCCCTCGCCATGCACGGCGTCACGCTCGCCCGCGTACCCGGATTCGGCCGCAAGCGCGACATGCTGACCGGCGTGTTCGGCGCCAAGTCCGCCCCCGAGCCGCAGCCGCCAACGCAGACGCCCTGGCACCTCGCCGCCGCCGCATCACAGGGTGATCGCCGCGCGATCGTGATCGGCGCCGGCATCGCGGGCGCGACCTGTGCGCGCGCGCTGGCACGGCGTGGCTGGCGCGTGACGGTGCTGGAGGCGCACGCGGCCCCGGCCGCCGGGGCCTCGGGCAATCCGCAGGGCATGCTGTTCACGCAACTGCCCGCCGCCGACACGCCGCACGGCGAGTTCACGCTGCACAGTTTCCTGCATGCACTGCGCTACTACGCGGAGCTGTTTGCCGGCGACAGCGAGGGTTTCTCGCCCTGCGGGATGCTGCAGCTGCACGGGCCGCAGGACGCCGCCGCGCTCGCGCGCCTCGCCGAGCGCTTCGCCGCGTACCCGCGACTGGTGCGGCTGGTCGATGCCGCGCAAGCCTCGGCGCTGGCCGGTGTGCCGCTCGCGCACGGCGGCCTGTACCTGCCCGCGAGCGGCTGGATCGTGCCGCCCGCGGCCTGCGCGCGCGCACTCGATCACCCGTTGATCGAGACGCGCCCGGGCTGGCGCGCCAGCGCGCTCAGCGCGGAGGAATCGGGCTGGCGCGTGCAGCTGGACGCCGGCGCGACACTGCAGGCCAGCGCGGTCATCGTCGCCACCGCCGCCGCAGCGAACGAACTGCTGGGCGACGACGCATTGCCGCTGAGCCCGCTGCGCGGGCAGATCACGCTGCTGCCGCGCGCCGCGCTGACGCCGGCGCCGCGCTGCGTGGTCTGCGCCGAGGGTTACGTGGCGCCGCCGTACGGCGAGCGGATCTGTTGCGGCGCCAGCTTCGTGCGCGGCGCCGGCGATTTCGTGCCCACCGCCGCAGAACACTGCGGCAACCTGCAACGGCTGCAGGAAATCCTGCCGTACTTCGATGCGGCATCGATCGACGTCGCGACGCTGGCGGGACGCGTGGGCTATCGCGCCAGCACGCCGGATCGCCTGCCGGTGGCCGGCCCCGTGCCCGACATCGCGGCTTTCCGCGAGGCCTACGCCGGCCTGCAGCGCAACGCGCGCCTGCCGATCGACCGCATCGGCCCGTATCGCCGTGGCCTCTACGTCAGCGCGGGCCACGGCTCGCGCGGCCTGACCAGCGCACCGCTGTGCGCCGAGGCGATCGCGGCGGCGATCGCGGGCGAGCCCTCACCGCTGTCGCGGCGCCTGCAGCGCACGCTGTCGCCGGCACGCTTCCTGATCCGCCGCATCATCAAGGGACAGTTGCCGTGATGGCGGCTTTGCGCCGCTGCCGGCGCAGGCTCGCGGCAGTGCTGGTGCTGGCGGGCCTGGCGCCGGTCGCCTGCGGGGAGGCCGACACCCGCACCGATCCGCTCGCGGCCATTCCCCGACTGCCCTTCACGGTCGAGCAACGCCTGCCGCACGACCACACGCTGTTCACGCAGGGCATCGCCTTCGCCGGCGAGCTGCTGGTGGAGAGCGGCGGGGGCTACCGCGAATCGCGGCTGGTGGTGCGCCGCCTGGACGAGCCGCGGCCGCTGCACTCGGTGGATCTGCCACGCCGCTGGTTCGCCGAGGGAATCGCGCCACACCAGGGACAGCTGTTCCTGCTCACCTGGCGCGAGGGCGTGGCGCAATCCTTCAGCCTGCCGCAACTGCATCCCGGGGCTACCTTCAGGTACGCGGGCGAAGGCTGGGGACTGACCAGCGACGGCTCGCAACTGATCCAGAGCGACGGCAGCAACGTGCTCACCTGGCGCGATCCGCGGGATTTCTCCGTGACACGACGCCTCGCCGTGCATGCCGGAAGCACCCCGCTGGCGCAGCTGAACGAGCTCGAGTGGATCAACGGCTGGATCGTCGCCAACGTGTGGCGCAGCGATTACGTGGTCGGCATCGATCCGGCCAGCGGCTGCGTGCGGTGGAAACTGTCGCTGGAAAACCTGCTGGACGAACGCGAGCGCAGGAGCAGCGACGTGCTGAACGGTGTTGCGTGGGAAGCGGGCGCGCAACGGCTCTGGGTGACGGGCAAGCGATGGCCCTGGCTGTTCGGCTTGCGGGTCGAGTTGCCCGCCCTCGGCGCGGCGGCCACGGACGACTGTCCGGGTTAGCGAGTCCAACCGCCGTGCAGCGCGCGCGCCTCGGCATCCGCGCCCAACGGCTCATCCGCCACCAGGCCATCGACGAAGGCATCGAAATCCTCGTCCGTCTCCGCCGTCGCGGTCGCGTAGTGCGCGTCGCTGCCACGCGCCTCGGCGGCGACGACTTTCAGGGTCTCCCAGCGCTCGTCGCGACGGCAGGCCACGCCGCGCGCGGCGCGCGCCCCGGCATCCACGCGAAACTCGCGGCAGTACTCCTGCCCCCTCGACACGAAGCTCAGCACGGGGGTGATCTTGACGCCGGTGCCACCAGCCACCGCGTAGGCTTCGTCGCTGGGCACTTCCTCCAGCACATGCTGCAGGGGGCTGGACGGCACGACCGCTCCGGCGCGGACAAGCTCGTCGAAGCCGGTTGGCGCACCGTCGCGCGCGTCGAACTGCAGCACGACCGCCACCGCCATCACCAGGCTCGCGGCCAGCGCCAGCGCAGCCGCTCGCCGGTGCAGCGGCCGGCGCGTCAAGGGCAACACCACCGCCCTGGGCGCGGCGCGTGCGGCAGCATCGTCATCGGCGCACGGCGGCTCCAGCAGCGCGAGCACCGCGGGAGGCAGCGGTTGGGCGTCGATGGCACTGCTGAACTCCGTGAGCAGCCGATCGACGCGGCGGAACTGCTCCAGCCTCGCGGCTAGCAGCTCGTCGGCGGCAATCGCCCGGGCGACCCGCTCCATCTCCTCCGGCGCGAGCTCGCCGTCGATATACGCAGACAGCATGTCGTTCGTGATCATCATCCTGCTCCCGTTGCCAGGCCTGCGCCGATCGGCGGCGATTCCGCGCGCAAGGCTTTCGACAGGGCCGCCCGGGCCCGTGCGATGCGGCTCATGATGGTGCCGATCGGCGTCTCGAGCACCTCGGCCGCCTGTGCGTAGGACAACCCCTCCAGCACGACCAGCGACAGCGCCGCGCGCTGCTCCTCGGGCAGTTCGTCCATCGCATCACTGATCTCCGCCAGGGCCAGCTTGCTCATCAGGGCGTTTTCCCCATCGAAGGTTTGCTCCATCGCACCCGACTCCTCCAGCGGCACCGCCGAGCGCACCCGGCGCGCGCGGATCTCGTCGATCCACAGGTTCCGGCAGACGCGAAAGGCCCACTTGTCGACTTCCACCGCCTCCGGCACGCCCTTCACGAGCAGGCGCTCGAGCGTCGCCTGCAACAGGTCGTCGGCGTCGTGGCGAGCGCCGGTCAGGGCATACGCATAGCGGCGTAGCCGCGGCAGCAAGCCGAGCAGCTCCCGGCGCAGCGCGTCGGCGTTCATTCCCTGGTGTCCGTGGGCATTCGCGATGGTGCCATGCCGGTCCCGTTTAACTCGATGACGAATCAGGTCCGGCGTTTATTCCACGCAGCGCGGGGAATTTTGTGCCGGCTCCACACGTTCATTACTAAGGTAACATGGCGCAGCCTTGCCGCCTGGTCGGATCCCCCGATACACGCGCCTGCACCATCCGGAGCCGCCCAACGAACCGCTGTCGATGCGAATGCACAGAATCATCCCCACCGCCCTGCTCGGCCTGATCCTCGTGGTTGGACTGCCCGGACTGCCCCTGCCGGGCGGCGCTCACGCACGCGCCTGGGCCGGTGACGACGGCATCGAGGATGCGATAGACGCGCAGACCGAGGACGAGATAAGCGAGCAGGTGGAAGACGCCGTCGAGGAAGACATCGAGGACCAGGTCAGCGACCGGGTCGAAGAGGAAATCGATGCCGAGGTCGAGGATCGCGTGGAGGAGAGCATCCAGTCGGATGTGGAAGACAGCGTCGAGAACGATGTCGAGGACAGCATCGAGGCAGAGGTAGAAGACCGCGTCGAGGCCGATGTCGAGGACAGCGTCGAGGCGGACGTGGAAGACCGCGTCGAGGACGCTGTCGAGGACAGCGTGGAGGCAGACGTCGAAGACGCCGTCGAGTCGGATGTGGAAGCGGATGTCGAGGAAGACGTCGAGCAGGATGTGGAGGAGGACGTAGAGGACGAGATCGAGAGCGACGTCGAGGACGATCTCGAGGCAGAGGTGGAGCAGGATGTCGAGGACGACATGGAGGACGATCTCGAGTCCGATATCGAGGAGAACGTGGAGGACGATCTCGAGGGCGACGTCGAAGACGCCATGGAGAACGAGCTCGAAAGCGAGATCGAGGACGACATGGAGCTCGAGTTCGATGACGAGCCCGAACTCGAGCCTGGTGACGACCTGGAAAGCGATGTCGATGACGCGATGGAAGACGCGGCGCCGGAAGATGCGGGCCGCGATGCCGTCGTCGACAGCCGCCAACCCGCGCTGGACGAACCCGGCGGCAAGCGCTCGCCGGCGCGTGGCGCCGCCGCGACGGAATCCGCGCCGCGGCCTGCCGCTGTCGCCGGCACGGTCAACAGCGTACAACCGGGACAGGCGTCGCAGACTGCCAGGGCCGCCGCGGAGCACTTTGCCGGCCTCGACGCAGACGACGAGGGCAACGAGATCAGCCTCGGCGAGTGGTTGGTCATCGCCTCGCGCGACGATATCGCGGCCCTGGAGGCACTCGGATACGTCACGCGAAACGTGGAGCCGCTGGAGGGACTCGACCGGGTCCTTGCCACCATGGAGGCGCCCGAGAGCTTCGATATCGCCGCGGCGCAGGCCGCGATCGGTCGCGCCGCGCCTCAGGCGGAAGTGGACTACAACCACATCTACCGGCCCGAAGCCCGCCAGCAGCCGCCTGCGAGTGGCGGCGGCTCACCGGGCGAGCTGTTCCCTGCGGCAGCAGGCGTGCGGACGCCGTCGGCCCCGATCGGCCTCATCGACACCGCCATCGACGCGGGCCACCCCGCCCTGCGCGCGGCGAACGTCCAGTACCGGGATTTCACGCCTCCCGGGCAACCGCGGCCCTCGGCCCACGGCACCTCGGTGCTGTCGATCCTGGTCGGCGAGGCGCCCGGCTATCGCGGCCTGGTGCCGGGCGCGGCGGTCCTTGCGGGCGCGGTCTTCTTCAACGGCCCCGACGGCCGGGAAATCGCCACCACCTCGAGCCTGGTGCGCGCGCTCGACTGGATGACCGTCAACCGCGTACCCGTCGTGAACATGAGCCTGGCGGGGCCGCGCAACGCCATCCTCGCGACGGCCATCGATCGCTCATTCGACACCGGCACCGTGGTGGTCGCGGCCGTCGGCAACCGCGGCCCGGCCGCGCGGCCGCTCTACCCGGCCGCCTACGAACGCGTGATCGCGGTGACGGCCGTCAACGGTTCGAGGGTCTACCGGCTCGCCAATCGCGGCGCACACGTGGATTTTGCGGCACCGGGCGTGGACGTTTTGCACGCCGACCGCGAGGCGGGCTACCGCAGCTCTTCGGGCACCTCGCTGGCAGCGCCCTTCGTGACCGCGGTGATCGCGACGTCCTGCGCCGACGTGCGGCCGATCGATGCGTGCCTGACGGCGCTGCAGCGCAGCGCCGAGGACATCGGGGAGGCCGGCTTCGACCCGGTGTTCGGACACGGCCTCATCGTGCCGCTCAGATCTTCAGCCCCACCCTGATGCTGGCGACGTGCTGGTTGTAGTCGGCCGAATCGAGGTTCGACGAGAATCCGCCGTATTCGTAATCGAGCACGGTAAAGAAGCGCTCGCCCAGCGGCAGCTCGAGCTCGGCCTGGAAGCGGTTGCGGTCGTCGTCGCGATGCTCGCCGATGGCCGGCGTGACCGAGGAATAGTCGCGTTGCTCGTAGAGCCAGCCGAGCTTGAGCGTCGCATCCCTTTCCAGGAAGCGGAAACGCTGTGACAACCTCAGCTTGAGGTTGTTCGACCCGAAATCGAACTGCGCATCCTCGGCATTCTCGTCACGGTAGCGGTAGCCGAGAACGACGTATGTGCGCACGCCGTTCAGGAACCAGTAGAGGTCCGCACCGCCCGCGTGCGTGGTGGCGTCGCGCTCGTTGATCTCGTCGAAGTCCTTGTCGCTGAAGGTGTACTCGGCGCGCGCGAAGAGCCGCCTGCCGAAGAAGCGCGAGACGCTCGGCGAGGCCTGCTGCGTCTTCATGTAGTCGTGGCCACCCAGCCGGGTGTGGATGTAGCGGTAGGCCACGCCGGCATCGAAATCCCCGAAATCCCGTGCGACCTCGCCCGTCAGCAGATGGTTCTGCAGGTCGAACTCCGAAAAATCGTCGTAGGAGGTCTGCGACAGTCCGTAGCCGAGCTGCAGCTCCGTGCTCTCGCCGAGCGCGAGTTCGTAGTCGAGGTCGGCGTCGAACACCGCGGCCTGGTCCTCGGCACCGGTGTTGGCATCGAGCTCGTTCACGGACACGTTGCTGTCCGCCTGGAGGCCGGCGCTGATCTCCAGGCTGAACGGGGATGGCTCCTTGCCCGCCTCCTTCCCGGCCTTGCGCTCGGTCTTCTGCTCGGACTCCTTCAGCACCACGGCCTGCGCCAGAGCGAGCTCGCTGCACAGCAAGGCGGGGATAACGAAGGCAAGCGCCTTCCTTGAACGGGTCGTCACGTGCGCTCTCCTGTCTCGGATTTCAGGTGCAGTTTAGCCAATTGCAGCTGAGTAAACTGTCCCCGAATTCCCGGCTCTGGTAACCTTCGCCTCGACGGGAGCGGGAGCGCCAGAGCGCCGGCCCCGTCCGCACTGCCGGCCCCGCTGCCGCGCCTGCCGAAGTCCGAACCAATTTACCGGAAGTACTCCACCCAGCATGAACAGTATCCAGATGCCCGCCACCCGCACCGCCCCCGCGACCGTCCACCCGGCCTTCGAGTGGGTGCGCAGCGAGCCGATCGTGGCGCTGGGCGCCGTGGTCGAGGAATACCGCCACCGCGTCACCGGCGCGCAGCATTTCCATATCGCCACCGACAACCCGGAGAACGTGTTCCTGGTGGCGCTGCGCACCGTGCCCGGGGACTCCACCGGGGTGGCGCACATCCTGGAGCACACCGCGCTGTGCGGCAGCGAGAAGTACCCCGTGCGCGACCCCTTCTTCATGATGACGCGCCGCTCGCTGAATACTTTCATGAACGCGTTCACCAGCAGCGACTGGACCGCCTACCCCTTCGCGAGCCAGAACCGCAAGGACTTCTTCAACCTGCTCGACGTCTACCTCGACGCGGTGTTCTTCGCGCGCCTCGATCCCTACGACTTCGCGCAGGAGGGCCACCGCCTCGAGTTCGCGACACCGACGGACCCGTCCTCGCCGCTGCAGTTCAAGGGCGTGGTGTACAACGAGATGAAGGGCGCGATGAGCTCGATCTCGAGCACGCTGTGGCAGACGCTGTCGAAGTACCTGTTCCCGTACACCACCTACCACTACAACTCGGGCGGGGATCCGGAGCACATCCCGGACCTGACATACGAAGGGCTGTGCGAGTTCTACCGCACGCACTATCACCCGAGCAACGCGGTGTTCATGAGCTACGGCGACCTCGCGGTGCCCGAGCTGCACGAGCGTTTCGAGTCGCGCGCGCTGGCACGCTTCGAGGCCTTGCCGGTGCACATCGCGGTGCCCGACGAGAAGCGCTACGCCGCGCCCGTGGCGGTCGAGGAATACTACGCCTGGGAGGAGGAAGGCGCGCCCGAGGAGAAGAGCCATATCGTGCTCGGCTGGCTGCTCGGCAAGTCGACCAGCCTCGAGGACCTGCTGAAGGCGCACCTGCTGAACGGCATCCTGCTCGACAACAGCGCCTCGCCGCTGCAGCAGGCACTGGAGACCACCGAGCTCGGCAGCGCGCCCTCGCCGCTGTGCGGCCTGGAGGACTCCAATCGCGAGATCGTGTTCAGCTGCGGCCTCGAGGGCAGCGATGGCAGCTGGGCGCAGGAGGTCGAGGCGCTGGTGCTGGATACGCTGCGCGACGTGGCCGAGAACGGCGTGCCGATCGAGCAGGTGCGCGCGGTGCTGCACCAGCTGGAACTGCACCAGCGCGAGATCGGCGGCGACGGTTATCCCTTCGGCCTGCAGTTGCTGCTGATGGCGATGTCGGGCGCCGTGCACCGCGGCGACCCGGTGGCGGTGCTGAACCTCGAGCCGGTGCTGGAAAAGCTGCACCGCGACATCGAGGATCCCGACTACGTCAAGCGCCTGGTGCGCGAGTTGCTGCTGGACAACCCGCACCGCGTGCGCCTGGTGATGAACCCCGACACGCAACTGGCCGCGCGCCGGCGCGC
>DAORUQ010000063.1:0-2623 GCA_035433265.1 Pseudomonadales bacterium | reverse complement strand
TACTACGGCAACTTCCTCTCCGAGCTCGGCAGCGGCGGGCGCGACTACCTGCAGACGCAGGCTCTGCAGGCCGCGGTGAGCGGGGGCCTGAACGCCTACACCACCATCCGCGGCGGCGTGGCCGACGAGCAGCAGACCAGGGGTGTGCTGGTGATCTCCTCGAAGGCGCTGGGACGCAACGCCGACAGCATGTTCGCCCTGGTGCGCGAGACGCTCGACAGCGCGCGCTTCGACGAACTGCAGCGTCTGCGCGAGCTGCTGAGCCAGATGCGCGCGCGCCGCGACCAGTCGATCACCGGCAGCGGCCACAGCCTGGCGATGGCGGCGGCCTCGAGCCGCATGAGCCCCTCGGCCTTGCTGGGGCACACGCTGTCGGGGCTGGAGGGTATCCGCCGCACCCGCGCGCTGGAGAAGTCCCTGCAGTCCGACGCCGAGCTCGCCGCCTTCGCGGCGCGCCTGGCCGAGCTGCACGCCTTGCTGCGCGCCGCACCGCGCCAGCTGCTGCTGGTCACCGATGCCGATCACACGACCAGCACGGTCGGCGCGCTCCAGGCCTGCTGGCACGACACAGCCGCGGCCACCACTACCGCGCCGTTCGCGCTGGCGCCCGTGCGCGCCGGGGTGCGCGAGATCTGGCAGACCAGCACCCAGGTGAACTTCTGCGCCAAGGCCTACCCCACCGTGCCGATGGGCCATCCCGATGCCGCCGCGCTGACGGTACTGGGCGGCTTCCTGCGCAACGGCTTCCTGCACCGCGCGATCCGCGAGCAGGGCGGTGCCTACGGCGGCGGCGCCTCGCACGACGCCGGCATCGCGGCGTTCCGCTTCTTCTCGTACCGCGACCCGCGCCATGGCGCGACCCTGGACGACTTCGACGCCTCGCTGGCCTGGCTGCAGGACACGAAGCACGAGTGGCAGCAGGTCGAGGAAGCGATCCTCGGCGTGATCAGCAGCCTCGACAAGCCGGCCTCACCGGCCGGCGAGGCCAAGAAGCATTTCCACGAAACGCTGTTCGGACGCACGATCGCCGCGCGGCGCGAGTTCCGCGCGCAAGTGCTCGCGGTCACGCTGGACGACCTGCTGCGCGTGGGCGCCACCTACCTCGACCCGGCGAAGGCCAGCATCGCGGTGGTGACCAACGCCCCTGGCGCCGAGGAACTGCGCCGCCACGCGGCGCTCGTCGATGCCGAGCTGAAGACACTCTGAACCCTGAACAACCGGGGGCGGGGCAAAGCGCCCTGTCCCCGCAATTTCAGGGTGAGCCCGCCAGCTGCGTGGTGACCGACACGTCGCGCCCCGTCGCGTCACGGTGCATCGCAACGACCCGTTCGATGCCCGTCGCAGCCACTGCGTTGTCGAGCGCGATGTCCACGCACTCTGCCCACTCGCGACGCAAGCGCGTGATACGTGTTTCGCGTGGTGAACACACCGTTCGCGCCGCGCCGCGCAGGCGCACATACAGCTTCTGCGTCCCGGATTGTGCCGACAGGTCCAGATCACCGTACGCCACCACGATCGAGCGTGTGACCGTCTGGCGGCGCGCCGTCTGCACCTGTTCCATGGGCCGCTTCGCAGCGCCGCTCACGGTCATGTTTTCCGGGTTCCTGGCGGCCTGTGCCGGAATGCCGAGCGCCGCGCCCAGCGCCAGCGCGCCGGCCGCAAACAACCAATGCCGCATTTGTCCTTTCATGACTCCTCTCCTTATCTTCCCAGGTCTGCCCCTGGCTATCGCTGGCGCCATCACTTGCGCCTGACGCGCAGCTTCCAGTCCGCCGGCGCACTGGAGCACAATCGGACCGCGGATGCCGGAGAGCGGCATGATTTTTTCGTGATGATTCTGATTTCTTGAAAATCAATCGATTGCGACGCGCGCGCGACCGGGCCCTTCTGATTGTGAGTTCATGCGATCACATTTGCAGTGGAATCAAAGAACAATCCGGCGCATATTTGCTCCGTTGGCTCGCCGCGCCTTGAACCCGAGCTCACTCCCGTTCTCCCCTTCGTTGTCCTGGCGCGCACAGGGACGGATCGCAATGACACGGCAGATCCGCTTCGGCGGCTGGTGTTTCGATCCCGATACCCATCTCCTGACGATGGGCGAGGAAAGGCGCATGCTCGAACCCCGCGTGTCACGCCTGCTCGAGTTCCTGCTCGCGCATCCAGGCGAAACTCTCAGCCACGACCAGCTGGTCGACGCCGTGTGGGATGGACGGGTGGTGTCCGACGAGGCGGTGCGCCGCGCCGTGAGCACGCTGCGCCACGCGCTGGCGCCGGACGGCTCGGACCACTGCATACGCACCGTGCACAAGAAGGGCTACGTGGCGCTGTTCGATGCGTCGCAAGCGCAGGCCGCGACGCCCCGGGCACAGCGCGGCGCATCATCCCCGCAACGCTACGTGCCTCCGCTGTGGCAACGCATCGCGTGGGCGCTCAGCCTGGTCTTTCTCGCCAGCGCACTCACCCTCACGCTGCTGGCCTACCGTCGCACCAGTGAACCGCCGCCCCAGTCCCAGGCGGCGGCTGTTGCCCCCACGCTCGCGGTGCTGCCGTTCATCAACCTCAGCGCGGAAGCCGACACCGACTTCCTCGCGGACGGCGTGTCCGAGGAACTGCGTGACACGCT